>CAZIWA010000071.1:0-27858 GCA_964542875.1 uncultured Phycisphaeraceae bacterium
TTGAGCCATTCTTTTTCAGGGTTCGGGTCCAACACCAGCACTGGCGTTTCCAGCCCCCCGTCGACGATGTACATTGCCCCGTTTTGAATGCAGATGCCCGAAGGGTTGACCCATTTGCCGTCCTTGGTGTCCGGACGGTCGATGGCCTTGTCCAGCACCACTTCGATACCATCGCGCACCCGAATCATGTATGACCCAGGCTTAAGCCGGTCGTCGGCGCGAGCCTGAATCGTCACGGGTTCGCTGATGGTGCCGGCATACAGGACGCGTTCGACGGCTTTGGATTTGGGATTTACAAGCTCAACCAGCGCAAAACCTGAATCCGTCTTGGACCGGACAGTGATGACCTGACCCTTGCCGTCTTCGCTGGGCTTGATATCGATCATCCGCTTGCCGTTACCGTTGCCCGGCGGCTGCGCATGAAGGCCCACCAGTCCCGACATCGCCGCCAGTGCCGCAACCCCCGCTGCCAACACCCAGGATAATTTCTTTTTACGCACGCCCGGCTTGGGGCTGCCTTGCTCGATTGCCACGCCAGTCTCCAAAAACACCGTTCTGACGGTTATATCTTGTCTCAATCTCACGTTATAACGTTTACAAGTCGGTCAACACCTGCCGATGATGATGACGCGTCTGGTATTTAGACGGCTCAGCCTAATCCAAGGTTCCATAGGCTGACAGTCTTTCACGCCGATGCCGGTCGTAGAAATGTATCAAGTCAAAGCGGGCCGACTCCACACGGATGGACCGGCCAGAATGTTTTTCTGGCGTTCGGTCAGGCCTTCGATGTCTGAATCCATCGGTTTCCCACCCCACTGCATGTACCCCGGGCAATACTTCATCAGCACGCTCCTGCGTTCACCGGTCTTGAGGGACCACGGCATGGTGCCGTGCGTAAGCGCCTCGGTGAAGATCAGCACGTCTCCGGCGTTTTGGGGCACCTGACGCCACATGGGGTTGTCTTTCATGCTGTAGAGCCGATGCGGGGTCGGGTAGGCTGCCTTGTGAGAGCCGGGAATACAGATAAACCCGCCTGCGCCGGGTGGGATATCCGTCAGGGCGTAGCTCACCACAATGAGCCCGGTGTGCATCGCCCGACCGGTGGCCACATAAAAACATCCATAGCCAAACATGTTGGCCTCATGGTGCATCTCGTTGCCCTCAGGGGCCTTCTCGCCATCGGCAGACATCGCCATGCCGTAGGCGTGGTCAAGCCGGAATTTGGGGGCGATCAGCTCTTCCAGATGGCCAAACACGCTGGGATGGTCGATCAGATTGCGCCAATCCGGGCCCCAGGAGAGGAACTTGGAAAACCTCGAAAGATTGGCGTTGTTCTGCGCATCCTTGATCCCCTGCCGATCCATTTCAGCCCGCATCCTGACGACGGTGTCGGGATCAAGCGCGCCTTTGATCACGGTGTATCCCTGGACATCGAACATGTACTTTTGTTCATCAGTCATCATGGCCTTGATTCCACTAAAGTTTGATCATGTAAGTGACTTCACGGATCGCGGTCCCATTATTCCGTGACGGTTCTAATTGGCAAGAGCCATGCTCACCAATTCGGGTAAAACTTCGCCTGTTTTGCCTTGGATCGACCAAGTCATCCGGTCGGAGTAGTCGGTGGGCGCAAGGTTCACCTCCAGCACGTTGGCCCGTGCCTGGATGGCCAGATCGATCAAGCCCGCTGCGGGGTGAACCACGCTGCTGGTACCGAGGCTCATGAACAAATCCGCCTGTTGCGCCGCCAAGGCCGCAGCCCTCAACACGGCATGATCCAGGTTCTCACCAAACCAGACCACACCCGGCCTGCGATTACCGGAGCAGGCGCATTTCACCGGGTATTTCTCGAATGCAGGTCCGGTTTCCAACTTTGCCTCACCGCAGCGGACACACCGCCAGACATGGAGCGTGCCGTGCAGCTCAAGCACATCGGATGACCCGGCGCTCTGATGCAGCCGATCGACATTTTGGGTGATGAGCGTAAAACGGTTTCCCGCTGCTTTCGTGGCTTGCTGTAGCTTGGCCAGGGCGACATGTCCGGCGTTGGGCTTGCATCCGGCGACCTGGCACCGCCGCTGGTCGTACCAGCGTGAAACAAACTCCGGATCCCGCATGAACGCTTGCGGCGTCGCCAGGTCTTCCGCTTTAAACCGGCTCCAAAGGCCTGTCAGTGCGTCACGAAACGTGGCAATCCCAGATTCGGCGCTGACCCCGGCCCCGGTGAGCACGACGATATGCCGGGCCGTACGGAGGGCGTGAATCAACGCTGGGTCGTTAATCGTCGTCATGATTCAAAAGGGTAACAACCTCAACGCGACAAGCGGCACAAATCCTTGGCGGCAGCAGCCCAATCCGGATAGGTGAACGTAAAGCCCGAAGCGCTGAGCTTGCCGGGAATCACCCGCCTGCTCTTTAGGATCAATTCGGATTCCGAGCGCAGAATGAATGTGCCGACCTCCACCATCCATGCCGTGGCGGGCAGACCGACCGGCATGCCCCAGGCCTTGCGTATCTCGCGCATAAACTCGCATTGGGGAAGCGGATTGGGGGTCGCAATATTGACCGGGCCCTGAAGCTCCTTGTGGGTGATGATCCAGTTGATTGCCCGGTAAAAGTCCTGCGTGTGGACCCAGGACATGAACTGACGTCCGCCCGCGACGCTGCCGCCGAGCCCGAACCTGGCCAGACCCAGCAGCATGGCGAATGCACCGCCTGGCGTGGGCGCCATCACCATGGCCGAACGCAGCAGCACCATGCGTGTTCCCGGTGGCTTGGCCTTGTTTGCAGCAGCTTCCCAGGACTTGGCCACATCGATGCTGAAGTTCCAGGTATCAGGCGCGCCGGGTTCGTTTCCCCCCAGTACGCCTGTCGCTTCGTCGTTGGGCGCGCCGTAGGTGTGCGCATAAATCGTCGCTGTGCTGGATTGCAGCCAAAGCCCGACGGGAGACTTGGTCTGCGCAACGGCCTCGCCCAGTACGCGTGTGGAAGCGACACGCGAATCCATGATTTCTTTTCGGTTCTGAGGGTTGTAACGACAGTTGACGCTCCGGCCTGCCAGGTTGATCAGCACGTCTGCGCCGTCAAGTTCTCTGGCCCAGGTCCCAAGCGTTTGCCCATCCCAGAGCACCACCCTGCCTGGCGAGGGCCTCATGGACCGGGCCAGTACCACCACATCATGCCCATCGGCGACAAACCGTTGCACAAGGTCACCTCCCAATTGCCCAATGCCTCCCGCGATAACGACTTTCATAACCCGCTCCACTTTGGTATTTTCGATATTTCTGTTTTAACAGAAATAAAAGACATATCAACCCGCATTCGTCATGCTGCGACAAATCGCCTGCACGCTGAAAGCCCTGCCACAAAGCACAACGGGTTTCGCGCCATTGCGCGAAACCCGTTGCATTCAAGCTTCAATTTCATCAAACTCAGGTCGAAGAGCTTTCAGCGGCCGGAGGAGTCGTCGGCCCCGAAGCGGCTGGTGCGGGCGGCACCGGGCGCTCGCGGCTTTCCTTCTGCTCTCCAGGCAGCGTCAGGCCTGAAACTTCGCCTTCCACCACATAGAGCCGAATCGTTTCGGCACCGTCATCCTTGGTCCCGTGGATCACGTTGCCAGGTTTGAACTCACCGCGCAGGATCGACTCCGAAAGCGGGTCTTCCACTTGCTGCTCCAGCGCACGGCGCAGAGGCCGAGCGCCAAAGTCAGGGTTGTAGCCCTTTTCGATCAGAAAATCCTTGGCCTTGTCATCCATCTTGAGCACCATCGCCCGCTCAGCCAGCCGCTTTTGCAGCTTCTTGAGTTCGTATTCGATGATGTTCACCAGGTTTTCGCGCGTCAGCGGGCGAAAGACGATCACGTCGTCCAACCGGTTGACGAACTCCGGCCTGAAGTACCGTTGGATTTCCTGCAGCAAGGTGGACTTGATCTTGGTGTAGTTGGCTTCTTCGTTGGCCTTTTGGAAGCCGAAGCCGCCTTTGTTCTTGATCAGTTCCGCGCCGATGTTGGAGGTCATGATCAGCACGACGTTGCGGAAGTCCACATGGCGACCGAAGCTGTCGGTGAGCTGGCCTTCTTCCATCACCTGCAGCAGCATGTTGAACACGTCCGGATGAGCCTTTTCGATTTCGTCCAGCAGGACGACCGCGTAAGGCCGACGGCGAATGCGCTCGGTGAGCTGGCCGCCTTCTTCATAACCGACGTAGCCCGGAGGCGCGCCGATGAGTCGGCTGACGTTGTGCTTCTCCATGTATTCAGACATGTCGATGCGGATGACCGCGTCTTCATGACCGAACATGAACTCCGCGAGGCTCTTGGAGAGCAGGGTCTTACCCACGCCCGAAGGACCGACGAAGATAAAGCTGCCCATCGGACGACGCGGGTCTTTAAGGCCCGAGCGCGCACGCCGGATCGCCTTGGAAATGGCCTTGATGGCCTCGTCCTGGCTGATCACATGCTTGTGCAGCTCTTCTTCAAGCTTCAGCAGCCGTTCGGATTCGGCCTTCTCAAGCCGTGTGAGCGGAATACCCGTCATCTTGCTGACAACTTCAGCGATGACATCTTCATCCACCACGCCGTCGACTTCCTTGGCCTTGTTGCGCCACTCCTTCTGGAGGGTTTCCTTCTTCTTACGAAGCTCTTCGGCCTTGTCGCGCAGTTCCGCAGCGCGTTCATAATCAGCAGCGCGCACGGCGTTGTCCTTCTCGATGGAGAGCCGTTCGATCTGCTCTTCGATGTCCGCCATATTCGGCGGCTTGGACATGCTCTTGAGCCGAATGCGCGCGCCGGCTTCATCGATCACGTCGATGCTCTTGTCGGGCTGAACGCGCGCGGTGATGTACCGTGTCGAAAGCTCCACAGCCGCCCGGATGGCGCTGTCGGTGATCTGCACACGGTGGTGAGCTTCGTACCGATCACGCAGACCCTGGAGAATCTGAATGGTTTCCGTCGGATTCGGCGGTTCAACCAGAATCGTCTGGAACCGGCGTTCAAGTGCGCCGTCCTTCTCGATGTACTTGCGGTATTCGTCCAGCGTGGTCGCGCCGATGCACTGGATTTCGCCGCGCGAGAGCGCGGGTTTGAGCACGTTGGATGCGTCGATTGCGCCTTCAGCGCCACCCGCGCCGACCAGGGTGTGCAGTTCGTCGATGAACAGCAGCACGTTCTTGGCCCTGCGCACTTCGTTCATCACGGCCTTGATGCGTTCTTCAAACTGGCCGCGGTACTTGGTGCCGGCGACCATCATCGCCAGGTCCAGCACAACGATGCGCCGGTCCAGCAGGATCTCGGGCACTTCCTTGTTGATGATCGCCTGGGCAAGTCCTTCAACGATCGCGGTCTTGCCCACGCCGGCTTCACCCAGCAGCACCGGATTGTTCTTGGTGCGGCGGCAGAGGATCTGAATCAGGCGTTCGATTTCATTGGCGCGCCCGATCACGGGGTCCAGGGTGCCTTCGGTGGCCAGTTCAGTCAGGTCGCGGCCGAAACTGTCGAGTGCGGGCGTCTTGCTCTTGGAGTTTTTGCCGCCAGGCTGTTCGCCGGGAGCGCCGCCTGTGATAGACGGGTTGGCCTGCCCGGGTTGGTTGCGCTGGCTCTCATCTTGTTCGCTGTTGCCGGCGCCAAGGAGGTTGAGCACTTCATCACGCACTTCGTCGAGCTTGAGGCTCAAGTTCATCAGTACCTGGGCGGCCACGCCCTCATGCTCACGCAGCAGGCCAAGGAGCAGGTGCTCCGTGCCCACATAGTTGTGGTTGAGGTTGCGTGCCTCCTCGATGGCGTACTCGATCACCTTCTTGGCGCGAGGGGTCTGAGGCAGCTTGCCCATGGTGACCATGTCCGGTCCGGACTTGACGAGCTTCTCGACCTCAAGGCGGACCTTGCGCAAGTCGACGTCCAGGTTCTTAAGAACGTTAGCGCCCACGCCTGATCCTTCTTTGACCAGGCCCAGGAGAATGTGTTCGGTTCCGATGTACTCATGGTTAAAGCGCTGGGCTTCCTGATTAGCCAGCGCCATCACCTTTCGGGCCCGGTCGGTAAAGCGTTCGAACATGTCCATCCCTTTCCATCCTGTGAGGGCTTTACCCCACTGCACGGTATCGTTTGGGTGAGTCGGCCAGTGCGGCATTAAAGAGCCTCACTGGCTTACAAGCGAATCATATTGCCTTTGCATGAAGAAAGCGACTTGGCCGCAAAAAGTTGCTTGATATGCCAGCCAAACCCCGGAGATTGCGCCCTATGAGCAGCCATGAGGCGCATAACTTCTCAAGGCCTGATACTACCGGCGATGCGTGAGGGGCACACTAAAACTGCCAAATTGACATTCGCCGGGAAGCCGATGCAGCCGGAGCAAACTGCCATTGAGGGTGCAGAGGGACGGCCGCTTGCCTTCGCTGAAGCAGGAGCGGCATTCCATCACACGTGGAATCCATATATTCAGCAGGAATTCCATTGGTCATCCCCTTGCCGATGACGGGGATTGTGTTAGCATCACACGGGGTGTCCCGAGCACCACCGCCAGGCTCCCAAGCACAAGGCGGCACCGGAATTATCTATCATCATTCGTTGACGGGATCTGACATCTGGGGAGTCCGGCACCGTTCAAGCGGATAGCAAGCGTATGGCCGATTCGGATTCAACCTACATTGGCTGCCCCAACTGCGGGGTCCGATATCGCTGGCGCAACGAGTTGGCGAGCAAGAAGATCCTTTGCCCATGCGGCTGCAAGTTTCGCATGCCCAATCTTGCCGCGGGCCCCCCGACCACCATCACGCTTCCCCCCAAAGGCAACGCCGTTACCGCCAATGCCGGTCTGCGTTCCGGTTCCGGAGCGGACTCAGGCGAGCCTCAGCCCATTGCCACCAGTGACGCCGTGGGTGAACTGGCCCGGCTTCATCTGCTGGATGACCTGAAACAGAAAATCGACAACGACGGCACGCTCGCCTCGGGCCGGTTTGTGATGCCCAGCAACAATCCCGACCGGGAAATCGATCGCTCATCCAGCCACAGGCCCCCTGCCGGGCCAACCGTAGGCGAAGACGGCCGGCTCCAGCTTGATCTGGACGATCCCCTCCTCCCCACCCAACCGGATGAACCCGCTCCCGTGGGCTCGGGTAATTCACCCCGGCCTGATGCGTTTGATGACTCGCACAACACCGGCAACTACGACCTGAACCTGGACGCATTCACCCCTGCGTCAGCGGTCATCAACCCCAACGATACTTCCCTGGGCGATCTTCCCCGGCCCAAACCTGATTCCAATGGCGCCATGGCGGTCGGCGAAGCGCTCTCCCGTGCGGACATGAAAAAACGCCGGCGCGACGAGGAAGAGCAGGAAGTGGCCAACGACCACCTGCGCCGGGCTTACGTCTATCCCTTGAGCTGCATCATCTTCGGCCTCGCGTTGATCGTTTTGAACATCCTGGTGCTGGGTCCGAAAATCGACCACATGAAGGCCAGCCAAAGCGCCATTGAAAATGCCAATGACGCCAAATCCGGCCGCGGTTCAGGTCACTCCATGTTCGGAGGCTTTGGCGGCTTTGATGACAGCCCCAGCAAGGATGAACCCGATAAGCGCATTGTGCAGGACAACAGCAAGCCGGCCACCACGCCGGAGACCATCGCCCTCGTTAAAAACGCCCAAAAGAGCGACGGAACGGCGGTACCTTCCAAGGCCCACACCATCCCCGGCAACCTCCTGGCCCGGGAATCCAATGCGGAATACGGCAGGCTTAAGGCCGCCTACGACGCCGAAGTGGAAGCCCCGAAATGGATGATCCTCCGATCCGTGAGATCCGTCATCTTCATGTTCCTCTCGACGGTGTTCGGCTTCATCGGCTTGTTGCTTTGCGTCAAGATCATGGGCTCTGCCTTTGACGGCATCATCTCCACGATGCTGAAACTCATTGCTATCGCCTTCGTGCTCGAAGGATCGTTGACATGTGTAGAGTCCTGCCTGGACCTCATCACCGATGGCCTGGGCACTTCCAGCATGAGCTGGGTGATGACAGGCGCCGTCGGATACGGTCTTTTCTGGGCCATGTGCGCATGGCTCCTGGAAATGAACCCGATGGAAATCACCATCATGTACGCCAGCGTGTACATCCTCTCCAAGGTGGTGCTCATCGCCCTGGTGGTATATGTCTTCCTGGTTCTTGGCGTCACTTAGCCGGCCTGGCCGACTTCACAGATACAAACCATGCTCCCGGATGTACCCGGCCACTTTATCGGGAACAAGGTTATGGATGTCCTGTCCTTGTTGCACGCGCAGGCGCACCAGGGTGGAGCTAATTGGGTTTGGCTCCACCTCCACCACCCGGCTCTCCCATTGACCAACGTCCAGCCCGCTGGGAAGCATGTTGAGCATTGCGCGTTTATCCGTTGGAGGCCGAACCATCACCACGGGATCGGCAAGCTCCAGGATGCGTTCAAACCGGTACCATTTTGGGAAAATCGCCAGCATGTCCGCCCCCATCAGAAGCCGAAGCTTCACGCCCGGACCAAGCTCCGCGGCGAGCCCTTCCAGGGTGTCAACCGTGAAGGACGGCTTACCCGTGAGGATCGCGCGGTCTAGCTCATGCGAGAGTGCGACGGCGTGCTGGTTTCCTTCAAGAGCCAGTTGGACCATCGCCAGCCTGTGATGCCCGGGCGTGCGCGCCTGGGCTTGTTTATGCGGGGGCGTTCCGGCTGGAATGTAGGCAATCATGTCCGCACCGACGGCTTGCCTGGCGATTTCCGGCAATGTCAGGTGAGCATAATGAATGGGGTCAAACGAGCCGCCATAAACCAGCAGGGTTTTGATCTGGATCGGCAACCATGAAGGCAGTCCGGGCACGTACGCTTCCTTTTCCCGGTAAAATCCGGCACTCTAAAACTCTAACCACAGCCGCAGGGGTTGTCACATAACGCCCAGCCCCTCTTGAGGTGACCTGATGCATCCGACTCAACTGGTTGTCTTTGACATTGGCCGCGTGATGATTGCGCTGGTTTCCGGTTGGCCGGAAGCGTGCGAACGCGTTGGCATCCCCTGCCCTGCGGAGATCGACTCAGAACAAACCCGGGCGCGTTTTCATCAAGTGGTTTACCTGCATGAGGTCGGAAAGATCGATGCTGCTGAGTACCTCAAGCGGGCCGCCGAGGTGACCGGCGTTACGCCGCAAAACGTTCGGGATGTCATGACGGCCTGGCTCCGTGATCCCTATCCAGGCCTCGACCAGCTTATTGATGACATTCACGCCGCCGGCATGAAAACCGCATGCCTTTCCAACACCAGCGGCATGCACTGGCCGGTGCTCGTGGAACGGCTTAATCTGGGCCGGCTCCATTACCGGTTCGCCAGCCACATCGTTGGCGCCTTCAAGCCTGAGCCGGCCATCTATCAGGCGCTGGAGCAGGAAACCGGCATCGATCCATTCAACATTATGTTTTTCGACGACATCGAAGTGAATTGCATCGGCGCACGCGAGCGCGGGTGGCAGGCCCATCAAATCATTCACCCCGGTGATCCGGTTGCGCAGATGCGTACGCACCTGCGCGTGCCGCTGCGTGGCGCGGCCAGGTAAGCGGCCTCGTAGCCTAATGCGACCGTGAAAAATCACCTACGACGGGCAGTCTGAATACGAATCTCGCTCCGGCGCCTCCGGGCAGATAGACCAGGTCTCCGCCTAGATCGCACGAGAGGCGTCGGGAAAGATAAAGCCCCAGCCCGATACCCGGCACAGCATCATCCTTGGACTTGCTGAAAGCCGTAAACAACCGGTCCACCTGTGCCTTGTCCAGCCCCGGCCCGGAATCCGACACCGTCATTTCCAATCTGTCTCCTGTTTTTCGGACCATTAATACAACATCGCTGCGGCCGTATTTGCATGCGTTATCGATCAGGTTCAAAAGCACCTGATGCACCGCGATGGTGTCGACCTGACAGCTTAAGCCCTCGCACTCGGGCGCCACATCGACATGCAGGACATGCCCCCCCTGAGTCACCCGGCGCTGCAATCCCGGAACGCTGCGATCCAAAAGCTCGCGCACGCTGAGCACGCGTGCTTCCTTCGGGGAAAGATGGCGCTCCAGGCGTGCATAAGCGAGCACGTTTTCAATGAGATGACCCAACCGGTCCGACTCGACAACAAGCGTATCGAGATAGTGTTTACGTGCCTCCGGCGTCTCGACCATTCCAGTGGCGAGCATCTCCGAGTACATCCTGAACGTGGTGAGCGGCGTCCTTAACTCATGCGTCACCGTTGAGACAAATGCGGCACGGCGTTCACTGAGGCCAATCACGCCTCTAAGCAACAGCCCCAGCGCCAGGGCCGCCGCGATGGCGCTGGCCCAGGCCACCATCAACGACACCCGGACAGGCGTATTCCATGCCAGCGGAGTGGATGGTTTCTGGTCTTCCTTGATCAGCAATTTCGCGGGAATGGATGCAAGCCTGCGCGTATCCACCTTTTCCGGCGCCGCCTCAGGCCCGGCAGGAACCAGCCTCGCATCAGGGAAAATATCTTTGATCCTCGAGAGCAGTTCCGGTGCGAGTTTCTCCCAATCTTCGGCGGGCTTCACCACGTTGTTCAATACGGCACGCTGTCCGTAATCAGATCGACTCATCTGGGATTGATACGACTTTGAAATACGGTTTCTATTCTGATATCCGATGTATGAATCAGTCTGAATCGCATCATCACCCTGCTGCATCAACTCAGGATCAGCCATTTTTTGCTGAATGCGCTCGGGTTCCTGAACCTTGGCCTGCGCTTGTGATTGCTGAACTTCCGAGTGGACAGTCTGAGGCTTGGTGGGAATGTCCTTGATGTTCAGCAGTGTCGCCGCGGCCCAGTCCATGCGCCAAAGGGCGAGTCGTACGTTTTCTTCCAATGCGGCCCGTTCTTCCAATTGCGCCCAGGCTTTTTCATAGTCCAATACCTTGAGCGTGAAAAACATCATCACACTCAACGCCAGCGCTACGGCGACTGTGAACACCACCCAGCTGGTCTGCGTTCGTGTCACGCCTGAGCCTCCTGCCGGGGCGATGTCACGCGCGCATCAGGTGAAAGCATGTACCCCTTGCCGCGTACCGTGACGATCGTCTGGCACTCTGGAGATTTGTCGCCCAGTTTTTCACGCAGCCGGGCAATATGCATGTCAATGGTCCGGGTCTCAACGCCTTGCGGCTCGATCATCCACACATGGCGAAGAATTTCCTCCCGGCTCACGGCGCGCTGCGCCTGGCTTGCCAGAAAGCGCAGCAGATCAACCTCGGTTTTGGAAAGCTCCATGCGTGCGCCATCAGCGCGGACGGCCTCTCTGCGTAAGAGATCCGCTGTCCCGCCGGTACCGGGAAAATGGACGCCCGTCACATCCAGCGGGCGGCCTGGCGATCTTCGTAGTACAGCCCGGACACGCGCAATCAGTTCCCGGATGCTGAACGGCTTGACGACATAGTCATCCGCGCCCTGGGCCAGACCTTTGACCCGATCCGGCTCATCGCCCCGAGCGGTGAGAATGATCACCGGCAGCGTCGGCCGACTGGCTCGAACTTTCTGGAGAATGTCCAGCCCGCTTCCGCCTGGAAGCAACAGGTCCAGAAGAATCAAATCGCATTCTAAAACAAGGGCCAATGCCAAACCGTCCTTGGCATTTCCGGCCTCCGACACATCGAAGGAATCAAAGCGCAAAGCATCCACCAGGCCCCGCCGAATGGCAAGGTCGTCTTCGACCACAAGAATGCGTTGGCGAGATGTCATGATTGATCAAGAGCATACTCGGATGAAAGCCCCGGAAAGCTTTCGCCACTCCGCAGCCCTCATTTATCTTGTCACTTTTTCGCGTCGGGTACCGCCGACAGCGCGACGTACGCATTGGGGTCCACAAGCCCGAGCCAGGGGTCCGTGCGAGGCGTATTAAAGACACTCGAATACACTACCTCATTCAGCTTGGTCACATCGTTCGCATAGCTTTCGATCTCTAACAAGCGATGTACATGAGGGCGTAAAACGGCTTGATTCCGTGCAGTATCCGCGGCGATATTCCTTTGGAATTGCGCAATGATCTCCGTCAGCCTGCCGGGGCTGTTGTCCTGCTCTTTAAGCTTACGAGTGATCAACTGCGTGCTTTCCGGGCTGAGCGTCACGGGACGCTTGGCGCCTTCGGCCTCCCATTCAGACCACTCCACATCCCTGAGCGCATCAGCCAATGCCCGGTTATTTTCGTAAGAAAGGCCCCTGAACAATGCGGCCTCTCCAGATGTCTTGGTGACAGACAACGCCATCGCTCTGCTTGCGGTTCTGACTGGCCGCGAAGCTTCCATCTCGGCCACCCTGGCGGCGCGTCTTTTTTGTTCGATCGGCTTGTACTCCTCGGCCAGACCGTTGATGACGGCTTGGTGATATTTCTTTGCCTTTCCGGGCTCAAACGTTTTCACTTGGTCCAGCACCTTCATGAACGCTTCGGGCGAATACAAGCCAGGCATGGCATCGATCACCGTGCCGTTTGAATCCAGAATGTAGTGGATGCTGTTGCCCGTGAGGGTTCGTTTGATCACCCGGCCATCGCCATAGTCGATGGTCACCACTGGAACGGGCCGCTCACTTTCCCAGACAAGAATGAAATTCTCCCGCATGCGCGCCGACACGACCGGGTCTGCATAGAGCACCGACCGGAAGTAGCGGCTGTTGGCGCAGGAATATTCATCGGTAAGCTTGCCAAGCAGCCTCAGATAGATGATTTTCTTGCCTTCCTGAGCGGCTGCGGCTTTGGCCTTGGTCATGTCCGTGTACCAGTAGAGCCTGGAATAGATGGCATCTTTCTGCGCGGCCACCTGGTCGACCGCATCTTCCAAGCCTGGCGCGCCATCCCGGCGGTATGCCGCCATAATTTCTGCCAATCCCTTGGGGCCTGCTTCACGCGCCTGCGCAATCTGCTGCGCACTGACGGTGGTCAATGGAGCCGCCGACGGTTGCGCCTCATCCCCAAAGGCGCTCAGGCTCAGCGTGCCAACCATGCCTAAAACCAACAAGACGCGTGTGACATTTTTCATGGCCCGATTCCTCCGGTAATTGATTACCTGAAGGATACGTGCACCCGACCGTAACCACTGTCACAGGTTTGTAACGAGCGAAATCAACCGCGGGTCATCACTTTGACACCACCATCAGCACCACCCCACGCTTCACGAGCGTGTCCAGAAATGAAACCACTGCACGTTCTGCCTCGTGCTTGTCCACCTTGTGCTTTTTGGCGAAGAGCGTTGCCATGTGCTTTACCGACTTCTCGCCATCGCAGTAGTCCAGCACTTCAACGCCCAAGGCGTCCAATTCAAATTTCTTCGTCGCCGTGGCGGGCACGCGCAGAATGAATTTGATCATCCCCGAAGGCTGGTACGGAACGGTGATTCGCTGGCCGCCATTTTCCAAGGGTTCACGCGCCAGGATCTTGACGGTCACAGGCCGGGCATCCAATGCTTGTTCGCGTGTCAGTTGGGGCACATCGGTCATCGGCTTGCACCAGTTGCTTGGGGAATCAAAATTCAGCACAACAAAGGCCGTGGATCAAATCATACGCTCGCCGGAAGTCATCAGCTTCGGCCCGCCGCACCAGAGAGCCGCAGGCTGCCCGCCACCGTGCCGGCCCATGCATCCAACTGGTCTTCAGGGCCGGATGCCTGCATCATGAGCAGACGATCCACCCCCAAGTGGTGCATGCCGTAAAACGTAGAATGCTTGGGCATCCACCAATGCGTAAACCGTAGCGGAATCCGAAGCTTGGCTTGGATCGAAATCGCCTGATTTCCCGCCAGCGTAAGGGGCTCACGCACCACGGGAAACTTAAACCCTTCACGCCTGGTTTGCGGCGAATAGCTCGCCCCGCGTGCTGTGGCCCAATCATCCAGCCATTCTTCCAGCGGCTGACGATTAAGCGCAAGCTCTGAAGGATAAAGCTGCCTCACCACAAACACCGGTCCGCGAGCTTCGGACTTGCCCGCGATGAACCGGATTGTCTGGTCTCCCAGGTTCAACGTGGATTCTAAATATCTAAATCCGCCTGGCACTTTAAATGAGGTGCCAAGCACTTCCCATTGATAATCGCGGTCCACGGATTGGTCTTTGATGGTCCCCAGCAAGCCCTGCGTAAACACCAGATCCTGCCGGGCTGTGCCGGTGTGGTAGAGGCAATCGATCACCCGGCTTGTTTCAGGACAGTACCCCACGGCCCTGATCTTTTGCTCCTCTTTGGAGTGGGCCCAGAACATGGTCGAGAAGACCGGGTTGTTATCAACGCGTTTGAGCGAAGTCTGGCTTACCCCAGCCTTGTCATCAAACAGGCTGAGCAGTTTTTCTTTGCAGAATGTGGCTGCGTCAAACTGGCTTCGCGTCACCGTGCCCCAGGCCACCAGCAGTCTGGCCCGCTTGTCATCGGCAAGCAGCACCAATCCTTTGTTGTGATCGCCCTCGATCTTTGCCGGGCGATAGTCATCCGGCAAAGGGATGACGAGCCCGACCCAGGCCAGTATTTGTGAGCCGGGATCGATATTGGTGCCCGCCATCGGAGAAGCCCGTCCCGGGTGCCGGCATTAGGTGAAGAAGTAGTTGATGATGTCAGACATCGCATACCGGTTGTGGCTGATATTCGATGCCCGGATCTTCGTGAACAGCGAGAGCAGAAGCCAGAAGAAGATGGCCATGCATTCGCCAAGAATGAGCCCGATGAACATGTCACGGACCTTGTCGAACGTCATCTTCCCGCCGTACTTCACCACAAGCTTCTTAAACACCCAGCCGATGAAGAAGCTGAACCAGAGCTGGGACATCAGCGGGTTGATCAGCATGATGTACCCAACCGGATGGGGGAACCAGAACACAGTGGTCCGGATGAAGAACGAGAATGCCACCCACGCAGCGCCAATGCCGTACCAGCCAAGCATGGTGGGCATCACATCGGGCGGAGTGTTGATCACACCCTGTGCCTTGGCCATGATGTCCTGAGGCGAGGAGGAGTAGAACCAGCTATTGAGCTTGTTCCCGCCTTTGAGGTAGCCAAGGAAGATGGTAAACGCCAGCGCTGAAACCACGCTGATCAACAGTGAAGTGACCACGGTCAAGTGGAACTTGATCCGGTTATGGTTGCCGGATTTGGCCTGCATGTTGGCTACGTTCAGCAGGTTGGGAGCGATGTAGGACTTGATGTCCATGAACAGGACGGAGTAGATGGGGAACAACGGAGCGACGATCGTGCCCGGGAGGAAGCCGCCGAAACCGCCTGTGATCCTGTAGATGTGGAAGAAGCTGGTGTGCGACTGGAACCAGTAGATGCCGCCTTCCGCCACGATGCGCATGAGCCCGATGGTGAGCAGCGTAAGAAGCGCCACAAACACCAGTGCCCAGTGCAGCGGTATACCGTTCCAGCCCAGCCATGCCATGATCACCACCACCGAGGCCACCAGGCCGATCAGGGGGATGAGGATGACCACGCGCTCGCCAAAGGCCTTGCCTTTGATCATGCCAAAGTAGTCTTTAACGGCTTTGAACAGACATATTGCACTGAACATGAGCATGCCGCCGCCGCCTTGGGCCGTGGCCGCATTCATATCCCAAAGCCAGTCGCTGGGGAAGTCTTTCTGGTTCTGCCCGTAGCCCATCCACACCATCACGAGCATGAAGAACCGGCTGGCCAGGAAGTACGCCCAGATCGAAAACGAGATTTCCAAAGGCAGCAGGAAAGCGATGCCGATGGCGGTGAAGATCACCAGAAACATCATGCCGATTTCGCGCCCGCCGCCCACACCTTCAAAGATGCTCCCGACCACCGTGGCATTCACGCTGTTCTTGGTCATGCCCAGCGGAATCGTGCCAATGTTGGAGATGACGTTGGCGGTGTTGATGCCGTTCCAGCCCAGCACCAGGAATGCGATGCCAAAGCCGATCCAAAAGCCTGGGGTCTTGACGATCTTAGGCACCCAGTTGTTGTTGCTGCCTGCGTCCGGCAAAAGCACTTCGGGCAGTCTGGCGAGCGGGAAAATCAGTTTTTCCCGGTCCATCCAGTTGCCCAGAAGCAAATACGTCAGGCTGTAGAACAGCGCATAAACCGCGCCCACGAAGATCAGCCAGAAAAACAGCGGCTTCACCCACATCATCCAGGGGATGTATGCAGCCACTTTGCGCCAGTGGGCCATGTTCTCCGAGAACGTCGCGTTGGCCGGAGGGGTTTCCAGGATCTTGCTGTTCTCATCCCGGACTGTGCCCTTGCTGAAGTCGACGATGACCGTCGGCTCCTGGATGTAAAGGTCTTTGTTGAGCTGCGGAATCGTTTTGGATTCCCAGTCGCGCTGAGGCGTGTTCCACGCCGGGTTCTTGGGCGTCATCACGATGGGCACAAGCTGGTCGGCCAGGCCGAAGGTGGATACGCCGGAAGAAACCGTCAATGCGGCGAAGAAGCAAAGCATTTCCTGGCGGTTAAAAGCCCGGTAGCGCACCAGACGCAGCAGATAGATGATGCCGACGAACACAACTACGCCGACAAACAGCCGGAAAACCTCTGGGGAAATGTAGCCTTTATCGGAAGCGAACCAGGCCCCGCCGGCCATCACGATAAATCCGGTCACCACCCCGGTAGCACTCAAAAGCGGCATCTTCAGCAGCGGGTTAACGAATAAACCGCCGATAAACAACACCGCAAAGGCCATGATCGCAATCAGGGTCGGCGTGATGATCGTATTCACCATGTGGGTGCCATAGATCGTCACCACCACCTGGATGATGGAAATGAGCATCACCATCGGAAGCACGGTCAACCGGATGCCGTAGCTGGCCGAGTCGTTCTGCTCCAGGGCATCCTGACGCTGTTCTTGCACTTTTTCGAGTGCATTCAGGTCGACGCGTTGGTATGGGGTCTGAGTCATGGCTTCCTATGGATGGCCGGCTTGATGGCCGGGTATTTATTCGTTCGTATGGACGCAGCAGTCGGGCGGATCAATAGCCCAGGGTTGTTGTACTCTTGGCGATGAGTGCGATGGCCACCGCAGCCATACCGATGAGCCCCACGCCGGCGCTGAACCCGGCAAGCAGGATCATGACGTATTTCTTGAAGTTCTCTTTCCCGTACACCTTTTCAAAGTAGTACCGGGCTGCAAGCGCACCCATGATCTCAGGCACAATGGCGCCTGGCGTGGTCTGCCCAAGCCCGCGGACCACACCGTAGACCAGGAACGTGGGCAGGTTCATCAAGGTGAGCACGGCGAAGGAGATCGTACCGGCCAGGAAACCCGCGGTGATGTACGACGGGTTCACGGCTTCCAGGAAGGGGCTGGTGCCTGCAGTGGTGGAGGTGATGGTCAAGGCCTGGTTGAGCGCCTGCAGCTTCCACACTTCCTGCGTGAAGGGGTAAGCTTCGCTGGGCACCGGCGCCATGCGCCAGATGAGTTCGCTGAACATGATGGTGGAAACCACCAGAATGGGGAACACCAGGATTTCCGTCTTGATGATGCTCCCGAGCTTGGTGCCCGTAAGTTCAAGGGTACGGAAGCTGTTGGCCGAACCGCCGTAGTCGCTCAGGGGGATGGGGGCAAACCAGATCTGCGCTCCCTTGAACCCTGACAGGATGTAGGCTGCTTCACGCACCAGCGGGATCTGCACCGACTGGCCCACCAGGCCCGCGAGCTTCGCGTTGGTGTAGCTGATGATCGGCTGGTAGATGAACGCAAAACCCAGAAAGAACAGGAGCGGGAAACGGTCCTGATAGTTGGCTTCCGGCGTACCGGGCATCATCCACATGCACAGGGCCAGGTAGCAGCAGGTGCTGATGAAATAGATGCCCAGGGCCACCAGGATCGAAAGATCCCCGCGTTCCTTGTTCACGTTCGTCATGGCTTCCCAGAACGTCATGTCCTTTTCAGCATCGGGCGTTTTCTTAGAGAACGCCTTCTTCACTGACTTGAAGATCGGAATCAAACTGACAAGGAAGATGGCGCCCATCAGGCCGATGCCAAATGAAAGGTAGAAGTCCAGGTGGTTGGAGAAGGTGGTATCAACCACGCCCATGCCCGGCGTCCATGTTTTGAGAATACCGGCCTGATACAGCAGCGGGTTCATGACGAATGTGATCAGCAACCCGATAAATCCACCCACCACGGCCCAGAAGGGAAGCACCATCCCAAGGATGATCAGCGAGGCGTCAAACACGAGGTTCACGGGCACTGCGGGGAGGAAGTCAGGCGTCGAAATCTGCGGCGTCAGATCCAGCCACGGAATGGGCAGAATCTTCACGGCCTTACCGAACAGTGCCTGTGTCACCGCGGGCAAACCCGCATAAATAAGGCCAAAGCCAAGACCCATGACCGCGCCCAGCGAGAAGCAACGCCAGCGCCAGCGCTCCTTGGGATCACGGCTTTCGGCCAGCGCAGTTACGCCAAGGGCGCTCATGGGCGCCATCGGGAATGGAAGCTTTTCAACATGGGCCGTCAACCGGTAAAGCGCATACCCCAGGCCGAAATGGTCGATGCGCTGCAGGAACAGCATGCCCACCATAAACAAAAGGGGAATGGCCCAGTGCGCGGTCAGGAACGTCCGCTGGGACTGCTCCAGAATCTCTTTCTTGGGTGCAAACCAGACGGGAATTTCAGAGGCGATCCCGTAACTTGCGGCTTCAGGGCTTTGCGCGAAGTACTGGTTCCACAACAGCGGAAACGGCATGGAGAGTGAAACGCCGGTCATATAAAACAGCACGAAGATTTCCTGCTGTTTCAGGCTCTTCATCGATCGCTTAACGATCTCAGAAAAGAGAATGACGGTCACCCATTGGGCCGCGCTGCCGAGCCCGCCGCCGAGAAACAGCGAAAGGTAGATCGACCCAGGCACCATCAGGAATCCGATGAATACCGCGCCGATGACTGTTTTCCAGCCAAAGCCGTCCTCATACCGGTCCGGGACCGCCATGAGATCGCGATACATCTGCAGTTCTTTGTCCATCGACTTTGACATCAGGCCCGCTCCTGTGATCCATTGACCACGGGCAGGTCACCGGCGTCTGCGAACATGCGCTGACCCTCGCGGTAGTAAGCCTCGTGTATGTCACTCTTTTGTGAACGCCACCCCAGAAGCCGCTTGCGCAGCGACTCAAGGAACGGCTGATTGACTGCCAGCCAGTTGCTGCGCTCGCCGGTGATCCGGGTGATATGGACCGCCAGCATGTGCGCTTTCACTGTTGTGTCGTAGTACGCATAGACTTCAAGCTTCTGGTTCACGCCAAGGTCGTACGGCGCCGGTGCGATGTCGAATGTCATCGCATAGGTTGCATGGTCCACAGTGCCGGTTGCCCCGGGTTCACCCGCATCGGCCTTGATTGAGCCGACCCGGCCCACAGGCCCGATCTCGGCGAGGAAGCTGCCGGTTGAAGCTTCGGAGTTCTGCTTCATATAGTCGCGCATGTAGGCGCACACGCCCAGCACGCGCGCTGCGTCGTAGCTGAAGGGGAACTTGATCGCCATCTCGTCGCCTTCCGTAGGCGGAAGGCTCCACTTGCGCTGGCCTGAGGGCACCGCGGCGCGAGCAGCCATCATCGCAGGGTAGATCGTGGAGATCAGCACCGTGGCGATGGCAAGGAAGATAACGACCATGACCGAGAGCGACGAGTAGTTGAGGTTCAGCCCGACGTCGAGTTTCGTGAACACGATCGCCAGCACCTGGCCGATCAGGTAACCCGCCACCGAACCAATCATGCCAAACACGAGGGATTCTGCCAGGAAGAACATCATCACGTGCGTCGGGTTAAGCCCGATCGCGTTATAGATGGCCACTTCACGACGGCGTTCCATCACCGAGCCGAGCATTGTGTTGAGGATGATGGTCGCGGCGAGAATGATGGGCACTGCGATCTTCAGCACACCGCCCACTTGCGTGGAGTTGCTGGAGGTCATCGCGTACTGGCCTGCATCCACCGGGCGTCCACCTTCGACGGGAGTAATGGTCTTAGTAATGCCCACCGCGATACGGGCCGTCTGGAACTGAATCAGTTCATTGGCCTTCTTCCAGGCTTCCAGCGAGTTGGCCTCGGCGCTTGCGCTCTTGTCGAACCGGACCGAGAGAGTCCGGTATTCGGCGTCTGCGACGGACCGGGCAAGATCAATGGGCAGGAAGGCCACGTTCATGGCGCGAGCCATGGTCGAGCCCGACCCGCCTGACATCGATCCACCAAGGTCCATCTGCTGGTTGTCCTTGCTGGCGGCTTCTTCTTCATCCGCGCGCTGCTGGCTGACGGGTTCGAGCATCGGCAGCACCGGCACATCGCCTTGATCGCGCATGCGTTCAAGAGCCTGGTCTTCCAGCAGCCCCACGAGCTTGAGCTTACGGCCACCGAGTTGGAGGGTTCTGCCCTGGAAGTTATCGGGACGAATGCCCAGGAGTTCAGCCGCGTTGACGGAGAGAATCACTTCCTGCGCTGAATCGGTGGAGAACCAGCGACCGCCGGGAAGGATCGGCATGCCGCCGGGAAGGAAGTCTTTTTCAGCCACTTCAAGACCCACCAGGATCTTGGCGTTCAAGGACGTTACGGTCGCTCCGATGATTGGCTCTGTGGGCTTAAGGTCATAGCCGAGGTATTCGCCGTAGGAGCTGAGCTTCTGGGCCCAGGCGCGCGAAACCACGGTGGCGTTGCCTTCATAATGCGCCTTGGTGCGCTGCATCTGAAGGGGCACGATCTTCGTCAAGCCGGGATTGGCGAACAGGAAGCCGTTGTAGGGTGCTTCAGGGCTCGTCGGGCGCGTGGCCGGATCAGTCCCCTGCCCAACGGAGATCACCGAAAGCATGGTGAAGGTCACCAGTACGATGGTCACACAGGTCAGCGTCGTACGAATGCGCCGGCGCTTCATGTTGTTGATGCCGACCAGGAAGGCCACGCCGGCCAAACGGCCCTGCGAAGCATCGGCCGACTCAGACAACTGCGATTCTTCCACGATCTGGTTCATGGACGAGTTGAACTTGGAGATCAACACCGTGGCCACGAACAACGCCAGCCCAAGGATGATGAACGCGAGAATCACCACTTCGGGTGTGTTGGCGATTTCAAACGCCGGGTGCACAAAGCGCAGAAGCAGCGCCATGGCGGCAAACACCGCCCCAAAGAGAGCGAGTTGGCGGTTGATGTCGGTAAAGGGCGAGATCAGCTTGGTCAGGAAGAAGCAGAAGGGAATGACCAGCGCCAGGAAGATCACGACGGCCTTGATCAAGTCATTGACGGTGGCAAGCCCGCGCAGATAAGCCTGATAGGCAAGGCCACGGCCTTCTTCTGCGTAATTGAGCATCTGGGCGTTGTCGCTGAGCTTCTCAAAACCTTTGGCCTTATCGACCAGCACTTGAGCTTCAGCCTGATAGGCCTCTGCCGTGTCGTTGCGAACGCCCTTTTCAGCCAGGGGCTTAAGGCGCTCTTCCTTGGTGAGGATCAGCATGTCCTGAGCGCTGCTGAGCACCAGGTTGCGCAGAATGCCGATCTTGGAAGAGTAGCCATCGCCCTTGGGATTGCTGGGGCTGGCATTAATCGCCAGACCGGCGCCGATGCGAAGCTTAAAGAGCGGCATGCCCTGATCGACCATGAGGATGGCGGTGCCGTCAAGCGGCAATGGAATGCGCTTGGTTGCAACACCCGAACCCACACCACGAATACCCATGGAGGAAAGGATCGGCGTCGGGCTTTCCTGCACCGCATCGATCACGGTCAGGAATGGTGCAGCGCCAAGCTGCAGAGGCTGGGTCAAACCCAGCAGATCGATCTTGTCCATCTCAGTGGCGATGATGGTCTTGGTCATGTACTGCGTCGTACGACCGACGGTGATTGCGGAGTTGAACCGCTTTTCACCCATGCCAAAGTCAAGCGCGCTTTGAAGAGCCTTAAATGCAGGATCATAGCCAAACACCAGGATTGAACCATCGCGCCAAAACCCGCCACGGATGGTGACGGCGCCGCGGTCATTGGTCATCATCACCGGATAGGGGCTGACCTGGCCGAACATCGGGATGTTGTTGGGCAACGAAGGCTTGGCATCGATCGTCACGACCGCGCCCATCTGGGGCTGCTTGGGCACGCCGACGGAGAATCGGTCCTGCTTACGCACGTTCAAGTCGATCGTGAGGTAGCTGGTTTCCGGCGCGCGCACATCATAGGTGCCGCCAAGATCATCGCTGGTGATGAGCCGCCTGAAGAAGCCGACGGCAAACTCACCAATACGCTTGACTTGCGCCTCATCCAACTCAGCCAGCGTATCCTGCGGGGTGTACTCGCGTGCACGTAAGTCCTCGATGGACATAAGCGTTACGCCTGGCACCACGTGTTCCTGGAACACCTGCGCCGCGACGGCGCTCTTGATTCCCAGATAGGCGCCCCAGGGAAGGCCGCCCTGCCCGCGAATCGAATCGGTGTAGATGTTTTCCAGGTTCTTTTCGGTTGCGTAGAGTTCCGCTTCCCGGCTGGCCAGCATCGCGATGCGGTTGACCAGGTCACCGGCCACACGATCGAAGTTCTGGATGCTCGATGAGAAGTTGCCGTTGTAGAAGAAACCGACATTGCTGGTCCCGAACGTCAAGTCGAGAGTCAATGCCGCCACAGCGGGCAACGGCGCATACCGGGCCGCAAACACATCCAGATCAACGGCCGATTCGATATCGAACTTCTTGTCGTAGTTGTAGTTGGCCAGGCGGCGGCGCAGTGTCAGGTTATCCAGGTTCTGCTTGATCTGGGCATCAATCGCAGCCACGTTAGCCTGGGCGTCATCGGCGATCTTCTTATAGATCGTGACGAGTCGGGCTTGCGTATCTGTCGGTAGCTTGGAAAAGTACTGCCGGGCGCCGAACTTCTTGTACAGCCCCTGCAAATCCAACAACTGATTGAGTTCATTGGTGTAGGCCACCACTCGCGCATCGTATTGGCTGTCTTCGATCTGGCTGAGCAGTTTCCGGGTTTTGCGCAGATCAAGCGTGCTGCGGGCCACACGGACCTTGTTGGTTTCAGAGCTCAATAGGTCGATCACGGGGTCTTTGAAGCTCAGATTCTGGCCGCCTACGTTCTTGCTGCCGTCCCTGAACTTGTTGTAAATGTCATCGTCGTTGGGACCATTGACATACAGGTCCCTGATGAATGCAAACTTAGCGCGCTCGCGGGCAAGGGCGTCAAGCTCCAGCACCACAGTGGTTTTGGGGCTGGCGAAAAGGGTGTACGCGTAATTCTGTTCACCCAGCAGCGCGTTGGTGTGGTCGCTCACCACGCTCACCAGCACGGGCCGCTGAGGAGGGGCTTTCTTAAACCCTTCCACCAGTTCCACCACCGCAGCCAGGTTCCCCAGGGTTGAGGCACCGGCAGAGAGTTCAGGCACGATGCAGTTGGCATCTTTGTATGCCTGCACATGCACAATCTGGCGGGCCGTATCGGAGTTGAATGATTCGGGCACATCCGGCATCGCTTTGGTGCCGGGGATAAACAGCCATTCGGTGCTCAGCGTGCGCTTTTCCCACCGGCCGGGCGTCGCATCGACACTGGCTTTGGCAACCGACTTGTTAAGCAGCTTGGGGTCTGCCCCCACCAGCTTGCCCAGGCTTTCCCGGGTGATGTAATACCGGGGCACACTGATCATGGATGTGGTTTGCTTCAGGGCCGCTTCGGCCAGGAAAGCGCCGGGCTTGTCTTTACCGGTTTCAGCTTCGATGAAGACGATGGCGCGCGCGCCGAACTGAACGGCATCGATCCACTGCTTGCCGGAGTTGAACTCCATCAGAACGATGGAGCCTTCAAGGTTCACACCAGCCTGCTCACGGGTGGAGCCGTGGCCGAGATAGACCAAACGGCCGTCGAGTTTGTCGCCGGGAAGGTTGCTGGGCTCGATCAGGTTCGGCGCCACCTGATAGATCTTCACGGTATTCGTGCCGAGCGTCAGGCTTGCTTTGCCGGGGATGAACGCCACGGATGGCTGTTGAATCCGGCCTGAAAACCACAAGCCCTTAAGTGCGGTCTGGGCCGCGCGGTCTTCGTTGTAGGCTTCGAGGTAAGTCGGGCGATCGATCTCGCGGAGATCAGTGATGCCGCTGAGGACCTGAATGCGCGTCTGGATGTACTTTTCGCTTGCGGCATCGGCTTTTTGAAGCTGTTCCTGCGCCTTGGCCCACTTGGCCGGGTCATTCACCTTGGCAGCGGCGTCCTGAAAATAGCTCAGGAAATAGTCATCAAGGGCAGACAACCCCGGCTGCCCGGCCTGGCGCGCCGGCGCCATCTGGGAGAACATCCGCACCCGGTCCATGAACTCAGCGCCAGGCGGCTGGGTAATGGGCTTTTGCGCCACGGTGGCAGGCTGCGGCTGGGCATGGCCCGGCAACGCGATCGCCATAACGGCGAGCACAATCGTCGCCAGCAGCGCCAGCGAGGTTGAGTTCCTGCGTGAATATCGTTCGGTCAGACTTGGCATCAGTGCCCTTCTCCCTCAATGCTGCCAACCTCAATCTTGAGGTCTTCGCGCCTTTCAACCCGTTCGATACGCCCATCGCGCACCCAAACCACGCGTTCGCAAATATCCAGCATTTTGTGGTCATGCGTCGCGCTGATCACGGTCACGCCCATCTCTCTGCAGAGATCCTTAAGCATTGCGATCACTTCCGCACCGGTCTTAAGGTCCAGGTTGGCGGTAGGCTCGTCGGCCAGCACAATCGTCGGGCTGTTGGCCAGAGCGCGGGCCACGGCCACGCGCTGCTGCTGACCGCCTGACATCTTGCCGGGCCGGTTTTGCCACCGGTTGCCCAGACCCACTTTCTGCAGAAGCTCATACGCCCGGTCACGCGCTTCGTCGGGGTCGACGTTGGCGAAGATCATCGGAAGCGTCACGTTTTCAAGCGCCGTCAGCGTCGGCAGCAGGTTGAATGACTGGAAGATGTAGCCGATTTTACGGCAACGCATCCAGGCCAATTCGTAGCTGTCGAGCGCGGCCACGTCGACTTCGTCGATGAACACCATGCCGCTGGTGGGCTTGTCCAGCCCGCCGATCATATTGAACAGCGTACTTTTACCCGAGCCCGAAGGGCCCATGATGGCCATGTATTCGCCGCGGTAAATGTCCAGGTTCACACCGCGCAGGGCGTGCGTCTCAAGCCCGGCCTTTACGTAGACTTTTTTCACATCAAGCGCGCGCACCACGATGTCACGGGAGAGGTTTTCACCTTTTTTGGCGCTTTGGGCACCTGCCGCGGCGGGATCATTGACATCCCCCACCACAACATCGGCCGCAGTCACTTCGGGCACCTGATTGGGCGTAGACATCGGGGGCTCCATCTGGGCCGCAGAGGCCGGATCAACCACGGGCGCCGCGGCCGGGTTGGGCTGCGCCAGATTCGGGTCCGCGGGGTTGTGCGGACCGTGGTCCGGGCTTACATGACCTGCGGGGTTAGGAATAAAGTCACTGTCCTGGCTCATTCGTCCACCCTCAGCGCGTCAACCGGCCGCATCCGGGAAGCCGAGTAGGCGGGATAAACCGCACCACCCACCGACAGAAAAATCCCGCCCATGACTGAAAGCCCGATCACAATCGAACATTGAGCCAGGCCGGGAAACTCGGAAATACCAAATCCTTTGAACTGCGCCACTGCGGCGGTCAGTGCGACGCCCACACCCAGGATGATGCCGGCAAGGGCGCCGACAATGCCAAGGAAGGCGGATTCAAGCAAGAACAGCTTCACAACCAGATTATCCTGCGCGCCAAGGCACTTCATCGTGCCGATTTCCCGGAAACGCTCGGTCACGCTCATAAGCATTGCGTTGGCAATACCCACCGCGCAGGTCAAAAGCGCCATCACGATCAACCAGATTTCCATCCGGGTGGCGTTTTCGGTCACTTCCATGCTCACGCCTGATGCGCGCATCAGGGTTTGCAGGTTCACCAGTTCGCGCCGTTGAAGTTCGTCAGAAACGGCTTTTTCCGCAATCGCCATATCGCTTGCGCCAGCCCCTTTGGCCTTCACCAAAGCAACCGAAGCGGCAAGCTGGTTCATCTCCGCGTCGGTCAGACGCGAAGGATTGGCCAGGCTGTTGAGCAGCATTTCGTAGCGTTCTTTAAGCCGTTCGTTAAGCAAGGGCTCAAGTTCTGCCTGCTGGGTGGTGGAACCAGAGCGAACCCAATCCCCCAATGCGATGGTCAATTGCAGGTCTTTCTGCTTGTCCAGCGTCTTTTGATGCGCCAGACGGGACTTTTCCGCAAAAGTCGCCGCACTGGCGATTTCAGACTTAAGCGCCTTGGGGTTCTTGGCCAGTTCAGCGGCGTTTTTCTTGGCTTTTTCGGCTTGATCCCGGGCTGTAACAATGATCGCGGCAATGCCGGCCTGTTCCGTCTGGGCAGTGACGGTGTTGTCGAGCCCCATGGTTTTGGCCAGCTTCAGCCGGGACTGGATATCCAATCCCTGGATGACGGGGATCTTAACCAGCGTGTCCGATGCTGCACGCACGTCAGCCGGGAGCGCCGGATTGGTCACCTGGTACTTGGGAATGGCAGCAATCAGGTTCTTCTGAAGGTAGCTGGTGAGGCCGGTATAGGCCAGAAATGCGATGGCCAGCACGATGGAGAGCATCGTCACCACCGAGCGCATCATGCGCACCTTCAGACCGCCTTTGGCCATGGAAAACAAGGTGCTGTTGGGCAGCGGAGCCCAGCCTTGTTTCAGTTGGCCCAGCAAGGCATCGCCGTGCACCTGGCTGGAAAGTTCGTTGTTTTGGAGAGGGTTCTGGCTCATGGGCTTCTTACTTCTTCTCCTCAAACGTCGGAAGAACCTCGCCTGCCTGCAGGCTGCCGACCTTGATGTTCAGCTCGGTCCGGAGCCGGATCTGAGCAATGCGTCCGTCCATGATGGTGACCACCCGGTCGGACACGGAAAGCATTTTGTGGTCGTGAGTTGCGGAAATGATGGTCACGCCGCGTTCACGGCTGAGTTTGCTGAGGATGTCGATAATGCCTTCACCGGTGCGGGTATCGAGGTTACCGGTGGGTTCGTCGGCGAGGATGATGCCGGGGTCGTTGGCGAAGCTGCGGGCGATGGCCACGCGCTGTTG
This sequence comes from uncultured Phycisphaeraceae bacterium, assembly GCA_964542875.1. Classification (GTDB taxonomy): domain Bacteria; phylum Planctomycetota; class Phycisphaerae; order Phycisphaerales; family Phycisphaeraceae; genus CAZGOM01. The sequence continues at coordinate 27,050 of CAZIWA010000071.1, forward strand.
CTGACCGCCGGAGAGCTCTTCGGGGCGGTTGTTGAGCCGGCCTTCGAGGCCGACAGACAGGAGCAGTTCGGTGGCGCGTTTGGCGGCTTTGTCCATTGCCATGCCGCCGAGCCACATGGGAAGAGCCACGTTTTCCAGGGCCGTAAACACCGGAATCAGGTTGTAGGACTGAAAGATGTAGCCGATGCAGCGGTTGCGCAGGCGTGCTTGAAGCTCACGGGAGAGCGCCTTCATATCGACGCCCTGGACGGTGACGTTGCCGGCGGTGGGCATGTCCAGGCCGCCGACCATGTTGAAGAGCGTGCTTTTACCGGAGCCTGACGGGCCTACGATGGAGAGGTATTCCCCAGCGTAGATGTCGAGGTCGATGCCGTTTAGGGCACGGATGGTGTCGCCGCCGACGCGGTACTCGCGGGTGACGCCCCTGACGGAGACGATGACTCGCTTGCCCTGGGCGTATTCCCGGTGTGACTCGGGAGGCACAAAGGGCTTGAAATCAGCGCCTTTTTGGCTGGGTTTTTCGAACTTGGCTTCAGTTACCACCAGAGGACTCCGGGCTGCCGGGAGATTGCAGAGACGCAACTTTGACGCAACAAACGCGACGCGGTTCACGGGCCGTTGACAGAAGCCGTGCAATATACAGAGATTTACCAATCATGCCAAAAGGACGCTTGCAAAAGAGAGCTAAGGCATGACGAGCCTTAAATGACATAACAATCCGACGCGCGGGTCGAGGTGAGGTTCCCGGGGATAAAAAGCAATTTATGAGGAGGTGTTTTTGGTGTGGCGCTTTCCTCAAGTGAAGCGAT
>CAZIWA010000072.1:0-27823 GCA_964542875.1 uncultured Phycisphaeraceae bacterium
CGAAACCCGAAACCCGAAACCCGAAACCCGAAACCCGAAACGGCCGCAGGCCTCTTCATCCCTCTAAAACCCCGAACCCCACTTGCGATTAAACTAGCGCAATGCCCAAGCCCAACAACGTACCTGACATTGAAAACCCCCTCCAACTCCAAGCCTACTTAAAGAAAAAAGCCGGCCCGTTTGAGACCGCGGACTTCCACTGCCGCACCATCTCAGGCGGCGTCTCCAACAAAACCGTCCTCGTCGATCTGGGCAATTCACGCCGCTGGGTCCTCAAGCAAGCCCTCCCCAAGCTCCGCGTCCAGGCCGACTGGTTTTGTGATCCCTCCCGCATCTTCGCCGAAGCCGAAGGCATCCGTGTGCTCTCTGGCCTCGTCCTCCCCGGCCAGGTCCCCGGACTCGTCTTTGAGGACAAGGCGAATTTCATCCTCGCCATGCTCGCCGTCCCAGAGCCCCACGACAACCTCAAAACCCTCCTCTTGAACCCCGCCGGCACCACCCCCGAGGCCTTCACCAGTTACGCCACCCAGGCCGGCCAGCTCCTGGGCTCCATTCACGAAAACGCATACAAAAAGAACTCCCGGCTCGCCAAACGTTTTGAAGACCGCAAGTTCTTTGAAGCCCTCCGCGTGCAGCCCTACTACGTCAGCGCCACCCAGAAATGCCCCCGTTCGGAGTCGTTCATCCGCCACGTCATCGCAGACACCCGCCAGCGCACCCTCACCCTCACCCACGGCGACTTTTCTCCCAAGAACATGCTCGTCCGGTCCGGCAATCTCGTCCTTCTCGACCACGAAGTCATCCACTGGGGCGACCCGGCCTTCGACGTCGCTTTCTTCCTCACCCATCTTGTTTCCAAGGCCCGCCACATCCCGGCGCACAAGACGCTTTTCTTTGATCTGGCTTCCAAATTCACGGAAACCTATTTCCAGACCGCTCCCATCCTCACCAAAACCCACGACATCCAAAAGGCCAGCGCGCGCAGCCTGCTGGCCCTCATGCTCGCCCGCGTCGACGGCCGCTCGCCCCTTGAATACCTCACGCCTGATCAAGCCGCAGCCCAGCGCGAACAAGTCGTCGCCCTCATGCTCGATAAGGAAATCCGGGAACATAAGCTCCCCGTAATCCTGCAAAAACTCCAGGAAACGATGTAATACCCCTTACTCTTATTCTTCTCCGTTTCTGACCAGACCCCAGACCCTAGACCCCAGACCCTTCTTCCCCCATGCCCACCATTAAACACCTCCGTGCCCTTGAAGTCCTCGACAGCAGAGGCCGCCCCACCGTCCTGGCAGAGATCACTCTGGCCTATGCCAGATCCACTTTCACGGTCCAGGCCTCCGTGCCTTCCGGTGCCTCCACCGGCTCCGCGGAAGCCCTGGAACTGCGCGACGGCGACCCCAAACGCTACGGCGGGCTTGGCTGCCGTAAAGCTGTTGACAACATCAACACAAAAATCGCACCCGCCATCACCGGCAAGCGAATCGACTCACAGCACGCCTTCGACAACAAGCTCATCGCCATGGATGGCACGGCCAATAAATCCAACCTCGGCGCAAATGCCATTCTCGCCTGCTCCATTGCCTTCGCTCGCGCCTGCGCACGCGTCGAAGGCATCCCCGAATACCAGTATTTCGCCAACATCGCCGGCAACCCCACACCGCGCCTCCCCCGCCTCACCGTCAACCTCTTCTCAGGCGGTAAACACGCCGGCGGTCAGGTCTCTATTCAAGACATCCTCGTCGTTCCCGCCTCCGCTAAATCCGTCTCCGACGGCCTGGCCATGGTCTACGACGTCTACCAGGCCGCCGCCCGGCTCTGCCTTAAAAAATACAACATGCGCATGCTCCGCGCCGACGAAGGCGGGCTCGCCCCACCCTTCGCATCGGTCGATCAAGCCCTCTCCGACGCAGTCCAATCCATCAAAGACGCCGGCTATGTCCCCGGAAAAGACGTCGCCATCGCCCTGGACGTCGCCAGCAGCCACTTCTATGAAAACCAGCGCTACAAGCTCGACGGTCGCCAGCTCTCCCCCACTGAAATGATCGACACCATCGCCCAATGGGTCGACCGCTACCCCATTGTCAGCATTGAAGACGGCCTCTCTGAAAGCGACTGGTCAAACTGGCCTCTCCTTCGCGCCAAGCTCTCGGGCAAAGCCCTCACCCTCGGCGATGACTTCCTCTGCACCAACCCCCACCGCATCAAGAAAGCCGTCGAGAACGACTGCGCAGACGCCCTGCTCTTGAAGGTCAATCAGATCGGCTCGCTCACCGAAGCGGCCCAATCCCTCGCCCTGGCGCGTCAGGCCAACTGGTCCGTCACCGTCAGTGCCCGCTCAGGCGAAACCGAGGACGCATGGCTGGCCGACCTGGCCGTGGGCTGGGCAGGCGAACAAATCAAGATCGGCTCCATCACCCAATCCGAACGCCTCGCCAAGTACAACCGTCTGCTGGTCATCGAAGCCGACGCCAACCTCGGCCTCAGCCCTTGGCCCAACTGACACAGGACAGAGAGCCTGATCGGGTTTCGGGGTCCGGATTTCGGGTCGAAGAAATTCACAAACGCTCCAATACGTATTGTGTTGCTTCCTCTTCATCTGGCTCTTTACCCGAAACCCGGACCCCGAAACCCGAAAAGGCCGTAGGCCTCCCATTCGCAAAGTTGGGAGAACAAGACGCGACTTTTCTTAGCTATATGCTGACAATCACACATTCATCAGCTAGAGTAATTCCAGAAGGCCAAAAAATTCTCGCCAAGGCAGGCGAAATTCCCCACCGCCACGGATGGCCCTGGAAGGCAGGAAGACCATGAGAGTCACTGACAAGGCATTCTTACTCCGCATCTTCATCAGCGAAAGCGACCGCTACCATGGTCGCCCGCTACATGAAGCCCTTATCCAAAAAGCTCGCGATATGCACCTCTCCGGTGCCACCGTGCTTCGCGGTGTCCTGGGCTTTGGCACCTCCAGCAGGCTCCACTCTGCCCGCATGTCCGCTGAAGACATGCCGCTGGTGATGGAATGCGTGGAGACCCAGGAAAAAATCGACGACTTCCTCGACGCCATTGACGGCGTCGTAGGCGACAGGGCCGTCGTCACCATCGAACAGGTGCAGGTCATCCGCTATCCGGTTGAAGCTTCCGTCGAGGCCTGATCACCTTTTTCATCCAGCCCCTTTCGTGCCGACTCGTGCCGCTCGCACGGGTCGGCTGTTTATTTCCGCTCTTCCCGTCATACCGCGACATTTTTCAAATATGGCTGGCTGAGGCTGGTTTCTGAACCTGCCCCCGATCCCTGTTGAGCCCCAACGATGGCCACCCACGAACTGAATATTCACCTTGAACTTTTGACTTTCATTTCAAGCAAACAAATTTCAAACACTTCTCCGTTATCTTGTGTGCTCTCGTCAAATAGGAGTACAACACGATGAAGTCTTCCTCCACCTGCCGACCTGGTTTCACGCTCGTCGAACTGCTCATCAGCATCAGCATCATCGCCGCCTTGATCGCGCTCATTCTCCCCGCGGTCAACTCCGCCCGTGAAAACGCTCGCGGCGTCCAATGCCAGTCAAGCATGAAGCAGATCCATCTGGCCTTCAACAGCTACGCATCGGAAAACCGGGACTACATCCCCTCGGTCGATTCCGGCTTGAGCTGGGCCCAGGTCCTGGGCAACGCCGGTTACTTCGGCGCCTCCACCCGCAAGGCTCCATTCATCACCAAAGGCACCAGCAACGTCTCCAACATCCGCTGGGCCATCCTCCGTTGCCCGTCGGAGACTCCCAAGCTCGTCGCCGGCGGCAGCGTCAACTACACCGGCGACCCCACCACCTGCTGGGATAACGACTACGTCCCCGTCAGCTACGGCATCAACATCACCGTCACCCCCCGTCCACGCGTCGGCGGCTACCTCTACGGCCAGCCCCGCGCACGCTGGACCGCGGGCATCCCCAGCATCCAACCCAGCGAAGCACGCTTCCTGGCCGACAGCAAACACTGGGCATGGGGCTGGGACATGCCCTACTTCTCCACCCCCATGGACACGCTCCCCAACGACCCCAACGGCTACTTCATCCAATACTTCCACGGCTTCCGTCACGGCGGCCCGCAAAACCTCTCCAACTTCGCCCACATGGACGGCCACGTCAGCACCCGCCAGCACTTCGCCTACACCGGCCAGACCAATTTCCAGATCCTCTACCCCGCCGGCGCTCCTTGATGCGTTTGCCCCGCCACTCCATGGCCGCTAGAGTCCGGCCATGAAACCCTACGTCTGGTACCTCCTCGCAGCCTTCATGGAAATCGCCGGCTGCTTCGCGTTCTGGGCGTGGCTGCGTCAACACAAAAGCCCCTGGTGGGCGCTGCCCGGCATCGCCGCGCTCATCTGCTTCGCATGGGCGCTTACGCGCATTAATGTCGAGCACGCCGGCCGGGCTTATGCCGCCTACGCCGGCGTTTATCTTCTGGCCTCCGTTGCCTGGCTCTGGGGCGTCGAAAAAGTCCGCCCGGACAAATGGGATGCCATCGGCACTGCCATCTGCATCATCGGTTCGCTCGTCATTCTGCTGGGCCCCCGAGTTAAATGACGTCCCACCCAATGAAATGATATATCACTCAGCCTGCACACGCGTGCCGTCGCTGATACCGTTGAGCGCCCACATTAAATTCACTGGAGGCTTTTATGACCACCCCGCTCGACCTTGGCTCACGCCGCGAACTCTTCATTGACCGCCACCTCATCGACACCCTCACCGACACCCGCTTCACGCTTCATGAACCCCACCTGGAACCCCGCTCCATTGGCTTCAAGGGCGACTACCTCACCATCATCCAGGATGGCGGCCACTTTAAAGCCTACTACCGCACTTACGACCCTTCTTTCACCGGCGAGAAAAAAGACGGCAACGAAGGCGAAATCACCTGCATCGCCACCAGCCCCGACGGCATTGAATGGTCGCTTCCCACCCTGAACCTCATCACCGTCAACGGCTCCAAAGAAAACAACGCCTTCCTCCGCGCCGTCCCTTTCAGCCACAACTTCGCCCCTTTCATCGATACCAACCCCGCATGCCCCGCGCGTTCAAAATTCAAAGCCCTCGCCGGTGTCCACCCCAAGGCGGGCCCGCTCGCCGACGGCATTCACGCCTTTGAATCACCCGACGGCATTCACTGGACCCCCATTCAACCCGGCCCCGTCCTCACCAGCGCCGACTTCGCCTTTGATTCGCAGAACATCTCCTTCTGGTCCCACGAAGAAGGTCAATACATCTGCTATTTCCGCACTTGGGTCACGCCCCACGGACGGCTGCGCACCATCAGCAAATCCACCTCCAAAGACTTCATCAACTGGACCGCGCCTGTCGCCACCAACCCCAACCTGCCGGACGAACACCTCTACACCAGCCAGGCGACGCCCTACTTTCGCGCGCCTCACATCCACATCGCACTCCCGACCCGTTACAACCCCGCGCGCGGCAGTTCCACCGATGTCCTCTTCATGACCAGCCGCGCAGGCTCCAACACCTTTGAACGGCTCTTCACCCAGGCCTACATCCGCCCCGGGTTCGACCCCGCACGCTGGGGCAATCGTTCCAACTATGCCGCCGCCGGCATCATCCCCACCGGCCCCAACGAAATCTCCATCTTCCACGGCCGCAGCGGCACCCGCTACAGCCTGCGCACCGACGGCTTCGTCTCCGTCACCGCCGACGCCCAGCAAGGCGTCGCCATCACCAAGCCTTTCACGTTCAAAGGCTCCAGGCTCAGCTTAAACCTCTCCACCGCAGCCTCCGGCTCCGTGAAGGTGGAGCTTCAGGACACCCAGGGCAACCCCTTGCCCGGCCGCTCCCTCGCCGACTGCCCGGACATCTACACCGACACCATCGACCACACCGTCACCTGGTCCGCCGGCTCCGATGTCTCCCAATGGCAAAGTCAGCCCGTGCGCCTCAAATTCCAACTCCGCGAAGCCGACCTCTATTCACTGCAATTCCAACCCTGACCCCAAATCGCTCCAGGTAGGGTGGCGCCGAGTCCGCGAGGCCCACCACGCCGCCCACAAGACTCATTACCGTACGATTCGCCAAAGCTGCACCACCATCAAACCGGTGCTCTTAATCCATCGCTTCACTTCCCGCCACCAAATGAAAAAAGAGGCCCGGAGCAAAAACTCCGAGCCTCCTAAACTCTTCTCTTAAACTCTGGACACGGGACTCTAGACCCGAAACCCCTTACTTCTGAATCCCGCCCAACTCCCCGCCCGGCAGCACCCGGCGCATTTCCACTTCCGGCTTAGGCGCTGCATCCTTGAGCTTGGGACCGACAAACACAAACGAAGGACGCAAAATCCCGCCCAGCCCGATCTCGTTGGCCGCGGAATTGCGCACGATCATGATCGCCAGCGTGTTCTCTTTGCCCGGCTCCACGCCTGCGGAAAGATCAAACACCGCCGGGTTGGAAAACCGCTGGCCTGAAGACCCGATGAACTTGCCGTTCACCCAGATCCGGGCCTCATCTTCAAACCCACCCATGAACAGCCCGACGCCCTGGCCTTCGGCCAGATCCTTAGGCGCGGTGAACTTCGTCCGGTACCACACCGCCCCGGACCGGTTGTCGCGTGCCAGGCCTTGCGCATCCCAGTTGCTGGAGATCGTCTTGGTCTTGGGCCATGCCGAATCATTGAACCCGGCCTCCTGGTACTTCAGCAGGTGGCCCACTTCATCCTTGTCCATCTTCGTGGGCAATTGGTCTGGCAGGGCATAGAGCAGCTTGTAAGCGCCGGATGAATACTGCAGGCCTTCATTGACGAACTTTTCGATAAACCGCTGGAGATAGGCGTACCCTTCGTTGGAAACGACATCGCTGTTCATGTCGTAACCGGCCTGCCACTGCTTCTTGAGCGCTTCGTATTTCTCCTTGGTCTTGGCAAAGTCGAAGGTCTGGCTCGTCCAGTAGTAATCCAGATACAGCTTCAGGGATTCCACCGGCTGCCGGGCGTAGAGAATCCGGGTTTTCTCATCGGGTTTCTTGGCCAGCTTGTCGGCCTCATCAAACAGCGCCAGCGCACCGTCCACCCACTTCTTGTCGTACATCAGCGGAAACGCGTGATATGAACCCGCCTCCTGCTTGGCCTCCGACTGCCGGTCGATCAGCATCAGGTTGTACTTTTCCATCGGGCCCGCGCCGTCGCCGTACGACAGTTGGCAATAGCGCTTTAAAAGCACCTTCCAGTCCTGATTCGTGTTCCAGGCCAGCTTCATGTACACCCAGTCGCTGGGTGCCAGAGTGCCCCACTGCTTGGTGGCTTCCACATTGGAGCCAAGCATGTTCGCCTTCTTGTAATAGGGCATTTCATCGCCCCAGATTTTCACCTTCGTGTAGGGCATCAGGTTCTCGGCCAGGTTCCAGTTGTACCCCCGGTAGATCAGGATGTTGCCCTGCTTGTTGGAAAGCTCGCCCCACTTCTCCACCACCTGCCGGTAAACGCTCTGCGTGTAGGAATTGGGGTCCAGCGCGCTGTGGAACCGGGAAAAGTTGATCGGCGCGAAAATCGCCACCATCTTCGGGTCCGGCACATAGCGCGTGGGGTAGTCCGCGTGTGTGGAATAGGAGTAGAAGCCCACGTAAGCGTTGGGGTATTCCTTATGCACTTCTTTCAAGATCGTGTTGCCCAGCAGCACCAGGAGGTCGGTCGTATCAGGCGCGCCCACGATGGTGTCGATCTTCCCGGAGCTGGCCTTCTTGGTCTCCTCTGACTGGCTGTACCCCAGCCCGTCCGCCGGCCCGATGGGGAAGCCCGCTGCCGTGTCCTTGGTCCACTCGCCCGCGGCGATCTTTTTCTTGTAGGTTTCCTTGATGTCGTCGATGAACATCTGGATCACCTTGGGATGAGTCGACTCCAATTGCGGCCCTTGGCGCGTCAGTACGCCCTGCCGGTTCTTGGTCAGCGCATACATCGTGGGGTCTGCTTCGAATTCCTTCTTATGCCTGGCGATGAACTGGTCCCACGCGTGCCCCGCGGTCTGGAATGCGGCATGGTCAAACCAACCTGCGCGTTCCCTCCTGGCCCACGCCGCGTACCGCGGACGCTCTTCGGGCTTTTCGGGGTGCCACTTGGTCCGGTACCCCCGGTACCACAGCGACCGGGCCAGAAAGTCCGGTGCGGAGGAAAAATCGACGTTTTTCATCTCCACCGTCTTGGCTTCGGGAATGATCTCGCCGATCTCGCCGGGCATCACCCAGTCGATCCCCAGCCGGTTGAGCAGTTCGTACGTGCCCCAGAGCACCGCGCGGTCGGATTCCCCGCGGATGTAAACGCCGTTGCCGGCCACCACCAGCCGGAAGCCTTCCTTGGAAAGCGTGTTTTTCTCCGGTGGACTCCCCGCCAGGCCCAGGTAAATCCCCGGGGCGCCGACTGCGAATTTATCGTTTGGGTTCACCTCCACGATCGGCAGTTCCGCGCCGGACATTTTCTTGAGGTGGTAGTTGATTTCCTGCGCAGCCAGCCGAATCGCCTTCTCATCCCATTCGTTGCGATACGACGGCTTGGGCTGCCCAGGCTTAAGCGGAGCCGGATCGGCCATCGTCCCCTCGGGCACATAAATGGTCGCGCGCGCTTTGCCGTCCTTCACCAGCGGCACATCGGCATAAAGCATCGATGCCCCTGAACCCAGGGCCACCAATCCGGCAAGCAACATCACTTTCAACGAATTTTTTCGACGCATCGTGCAACTCCATGGGCTGGTTAAATGTCGTGACAAAAGCACTTGGAACCTCGCTCGCCCCCTATTTGAATTGTCTCACTTGCACCCAATTCATCAAGCCAGTTAACAGACGCTTTCAAGACGCCTTAGTTCCTTTTGAGTAAGGCTTTAAGAATCTTTGCAAACACCATTGGATTTCAAGGCCAATTTCAAATAAAGTGCCATATCAGTTCTTCGTGCTGGAATCGGGACCCCGCACAGGCGTCTCGCCCCGCAAACGGTCTTTAAAAATCCCTCCTCAAAGGAGCGCCCATGGCTGGCCCTGTTGCCCGCAAAGCAGTCTCGCTCAGACACATCGCCCAGGCGGCCGATGTCTCTTTGGCCACCGCCTCCATGGCCCTGGCCAACCACCCCCACGTGAGCGAGGAAACCAAGCAGAAGGTCCGCGCCATCGCCGAAAAGGCCGGTTACATCCGCAAGCCCCGCAGGCCCAACAAACGCAGCCTGGTGAACCCCGCGCGCCCCGCCCGCGTAGGCTTCCTGCTCCTGGGCTCCCCCGTCGATGACGACCTCCACCTGGGCTACCTGCACTCCCTGTGCCTGCGCGCTTCCGACGCCGGCGCTCGCGTGGACATCCAGGCCCTGGAAGACGTCTCCGACCCGATCAAGACCGCCAAATCCGTTCAGGAGTTTTCCCGCGGCATCACCGGGCTCATCATCACCGGCATGGTCAACAAGCCCGTGCTGGATGTGCTTAACCGCACCGGCGTGCCTTACGTCGTCCTGGGCGACACCATGGACAGCTTCCAGGCCCACGGCTCGGGCTCAGGACAAACCATTTCCTACAAAGTCGAAGCCATGGGCGAACTCGCGGTCGAGCGGCTCCTGGCCGTCGGCCACAAGCGCATCGGCTTCGTTGTCGAAAGGCTCCCCCGCGGCCTCTGGAACGACCGCTGGCTCCGCGGCTATCAGCTTGCCCACCTGGAGCACAAGCTGGACATCAACCAGGACCTTATCCAAGTCACCAACAAGGTTCGCTCCAGCGCGCAGCCCGCGGTTGACGCCTTCCTCAAGCTGTCCAAGCCTCCCACCGGCTACATCATCCCCGACGCGCGTCTGGCGGCCTCTTTCCTGGCCTGCATGCAGACCGCCAACGTCAAGATCCCCAACCAATCGCTCATCATCTCCGGCTTCCCCACCGTGGTCGCCCGCTACGGCCTCCAGGACCTCCCCTGGATCGGCTCCGACATCGACCACATGACCACCCTCGCCATCCGGCAGATCCAGCAGCTCGTCATCCAGCCGCTGCCCTGCCCAACGGAAATGATCCTCCCCTTCGGCTCCCGCAACATGCCCTGATCTCTTCTGGGGTTCGCCGTTGCACAACGGGGGACTGGGGCTGCCGTCCGCGGCTGCCCCAGCCTTCAGCCCGTACTCTCCTTTCTGAAAATTCACTAAATCTCCTGAATTGCTTCTTTCCCTCCTCCCTCGCTATAGTCACCCAGACCATCGCACTTGGTCCGGGGGAGAAACGGGTAAAGGTTCCAATGTCCCGCCGATCGCTCCCCCTCGTCCTGGCCGTGGCCGCTTCGCTCTTTCTTTCTCCGCAACTCCACGCGCAACCCGTGGCCAAGCCGCGCCCCACCATCCGGCCCACGAACCTCACGCCCGAAGACGTCCCGCTCTTTAAATTCCGTTTCCGCGTCGTCCAAAACGATGGCAAGGCCCCCAAGGGCAAATTTAATTTCACCCTCGGCTTCCTCCGCAAAGCCGTCAACACCACCGACGACCAATGGTCCCCCTGGGCAGACTTCACCGCTGAAGATGCCAAGATGGCCACCGACAAGCACGCCTACCCCAACACCTACATGCAGGGCTGGCCGCTGGTCTTAAAGGCCGTCGTCTCCAACCTCGGCCCCACTGCCACCATCGAAGGCGAAACCCAGTTCGTCGGCTTCGACAAAACCTACTCCCTTAAGGGCAACCTCCAGGGCAACACCCTGGGCATCCTCATCTACCCTGATAAAGAAATGAAGCTCGGCTTCGCCACCATGGCGCAGTACAACCGCGATCAGTTCTGGTCGCTGCTCAAAGACCTTCCCCCCAATCAGGGCAACCAGCCCAAAGAAATCATCATCGCCGACCGTTTCATCCCAGGCGACAGCGACGCCGACGCCCTCAAGGAAGGCATTGAAAACCTCTCCAAGATCGGCTTCAACACCCTGGCCGATCCTTCCATCAAGCAGCACGCTTCCCTCATGAAGCAGTATGGCATCCCCTACACTGCGGGCGGCGTCTACTCTCCTCCCGGCTATACCTTCGAGTTCACCGAAACGCCCAAAGACCCTTCTCTCGACGACTGGGCCCAAAGCCAGGCCAAGCCCTTCAAAGACCTCGGCCCCGATGGCGCCCAGATCAAGCTCTACGCCATGGCGGACGAACCCGGCTGGTACTATCCCGCCGCCTTTGAATCCCTCAAGAAAAACCCCGAAGGCCTCAAACGCTTCCGGGACTTCCTCCTAGGTCAGAAGCTCACCCTTCAGGACCTGGACGCTAAATCCTGGGATGAAGTCTTCCCCATCGGCCAGAGTCAGGCCACCACGCTGGCCAAACGCAAACTCTTTTACTGGACCATGCGCTTTTTCCCCTGGGATTCCTCCCGCTACTTCGCCGACGCGAACCGCGCCATGGAAAAGGCCTTCTACCCCGGCATCCGCACCTTCAACAACTGGAACTTTTTCTCCGGCCGCTCCTACGTCCCCGGTGCCGTCGCCAACAACGGCGACAAGAACTCCCCCGACGCCGGCATGGGGGGTCAGGACTGGTTTGAATACGCCCGCCTCAAGGGCACCAACGTCCTCTGGGTGGAAGACTGGTTCGGCGATAACCGCTCTTACCAATGGTCCTATTACATGGCCCGGCTCGACGCCGCCGCCGTCCCCAACGGCCTCACCACAGGCGGATACATCGTCCCCCGCACCGCAGGCGACATGCCAAACGGCATCCTCCAGAAAATCGTCGGCGTCGCCGGCTACGGCGCAAAATCCATCAAATACTTCGTCTTCGGTCCCGAATACAACTTCCCCTCCAACTGCTACTCCTTTAAATCTTTCCTCCTCCCCACCATGGCCAAGGCCCACGGCATGGTCGCCAAAGCCGAGCCCCTCCTGAGCCCCGGCAAGCGCCCCGCCATCACCACCGCCCTCCTCTTCCCACGCTCCGCGCAGATGTGGGACGTCAAAGGTGACGCCCCCAAACCCATCCTCACATTCAAGGGCATGCGCCACCCCGTCAGCGATGCCACCAACACCAACCTCGACCGGCTCACCGTCGACTACCTCGCGGAACTCAACGGGCTCTACGTCGCCCTCCAGCACAGCAACATTCCCGCCACTTTCATCGACGAAGAAGAGCTCACCCCGGATCGCCTCAAAAACCTCAGCGTCCTCTACATCACCACCCCCAACCTCCCCGCCGAATCCATCCCTGCCCTCTTCGACTGGGTTAAGCAGGGCGGAACCCTCATCCTTACCTCTGGCGCCGCCGCACGCGACCGCTACGACGATCCCCTTCCCGCTTTTGATGAAACCTTCAAACTCTCCGCCAAACGGGACCACGGCCAACCCCTCCTCATCAACTTCCTCCATGACATGAAAGTCCTCGGCACGCAAAACGCCGCAGCCCCCGTCCTTGGCCGCTCGATCGCCTCTGAAAAACCAAGCGCCCCCCTCTCCCTCGCCGCGCAAAAGCCTCTCACCGATCAAGTGGAAATCGGCCGCGGCAACATCGTCTACTTCAACTGGTTCCCCGGCCTCACCTACCTCAGATCCGGCAAAAACTGGGATAAAAAAGACCAGTTCCCCTCCGACTTCTCCAAAAACACGCGCGACACCATCGCCAAGCCCCTCAACGCCATGCGCCCCGACCGCGCCTGGGCCAACCTCGATCAACCCCTCGTCGAAACCCCGTTGCTGGTCTCCGACAAAGGCACGGTCATGACGTTGCTGAACTGGAACAACAAGCCCATCGAAAAACTCCGCGTGGAGGTCAAGCTCGGCTTCACCCCCTCAAAGGTGGAAAGCGTCACCCACGGTGCGCTCCAGACCAACAGCACAAGCGACGGCAAAACCATCTTCGAACTCCCCCTCGACGCCGCCGACTATGTGCTGTTCTACAAATAACCGCGTGGTAAATGGAGAACATCTGCGTGCCATGCTCTGGTTTTCGTGAGCATGGCTTCTCTTCTCGGGTGGGCTTTGCCTTCAAACTCTGAGGCAGGTTGGATTAGACGTCTTCGTCGTAATCCGACATCTCGTTTTACGTCCGAATTGAACCTCGTGTACAACCCTCAACGGAACATCCAGCCCGCACGCTCACGGCAGCAACCTCACCAATTTCTCAATCTGCGCCGCCGTGTTGTAAAAATGCGGGCTCACCCGCAGCCGCCCTTCCCGAATCACGATCACCACATTCTCTTTCTCTAAATCAGCCACGATCTTCTGCATCCCCGCAGGCCCGCGCAGCCGCTCATTCATTGATTCAAACGTCACGATCCCGCTTCGTTCCCCCTCTTTTTTACGAGGTGAAAACACGCGATACCCTTTGCCCGCCAACCCCTCGCACAGCAATGAATTAAGCGCATCCACCCGCCGCCAAACCTCCCCGATCCCCACCTTCGTAAGCAGTTCCAGGCTCGCCCCCATTCCCAGCACACCGGGAATGTTGTAACTCCCGGGCTCAAACCGCCGGGCATCTCTTTGAAACTCAAACCGGTAGTCGCCATAATTTTGCGCGTCCACCATGTTCATCCATCCCACCACGTTGGGGTGCAGCATTTCACACAGGTCGTCTTTGCAGTAAAAGATCCCCGCGCCCTCGGGCCCAAGCATCCACTTGTGTCCGTCAGCGCTTAAAAAATCGATCCCCATGCCCTGCACATCCACCGGCAAAACACCCACGGACTGGATGGCATCTACGCACAGGTAGCCGCCCGCTTTGTGGACCATCTCCCCGATCTTGGCGACATCCATCCGGAACCCGGACGCATACTGCACATGCGAGACGGAAACAATCCGGGTCTTATTGGTGATCGCTTCGATCACATCATCTTCATCCACCCGCCCGTCGGGTTGCTGAGGCACTTCAATCACATGCACGCTTTGACGTTTCAAATCCTCCCACGGATACCTGTTGGCGGGATACTCCACGCCCGTGATCACCACATTGTCCCCGGGTTTAAACGGAAACCCTTTGGCCACCAGGCTCAAACCGGTGGAGGTATTGGGCACATAGGCAATCTCTTTTGCATTCTGCGCGTTGATCAGCCGCGCCGTGATCCCCTTCACTTCTGACGCGCGCTTGTACCAGCCGGACTGCACATACGCCCGGCCTTGCGCCTGCGCCACATAGGCTTCCATGGCCCGTCCTGCAGACCGTGAGATCGGCGCCACACCGGCATGATTGAAAAAGTCCATTTCCCGCAGGATCGGAAATTCATCGGATACGTCTAATTGGGCGTGGTCTTCCATGGTGTTGAATCCTACACTGGTTCATACCTCCAGGATCGATAGCGAGTGACGGGGAATGCCAACACCACGCTTCACCAACCGTTTTCAGCGCCTCTCCCGGGTTGCCGGGATGCTGGCTGTCGCACTTGCCGCAGCCGCCGCCTTGCCGGGCGCTGCAGTCGCCCAGCAAACGCCCAAAACACAGCAGGAAAAACAACCCGCCCTCCCGGAAATAAAACCCTCCAGCACGCTCAAGGCGCTTCTGGATGACAAACTTCTGGACGACAAAACCCGCAGAATGCTGCTCTTCCAGGCTGGCCGGTTTTCAGAACTCAAAGACCTCACCCCGCTTGAGCAGGCGCAGATTGCACTCGTCAAAGGCCAGTGGGATGACCAGGCTTTCACCGCGCCCGCCGTCCCCCGCGCCCTGCGCGCTCAGGCTGCATTAAACCGCGGCCAGCCCGCGCAGACATTAGATCTCCTCGACAAACCCGCCACCCCCGAAGAAGCCTTCCTCCGGGCCAGCGCACTGCTGCAAACCGGCAGACGTGAAGAAGCCCGCGACGAAATCAAGGCCGCCCTCGCCCCCGCTTCCGGCTACGACCTCTCCTCACCCGAAGGCAGTTATTTCAAAGGCAAGCTCCTCACCCTCCGCTCCGAGCTTTCCCCGCCAAACCCCGGCGACTATCAAGCCGCGCTGGACGCCTACGCCCGCGCCCGCACCGCCCGCCTGGGCACGCACTGGCAGGCCCGCATCGCCGAAGTGGAGCTCCTGTTCGACAAAGACCAACTCGAAGCCGGCGTCGCTGCGCTGGAAGAAGCCCTCGCCATCAATCCCACCCTGCCCGAAGGTTGGGCCTTGTTTGCGCAGCTTCATGCCCGTATGTTTCAGTTTGATGTCGCCGAGCTCTGCATCCAAAAGGCCATCGGCATCTATCCAAACCATCCAGACCTCCTGGCGGCTCAGGCCGAAGTCGCACTGATCTGCCGCGACCAGGAATCCGGCGTCAAGCCGCTGAACACCCTCCTGGCCCGCTACCCCACGCATCGGGCCGGCATGGCCTTAAAAGCCGCATCCCTGGGCCTTGCTTACAAGGAAGATGCCCTCAAGGCGCAGATGGAAAAGTACGCTCATGCCTTCCCCGGCGATCCCTCCGGCGCTTACCTCGTCGGCGACACCCTCTCGCGCACCCGGCAGTATCCGGAAGCCAAACTGTGGCTTAAGGAATCCATTCGCCTCGCCCCGGAATGGTCCGCCCCATGGACCCGCCTTGGCCTCTTGCTCATGCAATCCGGCGACGAAGAGGAAGCCCGCGAAACCCTTCGCACCGCAGTCAAGATCGACGCCTTCCAGCGTAGCGCCATCAACCAGCTCCGTCTTGTCGAAGAGCTTCTCAACTACAACACCATCCGCACTGAGCATTTCCTCATCCGCTACAAAGCTGGCGAGGACGAAGCCTGGGCCCGCGACATGCCCGACCGGCTTGAAGCCATCTACCGGGATGTCACCCAGACTTTTGGCTTCACCCCGAAAAACCCTACCATCATTGAGCTATTGCCCGACTCCCGCAACTTCGCCGTACGCATCACCGGCATGCCGTTCATCTGGACCATCGGCGCCTCCACCGGTGATGTCATCGCCCTCACGCCGCCCAAGTCCGGCCCAGATCAGAAAGGCCTCTACGACTGGCCCCGGGTGCTGCGCCATGAGTTCACCCACACCGTCACCCTTGGCATGACGCGAAACCGCATCCCCCATTGGTTCACCGAGGCGTGCGCCGTCAATCAGGAACCCGGCGAGTGGCCCTTTGAGTTCCACATCCTGCTCTCTCGCGCCGTGGAAAAAGACGAGTTGTTCAACCTCACCGAGATCAACTGGGCCTTTGCCCGGCCCAAGAAGCCCACCGACCGAAACCTCGCTTACGCTCAGGCCGCCTGGATGATGGAATACATCACCAAAACCTACGGCTTCACCGCCATCCTCAAGCTCCTTGAAGGCTACCGCGAAGGCAAGTCCGACATTGAAAACTTTCAAGCGGTCACCGGCAAAAACCAGAGCGAATTCCTTGCCGACTTCAAGGCCTGGACCCAAAACCGCGTCCGACAATGGGGTCTGGACCGTCTCACTCCCGAGCCGAGGATCACCAGTGTCGTGCAGTCTCCTGGCTGCACCGTTGAAGACCTCGACAAGCTCCTCATCGACTTCCCCAACGACCGCCGACTCCTCCACAAGCGCGCCGAACTTCTCCTCCAGGGCACCGACAAGCAAGCCGCCCGCCGCGCCCTCTACGCCTACGGCCAGGCCGTCCCCGTAGACCCCTGGCCTTACGAAGAACTCGTCAAACTCGGCCCCAACGACAAAAACCCACGCGAGGCCGTCGGCGCACTGGAGTTTCTTGACGCTCAAACCATCACCTCCGGCCGCTGGTCCTATGAGCTTTCCCGCGCCTATCGAAACGGCAACCTCCTGGCCCAGGCCATCTCCGCCGGCAAACGCTCCGCCGAGCGCGAGCCCTACAACGCTTCATACCGCGAAGCCCTGGCCACCCTCTACCTTTTGGACAAAAACCTTGAGGCCGCCGCACATCAGGTGCAATCCCTGCGCATTCTCGAACCTGCCGACCCCAAACACACCCAAAGGCTCATCGCCATCTACAAAAAACTCGGCCGTGACGATGACGCCGCCAGGCTCGCCAATCCCGCTCCAATCAAGCCTCAATCCTGATACATCAGACATCGCTTAAAGCGAGTAGCTTTCTACTGTTATCATGCTTGCTTCTAAATGGTCGTTTTTTCAGGCCAAGGACTTTGTTTTGCCCGAGCCAGCCGAAACATCCAAACTCGCCATCACCCAAAGCCGGCCCAGCGAAAAGCGCATGGTGCTGCACTTTAATGGTCGGCTGGATATCCACACGCTCCCCGGCGCCTGGGAAACCACCACCCACAACGTCGGCCAATCCAGCACACCGCACGTCACACTGGACCTTACCAACCTCACTTATTGCGATGCCTCGGGCCTCGGCCTTTTTATCGAGCTGCGCCGCCTCACCCTCGAGCGCAAGGCCATCCTTGAGTTTGACGGCATGAGCCCCGACCTCTGCACCCTGGTCGGCATGTCATCGCTCACCGACCCCACCGCCTCCAACCTCACCTGCCCCAAAGGCCCGAACCTCATCACCTATCTGGGCATGGCGCTGTGCACCATCGTCAACGATGTGCGCCAGATCATCGTCTTCATTGGTGAGCTGGCCTCGGGCATGACATGGGCCATCCGCCATCCGAAAAAAGTCCGCTGGGACGACGTCATCGACATCGCCAATAAAGCCGGCACCCAGGGCCTGCCCGTTGTCCTCCTTCTGGGCCTCCTTGTCGGCGTTATTCTCGCTTTCCAGGCCAGCACCGCTCTCAAATCTTATGGCGGCGACGGCCTGGTCCCCGTCTTGGTGGGCCTCTCTCTCATCCGCGAACTCGGCCCCCTCATCACCGCCATCCTCCTCTCCGGCCGATCCGGCTCCGCCTTTGCCGCGGAGCTTGGCACCATGAAAGTCACTGAAGAACTCAGCGCCCTTGAAACCCTGGGCATTCGCCCCGTCCGCTTCCTCGTCGTCCCCCGCCTCCTGGCAGCCATCTTCGTCACCCCCCTGCTCACCGGCTTTAACATCCTCGCCGGGCTTATCGGCGGGTACCTCGTCATGGCAGCCAAAGGCTACACCAGCGCCTACTACGTCAACACCGTCATCAACGCCACGCACACCAGCGAGTTTCTCGCCAGCATCTTCAAAGCCTTCATCTTTGGCTTCATCGTCGCCGGTGTCGGCTGCCTCCGCGGCGTTCAAACCGGCTCAGGCCCCGGTGCCGTCGGCGACAGCACCACCCGTGCCGTCGTCGCCGGCATCGTCCTCACCATCCTGGCCGATGCCGTCCTTGGGTTTGTTTACTACCAGTTGGGGATCTGACCCATGGCGACATACCGCAAAAACAAAACCCGGGAGTTCGGCCCGCCCATCGTCAGCGTCAAAGACTTCAAAGCCGTCTATGGCGACCGCACCGTCCTTCAGAACATCACCTTTGACGTCCTCAAGGGCGAAGTCGTCGTCCTCGGCGGCGGCTCCGGCTGCGGCAAGTCCACCATGCTCAAACACATGATCGGCATGTACGAGCCCGCCGCCGGCCAGATCCTCATCGCCGGCCACGACCTCTTTAACCCCGGCGAAACCGACGAAGGCGAAATCCTCCGCAAGTTCGGCGTCGCCTTCCAGTCCAGCGCCCTCTTTGGCAACATGAGCGTGCTGGAAAACATCATGCTCCCCCTCCAGGAATTCACCGACCTGGACCCAAGGCACATCCAGATGATCGCCCTCGCCAAGGCCAAGCTCGTCGGCCTGGAGCACGCCATCCTCCGTCTCCCCTCGGAGCTCTCAGGCGGCATGCAGAAACGCGCCGCCCTGGCCCGCGCCATCGCGCTCGACCCCGACATCGTCTTCCTTGACGAACCCTCCGCCGGGCTCGACCCCATCACCTCCGCCGACCTCGACCATCTCATCCTCACGCTCAACCGGCTCATCGGCACCACATTCGTCATCGTCACCCATGAGCTTCCCAGCATCTTCACCATTGCCGACCGGGTCATCTTCCTGGACGCCAAGATCAAAACCATCGGCGCCATCGGCCCACCGGCGGAATTGCGCGATATCCACCCCGATCCCGCAGTGCGCGCCTTCTTTAACCGAGAACCTACCCATCACGACCACCAACCCGCGCAAAACGCAGGCGTCGTGAACAAGGCCACATAAGGACCATTCCCATGCCTTCAGAAAAAGGCTATTTCCGACTCGGTCTCTTCGTCATCGCCGGCTTCGCCGTCCTCATCGGCGCCGTCATTCTCATTGGCGCCACCTCCGGCAAAGGCGGCGTCATCGTCCTTGAGACTTACCTTCTGGAGTCCGTTCAAGGCCTCTACAAAGGCTCCGACGTCAAGATCCGCGGCGTCACCGTCGGCAAGGTCACCAGCATTCAGCTCGCAAGCATGGTCTACACCAAAGGCGACCTCCAGGAAACCTACGAAAAAGGCAGCTACGTCGTCGTTGTGTTCGAAATGGATGACGACCTCATCAGCAGCGACCGCCAGGAAGAAATTGATAAACGCCTCGACGGTGCCGTCAAGCGCGGCTGCCGCGCACGCATGGCCCAGGCCGGCTTCACCGGCCCCACCTACCTTGAACTTGTCTTCCTGAACCCCGAGCGCAACCCCATCCCGGACATTTCCTGGAAGCCCAAGCACCCCTACATACCCTCGGCCCCCAGCACCATGCTGGCCATCACCCAAGGCCTGGAAGACATCATCCTCAGCCTGCGCAAAGCCAAGATCACCCAGCTCGTCGATAACTCCAACGACACCGTCGTCGCCCTCAGGGCATCGCTTGATAAGGTCGACACCAAGGCCATCAGCGATAACGCCGTCGCCCTGCTGAGCGAAGCCCGCGAGAGCAACAAAAAGGTCAAGGCGATCCTCGATAACCCCGAAATCGCCAAGACCGTCGCAAACTTCCAGGCCATGTCCGAGTCCCTCAAAAACCTCACCGGCAGCGAGGAGCTTTTCGACTTCGCCAAAGACCTCCCCAAGATCACCGGCAAGCTCAAGTCCACCTCCACCCGGCTTGATGAACTCCTCCACGACAAGCGTCTGGATGAAACCCTCACCAACGTCAACAGCACGCTCAAGGGCTCCGACCAGGCCGTCCTGGAGGCCCGCAGGTCGCTTAAGGAAATCGGTATCCTCCTGGCCACCCAGAAGGAAGAAATCTCCAGCCTCGTCAGCACGCTCAAGCGTGTTGCCGAGAACATGTCCACCCTCACATCGGATGTGAAGTCCAACCCTTCACGCCTGATCTTCAGCGAGCCCCCCGTCAAGAAAGAACCGGGCCAGTAAGCCCCTCCGTCAGGACTGCATCCCCACCGATAAACGCCGAGCACACCCATGAACACACGCAAAATCTCTGGCATCCTGGCCTGCTTCGCTGGCGCGCTCCTGGCTTCAGGCTGCTCCAGCCTCACCCAGCCGTACCATGAAAAAGAGCTCTACGCGCTGAACCTTTCGCAAGCTCCTTCCACGCAAAGCGCCGCCGCGACGCCTGCTCCGGCGAAGGATAAATCACTGCGCATCCGTCCCATCCGGGTCGATGCGCCCTACACCATCGCCGAGCTCTACTACAAAACCAAAACCGGTACTTACACCAGCGACCACTACCGGTCCTACGTCGCCACGCCTGACAAGCTGCTCACCGCCGGTCTGGTCGATTACATCGCCGTAAACGGTCCGGCATACCCCATCGACCCCAGCAGCATCGCCGACGAAGTGCTCGTACTGGAAAGCCAGTGCACGCAGTTCCT
This sequence comes from uncultured Phycisphaeraceae bacterium, assembly GCA_964542875.1. Classification (GTDB taxonomy): domain Bacteria; phylum Planctomycetota; class Phycisphaerae; order Phycisphaerales; family Phycisphaeraceae; genus CAZGOM01. Next base: position 20,600 of record CAZIWA010000072.1, read on the forward strand.
GGGCGACTATTCCGGCCCCTCCGGCCCGGTGGCGCGCGTCGCCTTCAGATTTCAATTGTTAAAACCTCAGGGCCAGTCCATCAAGGCCGTGTGGGCCAGGACCTATGAAAAACAGATCCCTCTGAAAGCCGACAACGCCCAGGCCCTTGTCGATGCGCTCTCTGACGCCACCTTGCAGGTCTACGCCCAACTCAGCGCAGACCTCGCCGCCTCCGGCGAATTCCCCCGCTAAACCAACAACACGATACATGCGAAAAATCAGCGATCCCTCTTCTCTGGAGGGCCAACGGCCCGGCGCCATCACAGCCTGGGGTGCAGCGCTTCCGAACAGCGCTTCCGAGCGCGTAGCCCCAGGTTAAAGCACAAAGATGACGCTCTTGCACGCGCCTGCTTCAACGGCAAAAACCAGCAACAACCCAACTCCCTCTGCCTTTTACCCTATCCCTTGTACCTTTTACCTTTCCCGGTTCGCCCCCGCTTACTTCTTCTCCTCAACCTTCTTCTCTTCCACCACCGTGATCTGCGCCAGATCCTTCACCACGATCTGAGGCCGCTCCTTGTACTCGCTCATCGTCCCCTTCACGCGAATCTTCTTCCCCTTGTATTTCACTTCCGGCGCTTCCTTCGCACCCGACAATGCGGGCTCGAAAATCGCCACATAAAACGCCGCACGGTCCGTGCTGAAATTCAAGAAACAAGTCTTATCCGTTCGCCTTGTGCCGCTCACTGTTCCTTCCACGATCACTTCCTTGCCCATGTGCTTCTTGGCGTCTTCCGGCTTGATCACCGGCGTTTCCTTATCCGCAGGCTGCGTCGCCGCAGGCGCATCCGCACCAGACAGCTCCATCGCACCAACCATCGGCAACCCCAACAGCACGCACGCCGCCAACACGCGAAGGCTCTTCATGGCTCACTCCAATGTTTTAAGATTCGATATGACACACGCCAACAGCTTCACAGCATAAGGTTAATTTTCGATCAAGACGCAGCCATTTGTTCGTCCATCATTGGGTCACCATGCATTTTTAATCAAACAAAAACGGCCGGGCCTGTTTCAACAAGCCCGACCGCTTTGATTTTCATCTCAAACCAATCTCAACCGATCTTGACTTCCTTGCCCGATTCCGCGGAAGCGTACAGGCCGTCAAGCATCTTCTGAACCATCAAACCATGCTCAGCGGGCGCCATGCTGGGCTTGTCGTACAGCACGTGGTCCACCCAGTTGCGCATCTTCTTGTCAAAGGGGTCGCCCGCGGGCCCCGTGGGCATGTACCCGGGAACCTGGTTGACCATGAAGCCGTCCTGATCCTTGAAAATCACCGGCGGATCAAACGTCGCCCCGGCCTTCTCACCCATGATCTGGAAGTTGAACACATCCTTCTCGATGTGCGCCACGAAGCTGGATTCCACCGTCAGGATCGCACCGTTCTCAAAACGGATCTGGCCCATTGCGATGTCTTCCACCGTGTAGGTCTTGTAGTCCCAGTTGGGCCACATGGACTTCACGTCGGACTTCTTGTTGCCCATGTACGTCCAGGTGTTGCCCGATGCGGAAATCGGCTTGGGCGAACCCATCACAAAGTGGGTCAGTTCAAGGATGTGCACGCCGATGTCGATCATCGGGCCGCCGCCTTGCAGGTCTTTGCGGCCAAAAACGCCCCAGTTGGGGATGCCGCGCCGGCGCAGCGCCTGGCAGCGGCCGTACATGATGTTGCCGAACTGGCCCGCGTCCACGGCGCCCTTCACGAATTCCGCTGCCGGATGGTAGCGCCACTGAAAGCCGATCACCAGTTTCGTCTTGGCCTTCTTGGCCGCGTCCATCATCTGCTGCGCTTCGACGGCGTTCATCGCCATTGGTTTTTCGACGATCACCGCTGCGCCGGCCTGGGAAGCCGCGATGCTCGCCGGGGCATGCATGCCGTTGGGGGTGCACACGCTCACCGCGTCGGGCTTCACCGTGTCGAGCATCTTGCGATAGTCGGCAAACAGGTTTTCGGTCGGAATCTTGTAGGTCGCAGCGTGCTTGGCCATGTTGGCTTCGCTCACGTCCGCCAGCGCAACCAGTTCCACATCGGGATACTTGGCCAGGTAGCCCATGTGCGCGCCGGCGATGCCGCCCGCGCCAATGACGGCAACCCGGAGCTTGGTCGGGGTCTTAATGCTGGGTTTCTTGGCCATGTCTGAAAACTCCTGAGATGTTTCGTGGGGGTTGAATCCGGCCGTCGCGGGCCGTGAATTTCGACACAATGTTCTACCCGGGATACAAGACAATGACAAATCGACATAACAAGGGAAAGCACCCTCATATCCATCTATTTCGCCGCATAAAACAAACCGAGGCGGGTGCAGTCAGCACCCGCCTCGGACATTGATCCAAACCGATGGCTTTGCTTAGCCCTCGTTGTCAAACTTTCCAATCGCGTCACCGAGGTCGACAAACTTCAACCCCCAGGCTCCGCCCTTACCGGACTCGCTCTTGTCCGTTCCAAAGATATTCTTAAATACATCGAAGAAGGATGATTTGCTCTCCTTATCTTCCGATCCAGTCACCTTCTTGCCCCAGATATCCGATAGTTTCCAACTCGCGGACTTAAGAGCCTCCAAAAGCAACGGGTTGATCGACGATGTGTTTTCACTGGGGTTCGTCGGGACGGATAACAGGAGATACGTGACTCGAGGAAGATTGAACCAACCGGAGCCGGATGTCGTTCCCCCAGGCAATGAGCCAGTGATGCCAAAATCAATTCCCTCCAGCACTTGGCCTGGATATGCCGTAACTCGATGTGAGAAGTCTTTAGTTCGTGACAACACTTTCGTACCAGACAACCATGTGTTCACATAGATGTTCTTGCCGTCAGGGCTAAAGGTTGCAGAGTTGGCGCCTTCCACGGCAAAAAAGCCAGAGTGCATCAAGTTACGCGTGATGGGGTCGACACGATAGATATCAACACCAGCCCCCCCGCCGCTCACAATAAAGTGCTGTCCATCCGGTGAAAGTTCTGCGAAGTCGCTGGGCATCTCAGGCCGGAGAGGTACAGATGACCTCATTGCGCTATAGAGGTTCTCTGCGTACACGCCGGAAGTCACGCCCACCGACAAATCAAATGTAATTGTTTGATTCGGATTCGCCTGATAAAGAAACAGATTGTCACTCGAAACAGCCATCGTGCCGGTCTGCCCGGCGTAAGTGGATGTGCCGGTGTAAGTCACAATCCCTGTGCCCAGGTTACGAGTCAAAATCCATATTCTTCCACCCGTTGTGTTAGAGTCGCCGGATACATAGATTTTGGTCTTGTCAGGAGACACTGTCAGCGTTAACGGATATCGCGGGTCTGAAGCGTTAGGCGCTGGGATCGCCAGCGTAATCTTCTGCGGAGCGCTCAAAAGCCCGGTCGCAGAAGTTCGCGTGAATGCATACACCACGCCATTGTCGCCGTCATAATCCGTCACATAAACCTGTGCGCCATCTGGGCTCACTTCTATCCCGTAGGCCGTGGTCAAGGTCGTCAACCCGAGAACGCCGTTTTTCACCTTCTGCTGAAGCGTCATGGCATTCGTCGTCGTGTTCAATTTGTAAACGGATATCGCGCCTTCCTCCAGACCCGTCACGTATATGAACGTTCCATTGACATCCTGAACCACGTCAATATCGCGTCCGGAATCGTCTCGCCCCAACGTCCCTGCGGCATCGGTCGCCGAACTGACAAGTGTCAGTGCGCCGGTCGTGAGGTTACGCGTATACGCGTACACTTTATTTTTGTCCGTCGCCGTGAAGGCGTACTTGCCGTCCGCGGAAATCACCATATTACCGGCGTGATACCCATCAGGGCTTGCAACCGATGACGTCTGCGTCAACACGTCGGACCACGAGCCCGCACTCTCCGTAAGACTGTAAGTGGCCAGGTCAGCCGATACCTTGTACCGGCCCGACGGAACCGTGAAGTGATAGGCCCCATCAAGCGTGGTGAACTGGCTTGGCTCACCGGTCTCCCAATTCCAAACCCCGTCATAGTTCATATCCAGGAAAACACGCACGCTGCCGATTGTCGCTTCACTATTTTCTTTAATGCTGTTTCCCGAGGGGCTGGCCGTGTCGTACCAGACGTTTCCTTCAATCACGCTCAGGTTGTTCTCTCCAGTGAAATTCTTCACCGAACCTTTGCCTGCTGAGACAGTCACGTTATCCGTGCCGGTCCGGGTAATGCTCACCAGGGCCTTATCACCAAACCCGACCACAAACACACCATGCCCATCAGGCGCAACCACCACACCTCTGGCTCCAAGCAAGCCATCAGTACTCACGCCGTCGACGATGCTGTCTACGTATGTCAGTTTTCCGGTCGCCGGATCACGGGTAAAGCGTACGAGGGAATTCGATGTCGTGCCGCTTACAAAGACGGTGCCGCCGTCGGGCGAAACTTCCACGTCCCAGGCCCCTTTAAGGCCAGGGGTGCTCACGGTGTCCTTGATCACCCCCACATAGGTAAGCATGTTCGTACTGGCATTACGGCTGAATATGGCAACCGCGTTATCCGTTTGCCCAGCCATATAGACATTCTTTCCATCAGGGCTGACGGCGACGTCTCGAACCCCTGCAAGGCCATCCACCCCACCCACGCCGTCCTTAACCACGCCCAGATAACCGAAACCCGAACCACTGGTGGCGCCGAATATTGCAACCCCGTTATCTGAGTACCCGGCCACGTAGTACCCGATGTCAATGCTGGAATTGGTGGTGATGGCGCTTCCGCTGGCGCCATTGAGCCCATCCACTCCCCCCACACCGTCTGCCCACCTGCCCCAGAGATTGTACAAACCGCCATCAATGGTGGCCCGATTAAGCGATACCACGCCCTTGCCCAGGCTGCTTGTTACCAGCAATGTCTCATTGCTTAAAAAAGTAATCTCACGGGCGCCATTGAGCGTGAAATTCAAAGGGTCTTTGGTCACACTGAGATAAGTCAGTTTTCCGGTTGCAGTATTACGTGTGAAAGTCACTACAGCATCGTCGGTTTCGCCTGCGACATACACGTTTAATCCGTCCGGGCTCACCGCAACCCCATACGCCCCTGCCAATCCGTCGGTCGTTGCGGAGTCAGTGAATTTCTCCACGTAAGTCAGCGCATTCGTCAACAGGTCACGGCTGAAAACCGAAAGCGTGTTGTCGGTCGCGCTCGTAACGTACAAATACTTTCCGTCCCCGCTGATTGCGACATCTGTTGCCCCGTTAAGCGCAGGCAATGTCCCCGCAGTGTATTTTTTCACTCCCTGGTAAGCCGGGGCCGACCATGTGGGCGCGACGGTGATTCGTTCAAACCCATCAGGCAATTCCATTTCGACCGAGTATGTCCCTGCTGCCATGTTGGGCAGGATGTATCCTCCAAACGCATCGGTGATGGTGTAAACCTCGCCCACGTCAAAACGATCGTTGTTTGTTGAATCAATGAAAACTTTCACACCGCTCAATGCACCTTCACCCAGATCGTGAACTCCGTCACGATCAACATCGTCCCACACCTCACCGGATATTCCCTGGCCAAAGGTGCTGGTAATTGCCTGAGCCATTGCCAAAGCATCAACACGCTTGTAGCCCTCTTGCGTATTGCGCGCCACGTCAACTTCGTCGTCACCATCAAAAATCCAGTCTCCGGTTTTCTGTAGCAAAGCGCGGTACTCGGCCACAGTGAGCTTGCGCCCGAGCTTTGACTGCGCAATGCTCTGCGCCACCGCAACCAAACCTGCAATATGAGGGGACGCCTGACTGGTTCCCGAAATGGCCCCCGTTCCCCCAGCCAGACCGGCCGCAAGAATTGCCGAGCCCGGCGCGAAAATATCCACCATCGTCGTTGATCGATCAGAGAAATATGTCAGCCGGTCTGCATCCGTCTTGGCCGCAATATAGGGGCCAAGCATATCGTTGCCGAAGTTGGAGTCATACACGGCACCCACGGCCAGCGTGCTGGGATCCGCTGCCGGATAAGCGACACCTTGGGCGTGGTAGTTCAAATATTCATTTCCCGCCGCAGCGGCCACCACAATCCCCATGTCGTAAAGCGATTTAAGCTCATCACTTATGTACCCCTCGGTCGGCACGTTGTAATTCTCGCTCCCGCCAAATGACATATTCACACTTACAACGTTGTAGGTCGCTGCATTGTTGACGACCCATGTCAATGCATTCTCGATGGACCCTATTGGTGACTGGTCGCTTGAGTTGAATACCTTCAAAATGATCAGATTCACCCCTGGCGCCATCCCCTTCAAAGTTGCATCCTGTGACGCAATGATGCTCGCCACATTTGTTCCATGACCATTGGTGTCTGAAGCGTCTGTATCCTCGTATTTACCGTATTTATCGAGAATATCAGCCGCAAAATCGTATTGGTACACAATCCGGTCAGCAACGCCCGGCACCTTCGTGGAAGCGCCGAAAAAGGGATGATCCAAGTCAGCTCCCGTATCCAGCACGACGACGCTGTACCCGCTCCCCGTATTGCTGGGAAACGAAGTGTGCATGGTTGGAAGCCCGATTAGCGGCCCGGACTCTGCATCCAAAAGCTTAAACCCCGAATCGACGCTCGGGTCTATCACTGGCACGCTTAGATTCATCCGCGCAATGGTCTCTTTCAATGCCGCAATCCGCTCCGGTGACTGCGAAGTTCCCGGCAGGATGTATTTGCTGATGTCGATCGCATCGCTGGCAGACATGAACTGCCTCGCCTCCAGCGCCTCGAGCATCGCAGACCGGGACCGCGTCTGGCGACGGGTCACTTCATGCTTGCCAACACGAAAATCGCGCACAGCCACGCCGTTGTAGGACCTGCCCATAAAGCACCCCTTGAAGGTATTCGAATGTATTGATCCACCGGACACAGTATTTGAACGCTACGCAGCCACACTACATGTGCTTAGCCATTCAAAACCCGATTCTAAACCAACTCTATTCAAAGTCAACAACTAACTAATCAACTGTTATTATTGACCTTTTTTTAAGGCTTTTCCCAATAAAAATGTCATCCGCAATCCCTCTGGCTCTCTCCCATGAACCTCATTTGCCCCTCGTGTGGACGAGCCATTTTCCAAAACAATCTTGAAACTCCATACTTCACAAAAACGGCGACGCTGCATGAAGTCCGGAAAGCCAACACTGAGTGCCTTCTCCATCGCCAGGCCATGATCCAACGGATATCCGTCGACATCGACCAAATACTCGCCCAACTGTTC
>CAZIWA010000073.1:0-27590 GCA_964542875.1 uncultured Phycisphaeraceae bacterium
TAAAGACCTGGAAGAACGGGCCGGCGCTCCGGTGAGAAAAAAGAAACCGTGGTGATCGCGGCGGAGCGTGATTCAAGAGTGAAGCAGTAGAGCCGGAATTTAGAATCCGGTGTGGTGTCGGAACGGTTGTGGTGATTGATGCGTTTTGGGGCCCGGTACGCGGCGTGGTGGGCCTCGCGGACTCGGCGCCACCCTACAAGAGGCCTTTGATGAACCTGATTTTTTATGGCTCCGGTGAGTTTGGCCTGCCGACGTTTAAAGCGCTGGCGGGTGAGCATCGCGTGCTGTGCGTGGTGACGCAGCCGGACAAACCGGCAGGGCGCAAACGCGTGCTGACGCCAACGCCGGTGGGCGAGTGGGCTGCGGGCCTGGGCGTGCCGGTGTTTAAAGAAGAGAGCGTGAACACGCCCGAGTTTCTGGAGAAGCTCAAAGGGTTTACACCTAATGCTTCGGTGGTCATCGCATTTGGACAAAAGCTTTCGCCGGAGGTGATTGGCGCGTCAGGCCGGCTGGTGATCAATCTGCATGCTTCGATACTGCCCAGGTTCCGAGGCGCGGCGCCGATCAACCATGCGATCCTGTGCGGGGACAAGGAGACGGGGGTGTCGGTGATATCCCTGGCCCAGCGGATGGATGCGGGCCTGGTGTATGCGACGAGCGTGACCGCGATCGGGGACCTGGAAACGGCGGGAGAACTGCATGACCGGCTTTCGCTGCTGGGGCCTGGGGCGGTGAAGGGTGTGCTGAGCGATTTTGTGAATGGGACGCTAAAGGGACAGACCCAGGATGAAAGCAAAGCCACCCGTGCGCCCAAGTTCACTAAGGAGGACAGCCACCTGAAATTCGACCAGCCTGCCCAGAAAGTGAAAAGCCGGGTGCATGGCCTTACACCCTGGCCAGGCGCCAGGGCGACGTGGCAGGGCGCCAAAGGGCCTGTGGAAGTGATTATCCATCGCGCGCAGGTGGAATCCGAGGACCTTGCGCACGGGAAAGAGCCTGGAACTTTTGTCGCACCCGGGGTGGTGGCCTGCCAGACTGGCTACCTTCGCTTGCTGGAATTACAGACTCCGGGGTCGAAAGTGCTGCAATTAAAGGACTTTTTGAATGGCCAGGCGATCCAGGCCGGGGATCGCCTGGGGTAAGGCCTCAGGCCGTAGTCCATGGGCATTTTTTTGACACGGGCCGTGAACCCCTTAAAATGCCGGGCCAGACTTCCAAAAGGACCTCACCATGGCCGGCAGCTTTAAATGCACCCTGATCACTCCTGAACGCCAAGTGTTCGAAGAGAACATTACTTATGCGAACATCCCCGCGTGGGATGGGAGCATCGGTATTCTGGACCATCGGGCACCGCTGGTGACTGAACTGGGTGAAGGCATCCTTGAAATTGAGCTCGCCAACGGCGGCGCCCGCTTCTACTTCATCTCCGGCGGCTTTGCCCAGATGAAGCCGGACGGGCTTGTGATTCTGACCACGGAATGCATCGCCGCGGACGAAGTGAAGAAGGCGGAAGTCGAAAAATCTCTGCGCGAAGCGGAAGCCAAGACCCCGGTGACGACGGAAGAATTCACCGCGAAGCTCAAGGCACAGAACCGGGCCAAGGCACTGCTTGAACTGGCCGGCAAGTCCGGCAAGGCCGCCTAATGACAGGCACGAACAAAACCATCGCGGGCGGCGGATTCCACCATGTGGCCATCCGTGCACGTGATTTCGATAAGTCCGTCAGGTTCTACTCCGAAGGCCTGGGCTTTGTGCCCAAGATCCAATGGGGCGAGAAGCCGGCACGGGCGATCATGCTCGATACGGGCGACGGGAATTACCTCGAGATCTTTGAGCGGCCGAATCTTCCTCCCGCGAGCGATGACGGGGTGATTCTTCATTTCGCCATCCGGACAGACGACTGCGAAGCGGCCACCGCGAAGGCCGTGGCCGCGGGCGGGGAAGTGACGATTGCACCCAAGGATGTGGTGATTCAATCCCGTCCAGGGCCGACACCGGTGAAGCTTTCGTTCTTTAAAGGGCCGGACGGGGAAGTGGTTGAATTCTTTCAGAACAGCCTGACGTAAGGGTAAGGGGAGAAGTCCCGTATCCCGCGTCCGGCGTCGCTTGTCTTAAGAAAAATCAAAAGAGGTCCGGAGTGTGAACTCCGGACCTCTTTGTATTTTGACGCGAGACAAGGGCGCGAGACATGGGACTTTTTCGCCGTTATTTGCCTTTGAATTCCTGGGCGGGGCCGCCGGTGGAGACGGCTTCGTCTTTCTTCATGAGGACGAGGTAGTAGCCGAATCCCATTTTGGATGTGCGGTTTTTCAGGAGTTCGAATTCATCATAGGAATCGGGCCATACGACAAAGCCGATGTAGGTGGTTTTGTTATTGAACGGTGACAGCCTTGCCTGGAGTTGCTGCCAGAAACGTTCATTGTCCTGGATCTTCAGACCGCCATCGGCGCGTGGCTTAAAGGTGCGGATGAGGGAGTTGGAGGAATTTTCTTCGACGCCGATGGTGTTGAGCCCGGTGGCGGTGCCTTTGGCGTCATAGCTCATAAGGAATGTGAGAGAGCCGTTTTTGATGAGAAGGGGGACCTGGGTTTTGGTTGTTTCAGATGCGCCTGATGCGCCGGTGTTGGATTTGGAAGTAGCCAGCTCGGCCTGACGGAGTTTGAGGTCTCTGATCTTGGGGTCCAGATCCTTGGGCTGCTGTTGAAGGTCAAAAAGCTCCTGTTTGAGCTTGGCGAGATCGACAAGGTTGATGTCTTGTTTTTGATTGGTTTGGCCCGCTTCAGATTTGTACATGTCGTACATGGCGAGGCGTTTCTTGAGGTCGGAAAATTTGCGCAGGAGCATGGGGTCGGTGCTGGCGCGCATCTGAGTGAGAAGGTCCTGGTTTTGGGCTACCAGGCGTTCGTAAGTTTCAACTTCCTGAAGGATGCGGGCGAGTTCAATGTTTTCCTTGTCACGCTCAAGGGCTGCGGCCTTGACCTTTTTGGCAGGGCCTGAGAGCTGGAGCATGACGCAGACGAGCAATGCGATAAAGACGATACCGCCGAAGGCGTTGGAAATGGTATCCAGGAAGAGATCGAATGCAGCGTCGATGCTGGCACCGGAGGATTTACGGCCCATTGTCACCCTCCGGTTTTACGGGCTTTTCCTGCCGCTTGGTGAAGAGTGTCTTGGAGAGGGGCCATGCTTCCCAGCCAACAGTGAAGCCGCGGCCACGCAGTTCACGGCGCAGCGGGCCAAAGAGCTCCATTGCGTCGGGACGGACAAGGATGACCAGGTAGTCGTTTTTGACGTCCCGGGTTTCCGTCCATTTAACAACGTCGATCATGGCCTGGGCGCCTGCGAAGCGTTTAAGCTGGCGGATGTCGCCTTCTTCATTGAAGTCCGCCGTGGTAATGGCGTTGGTGGTGAGCTCGATGAAGACGGGTTTGAGATTCTTCTCGTTGCCTGCGGGGATGTTGATGGCCATGCGGTTCTCATCCCTGGCCACGGACTGGGTGAGAGCGAGCAGTTGTTTCTGAAGTTCTTCATTGCGCTTCCTGGCGTCGCGTATCTGCTCGGCGAGTTGTGCGGCTTGAATCTTTTCGTAATTCTTCTGCTGGGTGACAAACCGGCGGGTCTTTTCAAGCTCGGTGACCTGCCTGGCCATTTCATCAACCCTGGCCTGGGTGATGGGTTCTCCCTTGAGCTGTTGCTGATTTTCGACAATCTGGTCATATTCGGCTTTGAGCCGGGCAAGACGACGCCTTGCCGAGCTGAGGCTCATTTTGCTTTCAAGCGCGGCTTCTTCGAGGCTGCCTTTGGGGCCGCCTGCGTTGACCAGATCGACACTGACCATGAGAGTGATGAAAATAAGAATGCCTGTAACGCAGCAAATGATGTCCTGAAATGAGAAAAAGCTCATTGTCACTTCATCGGCGCGTTTGTCTCTGCGTGACATTGGAGGAAGTGTCCGTGTAAGCGAGTCCAGGAAGCGGGATCAAAAAGGTCAGAAGGCGCGGGAGGGGTTGATTTCCTGTGCGGTGCGACTATTCCAGGCGGGTGATGCGCAAACGGCCAATGATGTTGCGCTGGCAGTATTCCTTGCATTCATCCATCATTTCCTCTTCGCTCTTGCGAACGACGGTGAGGAGCATCTGCATCACCAGCGCGGCGGTAAGGGCGAGCATGGTGGTGTCGAACGCCGTCGAGAGGCCGGTGGTGACGCGCTGGAGAGCGGGCTTGATCTGGGAAAGATCCTGAGCGTCGGCAAGAACGCCCGAGAACTCGCCGATGGCCTGGCCAAGGCCAAGCACGGTGCCGATGAAGCCAAGCACGGGGATACACCAGATGAGGCCTTTGAGCAGCGAATAGCTGCCTTCCATCATGTCTTCATCGGTGGATGCCTGGGATTGGAAGACGCCTTCAACGTCGGTGATCTGGCCCATGTTCTTGAGATTCGAGAGCCCGATGTCGATCCGGTTGAAGAGGATGTACTTGGAGGTGTCGTCGCAGGCGTTGCGAAGCTTGGCCAGCACCATGCCGACGGTGGCGGAGGAGAGGACAAAGTCGCTGGAAACGGGGACAAGGTCGGTGAAGTGGACGGCGGTGGCCTGATGGCGAACCTTGGCCCATTTGATGAGCAGGGTGAACATGGTCCAGTATGTGAAGAAGACGGCGGCGTGCTGAGTGGGGCCACGTTCAGTGAAGAATTGAACGATGTAAGCCTTGGGATAAAAGCTCATGCCGGCATAAGTGATAACGGTGAAGACGAGCGCGAGGATGAAGCACATCAGATTGTTGATGCGCGTGAAGCGCCCGCCTTTGAGGCCAAAGCGGGACTCGATATCCGAGCGCTGCCAGGAGTATCGCGCTGGCCCATCAATGCCGGAGGCGGCTTGGTTTGCAGGAGCTGCTGTCATGGTTTGACCTCGATTGGTTTGACGATGAAGACCATCATGCCGACTTCCAGGCCGGTGAGGGATTCTGGATTGATCTGCGGCTTTCCGTTGACGACTGTGCCGATCTTCCGGATGGTTTGCTTGCCATCGGAGACGCGTGGAACCATTGCCTGAAGGATGGCGTTTGCGGGGAGATTGGCTTGCGTGGTGAGGGCCTGCATATTTTCGGGACGACCCATGATGACGGCGTAACCGACGGCATCAATGAGCATGGGCCTGGTCATGGACGCCAAGGCGGCATTGGTGGCGTCTTGCAAGCCGGTGACTTTTTGCGCCGCGTTGACGATGCGCTGGGATTCGGCAGTCTTTTCGGCCAGGCCTTCGGTTGCGGGATCGAGCCAGAAGCTGGTGTAAGCGGGAGTCTTGGGCACCGACTGGGTGAGCTGGGCGACTTGATCATCAATGCCCCAACTGCATTCGCGGGCCATATTGACGGCGGCGCGAATGAGCAGAACCTGGACATTGGGGTCGATGTCTTTGGCGTTAATGGCCTGTTCAAGGGCCTTGGCCACGAAGATGGGCCAATCGGTGTCGCGCATGACGACCAGTTGATCGTTAAGCGTTTGCGCCCATTGGGCCTGGGGGCTGGGGACGGGCTTACGAATCTGGCCGGGGGTGAACTCTTTCCTGACGGGCTGGCTGAAGTCTTCGGTGAGGACGACTTCAACGGTGCTGGCGACTTCCGAGGCCTTGTATTTGCCCTCGCCAAGGGAGTAGTACTGGTTTTTACCAGCGGAAGAGCGCACGACCCAGAGGTTTGCGATGAGAGGATTGGTGACGAAGGCCTTGAAGGTTTTGCGGATGGGGCCGCCGCCGGTTTGAGCGGTGGCGGCGCGCCGGAGGAATTCCTGGTAGAGGGCGGCGTCTGCGATGACCGGGGATTGCGGGTATTCGCGGATGTAGGCGTCGACGTCCTTGAGGCGCGGGCCGACGTCATCGACACCCAGGTCCGTAAAGTTGTACTTCCAGTTCTTGATGAGGATGAGCCATTGCTGATAGGCGTGCCATTCGCCGGCGTGGGTGGCAGCCGCCTTGAATGACCGGGATTCGCTGGCCCCAGGAAAGTCTGCGGCGAAGGCATCCAATTCCGACGCCAGACGAATGGCTGACTTGGCATGGGAGGGCATTTCAGCAAGCCGGGTGGATTGGTCTTTTTGCTGCTGAAGCTGCTTGATTCGGGTTTCCAGAGAAAGCCGGGTGCCTGCGATCTGCTTTTCGACAGGGGCGATGGTGTCGTCGATTTTGATGTCGTAGACCGGCCGGGCTTTGACTTTGTTGAGCCGGTCGGAGAATTCCTGGATTTTCAATTCCGTTTCGGAAAGATCCGCGGTGGGAGAAAGAGTGGTCACAAACTGGTTGAGCTGGACGGAAAGACTGCTCAAGTCGTTGAGGAAAGCGATGTTGAGCTTTTCATGGATGTCATTGACGATCTTTCGATCCTCAGGTGATTTAGCAAGCTCGCCAAGCTTCTTGATGGCCAGTGCATCGGTCTGATCGGGAGGGGTTTCCAAGACTTCCTGAAGCACAAGCTTGAACTCACTGGCTCGCGTGGTTTCAGCAGCCTGAAGCTTGGCCAGCTCATCACGCAGGGGCGTGAATTCCGGGCGAGACGCCAGCCATGGGGCATGCGTTTTGAGTTGTTCCAGGACGTCCTGGGCTTTCTTGATGTCACTGTCCTGGATGGCTCGGGCGAGATCGTTGGTGAATCTTTCGGCTTCGCGGTCATTGCGATATTTGTTCATGCCCCAACTGGTGCCGACACCGACGCCGGTAATCACCATGAGTGCGGCAAGGAATGCAAAACGAACTTTGCGCTGGCGTCGCATTTCATGATTGTTGATCGCGGTGCGCAGGTCCCAGAGTATTTCCTCCGGCAGGTCGATTTCAAAGGATTCGGCCTTGCGTTTGTAGGCCAACAGGGCATCGACGCTTTGCCGATCGGCCAACGCCTGGCGCAGGTCGTCGCAGGCGTTGTTGAACTGTTGAACGAGGGCCTTTCGCTCGTGGACCTGGCCGACCCAAACGGCGGCGGGGCTGACTTGCTGAAGGACTTCAGGAGGAATTTCAACATTACGGGCAGAGAAAAGCTCGGAGACAGCCTGGATCGCTTCATGGGTGGCGACGGGGTCAGACGCCAGGTAGGCATGGTGGAGTCGGTCCAGGAGCGGGCGGGTTTCCTCATCGAGCTTTTGATGAAGAAGCTTTTGAACCTGGGCCCGAATGAGCGCGATCTGCTCTTTGGTGGGTTTGTTGCGCAGCTCAGGGTCGGTGAGCTCACGGAGGGTGCGCTGGAGGTTGGCGAGGGTGGCGCCGCCTGGCCTGCGGGTGGTGGTGAGCAGATCGTTGATCAAGGAGGATTCAAACGTTCTGATGTCCTGATCCCAGATGGGGTTGCCAGGGTCTTGATTGGCCAGTTCGCGCAGGGTGGCGATGCGTTCGGAAAGGGGGAGCTGGATCATCGCGCCGAGCCGGTGCTTTTTGAGCAGCGGCTGGAGTTTTTTTTCCTGGGCGACGGCCTGGCGCAGGATGCTGAGCTGGTCTTGCGTCCAACGGGCAGGAAGGGTGATGCCCTGCTGTTTGCAGATGTATTCAAATTCAGGGAGTTTGGCGGACTCAAACGCCTGAATCACCGGCAAGACCGAGGGCTCCACAACCAAGAGGTGAAGCGCCTCGCTGCGCAGCCCCTTAGACAGGAGGACCGAGCAGGCATTGATGCGCTGCGTGGCAAAGAGGATGATCCGGGCGTATTCCTTGGCAAGGTCTCCGGCTTCTGCGGCGACGCCGGTGCCTACGGCCTGTACAGAAGCGTTGATTCGACTTGCAAGTTGGCTGGCGGTCATGGTCATTTGTCACCTCCGGCCGGTGCTGCGGAAGGCGCCGAGAGTGAGTTCGCCGCTGCCTGGGCGGCGGTAAGTTGCTGAGCGAGGGCATCTGCATCAGCGCGGGATTTGGCGATCTCCTGCTGGAGGTCGTGAACTTTGTTTTCAAGATCGCTGATGGTTGAGTGGGCCGTATTAAGCTCGATTTTCTTGTTGTGGTCCGTCTGGTTGTAGACCAGCACCCCGGCGATGACGGGCCAGACAATGGCGATGACCCAGAAGATGATGCCGCCTTTGAAGCGGATTTCCGCGGGCTTAGGGGCCTTGGGGATCTGCGCGGCAACGGCGTCGTAATCGGTTTGATCGGTGGGGGCGACCTCGGTCCAGCCGTCCTTGCCTTTGGCGGCGCGGGTGTCCACGCGCGCGCTGGTCCGGGCCAGTTCGGGGTACTTGCCTTTGGGCGTGCCTTCCAGGCCGGCTGGAAGGTCGATGACCGTGAACCCCATGGGCTTGAACGACCGGGCTTTCTGGGCTGCCCCGGTGCCATCAAGGACGAAGCGCCAGCAGCATTGGACGCCTTCGAGAGGTTTTGTGAAATGGGTGGAGAAAGTCACACGCCAGCGATCCTCAGGCGTCATGAGCGAGAGGGCTTCGTCGATCAGTTCAAGGGGATCAGTGCCGGGAGCGTAGACGATGTAGATGGGTTTGGAGGCGTCCAGGAGGAATTGTTCGATGATGACGCCTGCCCAGCCGGCGTCACCTGTTGCGGCCGCCCAGGCCTGGCAGTATCGCGCCGGGTTATTGCCGGTGGCCAGTTCGGTGGGGGCGGGGATCACCCGGACCTGGCCGTCCCATGGCTTTTCAAAGAATGCTGTATGGTGAAGCACCCAACTGGGGCCGGGGGCGAGTTCTTCGGCGGTATCGAGCACGAGGTGACGGGCGAGCTTGTTGGGGCGGCCGCCTGGGGCGCTGTCGTCGATGATCCGGATGGATGTGAGGAAATGCCGGGAGAGCCCGCCGGTGTTGGGAATGTAGTGCGCAAAAAGGATGGGGAGGGTGGCGACGGGATAAGGCTGGCCGTCGGGAGCAAGGGGAAGCTCATAGCCTGAGAGAAGTTCAAGGGAGTCAACGATGGGGCCGGGGGTTCCATCGGTGACGGCAACGGTGCAGAAGCCGGAGGTGCCGGCTTTAATGCCGTTTGAAGCGTAAGTTAGAAGCAGTTCCTGAGCCATTGATTTCTCGATAGTCGACTGTCGGGGTGAACGCTTTTGGCGAAAGAGACAGGGTTGTGAGATTTAGACGGCGACACCGGTGCCGACGACCATGGTGGTGGAGAATCTTGCGAAAGCATACAGCAAAGGGACGCAGACCCACTTGGGAGCGAGGGCTTGGTTGTCGAATGTGTATTTACCTGCCACGAGCGCGGGTGACTGGCCCGTCGCGGTGATTGGGATGAACCGGATGCTGGCAAAAGACTCCTTGAGCGCGGAATAGACTTCCGGGGAGTTGGTTTTCACCCAGTTTTCAAGCTTGTCGGAGAGGCTTTCGATCCGGCCCAGGTCCAGCCTGGCGCATTTGATGGTGCTGTTTGCCGAATTGGGGGAAACGTAAGGTTCCCGGGAGATGTCCTCGCCGAGCATCGAGAGCCAGAGATCGGCTTTGGGCATGAGGATCAAAGCGGGGCGTTCGATGCGTTGAGAGGTCGAAAGGCCGGCATGGGCACGCATGCGGTTGGCCGCTTCGCGGATGATGGTTTCCTGTTTATTGACGGGGCCGCGGGCAAGCTGAGGGTCTGTGCTGGAGCGGAGGAGTTTGTCGCGCACACTGGGAGACTGGGTGGGATCAAAGACCACAAAAAGGACTTTGGATCGCTGAAGATGGCTGGTGGTGGCGGGGACTTTGGGGTCTTCGGACGGCAGGTAATTGGCGCCGGAGTTGTCATAGAAACAGACCGTCCTGGCGCCGATGTCCGGGTTATTGGCGTTTGGGTGGATGCCTTCGGGGCGAACAATGTAGAGCAGCGGCCGGGGAAGGGAGACTTCCTGCTCCTTTTGCTTGGTCCAGAGGTAATTGATGCCGGGCCATGCGGTGGGGCTGATGCCCTGGGGTATTTTTTTCTGCGTGACCAGGCCGGAGCCGGCAGGGGTCATGCAGGCCTCGGCGGACTCGAAAAAATTATTGCCGGAGGCATCCACATCGCCGAAAGAGAGCGCAAAATCGCGCGGAAAGTGGATGCGCTGCTGGGCGATCATGGAGGCCAAAAGGGTGGTTTTGCCGGAGAAGGTGGACCCGATGACGGAGATGTAGAGGGGGTCGTTTTCCAGAAGGATGCGCGGGAAGATCAAATGGCAGTGGGGGCAGGCCATTTCACGGCAGGGAGAGCCTTTAGGGTCCAGCGCCTCGCCGGCGACATTGAAGCGGGTGGGGCGAAACCGGGCCATGGCCGAAGGGCCAGCCAGAAGATCGCCTTTGAGGTCCACATGGGTGGCGGCCCAGAGGGTGTCTTCAAACTTGAATTTCTGATGGCAGTGAGGGCACAGGACCGACGGGAGAAACCTGTCATGAACGGTGCCCACGTTTGAAGAATCATTCGCGGCTTGGTTTTCCAGAGTTTCAGACATGCCGTCTCCGATGATATTGCGTCGTGGGCTATAGTACCGTGATGTATTGGCATGGAAAACGGGGTCGTGATATACAATTTCAATTAAAGTAACGAAAAAGACCGAATCAAAGCCAGTAAGCTCTAATCATGCCTGAAGCCCGATGTACTTGTGGATATAAAGCAACCGTTCCCGCCCGTCCAGAGGCGCGGGAACTGCCTTGCCCGCTTTGTGGGAGAGCGATCAAGGTGGCTGGAAGCGGGCCAGCGGAGCCGCCGCCTGCGCAGGCAGAGCCAACCGCGCCGAGCACAAGTACACCGCCTGTGACTAAACCACGCGGGACCAGAAGCGGCAGAGCGCCCAGCGAAAAGACGGGGTTTGACCCGTTTGCCGACCTTCAGACCCCGATGCAGCATTACACCGGCGGGGTAAGCGACCATCGGGCTCAGCAGCAGGTTAAATCCACCATCATGTTCACGGGGATCGTGATTGCTGGGCTGCTTGGGCTGGGTTTGCTGATCTGGGGTGTGAGCGCCGTGGTGAGCACGGGAGGCAGCGGAAGCAGCGGGGGGTCTTCGGGAGGGTCTGGCGGTGGGGTGAAAGTGGCTCCGCCGCCGCCGAATACGGAAATCGGGCTTGGCGGGGGCGAGGGGGAATCCGGCACGGCAAAATCAGGTCGCGGGCGAGGCGGCAGCGATCGCGGCCATGGCCGTGGCGCTGCGGATGACGGCAAGGAAACAGGCAATTCCAAGGGACCGCCGACCCGGACTGAAAACCAGGAGAAGGTATCGGGCACCGATGACAGCACCAAAACCGATCAAGCCATCTCCGACAAGAACAATGCTTCGGAATCCGTGGTCATTGACGAGAAAAAGCTGGCAGAACTGCGCAAGAACGACTCTAAGGGGGATTCGGGCAACATGGGGGCTTCCCTGCCGGAAGATGGGCTGAACGTGCCTTCACTGGCACCTGACTTAAGCTCCATCCTTAAGCGCAAGGGCTCCGGCGGGTTTGGCGCGCGCGGCGTGGCCGGCCGGGCGCAGCGGATACAAAACGGGGCCACCGCAGAAGTGGAGCGCGCCATCGACATGGGCGTGAAGTGGTTGGCTGGGGTGCAAAGCTCTGACGGGCACTGGGACCCCAAGTCCTATGGCGGAGAAGCAAACCGGGAGCTGGGCGTGACAGGGCTTGCACTGCTGGTGTTTCTGGGGGAAGGGCACTACCCCAACAGCAAAACCGCGTACAGCGCGCACGTGGAGCGCGGGGTGGATTGGGTGCTGGCCAAACAAGATCAACTTACCGGCGGGATGAATGGGTCGATTTTTTATGACCAAGGCATCTCGCTGATGGTGATGTGCGAAACCTACGCCTTGACCAAAGATGAAAAATACAAGGAACCAGCGCAAAAGCTGCTGAACTTCATCCTCTCCAAGGCGAGCAGCGAAGGTGGCTACAGCTACACCGGGCCGGGCAACGACACATCGGTGACGGGGTTTCAGATCATGGGCATCAAGTCCGCCATGATGGCGGGGCTGACGGTTCCGGAAGATGCGGTTCTGAAGGTGCACATGTACCTTCGGGCCTGCACGCTGGAAGACGGGCAGGCTGGCTATCAGGGACGCGATAACCCCAAGATCTCCATGACTTCAGTGGCAATGTGCTGCCGGCTGTTTCTGGGATACGGGCTGGAAGACACCATGGTGATGAAGGCGGGTGACCTGATTGCCCGCAACGGCCCGCAGACGGAAGATGAGTACTTCACCTATTACGCGACTTACTGCATGTTTCAAGTCGGCGGAAACAAGTGGCGCGACTGGAACAAGACGTTTCGGCCGAATGTCCTGTCGCTGCAGGACATGAAAACCAAGGGCCTGGTGGGGAGCTTTAATCCCGGTAAAACCGCTGGCGCGGCCAATGCGGGCCGGGTGTATGCGACTTCCATGTATCTGCTGACGCTGCAGGTTTACGCCCGGTTTTTGCCGATGTACCGCTGAGTGGCGGGGCACCCCGGCCAGCAAAGAATCAATAAAGCAAAAAACCCTTGGAAACCAAGGGTTTTTTGCTTTGATGGGCGATGTGGGACTTGAACCCACGACCTCATGCGTGTGAAGCATGCGCTCTAGCCAGCTGAGCTAAACGCCCGTTTTGCCGGGTGGCTGGAAGGAGAGAAATGATACCAGACTGAGTGCGTGGTGCAAGGGGTGGGCTGGGGAGTTTTTTCACCAGTTGAGTCATGCGCCACGGAAAATCCTTCGCTGGACACCCGATCGATGAGAGTGGTGCATCCTATGCCGAATGGGCTTAGTCGACAATCCGGACGGTGGGAAGCGGGATGATGAACTTGCCCTTAAATCCTTTGGCCTTGAGCTTAGGAATAAGTTCATCTGCGATGTGCCATGAAAGAAGCATGGCGTAGTCCGGCTGGTCGGTGAAAAGCATGCGTTCATCGACGACGGGGATGAGCGTGCCTGGCATGTACTTGCCGATTTTGTAAGAGCCGGGGACTTCCAGCACGGCGTCGAGAACGCCGTCATCAATGCCCAGGTAGCTCACCAGCGTGCTGGCCCGGGAAGGTGCGCCGATGCCGACGATCCGCTTGCCCTGGTTTTTGAATTCCCGGAGCTTGGCCATGATGTCGAGCTTGGACTGCGTGACGTCTTTCTTGAACTTCTCGTAGGTGGATTCCTTGTCGAGCCCGAAGCTGGATTCCTCGTTGAGAGAGGCCTGGACGGAGGGGTCGACGGGGTAGGCGCCTTTCTTGGCGGAGTAGACGCGGATGGAGCCGCCATGGGTGGGGATGCGCTTGACCCGGACAACCTCCAGCCCGTGCGCTTCCAACAGGAATTTGAGGCTGTGAAGGCTGTAGTAGCGCAGGTGTTCGTGGTAGATGGTGTCGTATTGAAGCGTCTGGATGAGAGGAAGGAGGTAGTGCGATTCGGAGATGAACACGCCTTTGTCGTCGAGCATGGAAATAATGCTTTCGACGATCTGATGGACGTTTTCAATGTGCGCAAAAACATTGGTCGCAGTGACGATCTTGGCCGGACCGGCGGTTTTGCGGGCTTCAGCGGCAGCGGCGGGGCCAAAGAATGCGATCAGGCTGGGGATGCCCTTGGAGATGGCAACCTTGCCCATGTCAGAAGGCTCAATACCCAGAACGCGATGGCCCGGGTTTTTGAAGTTGCTCAGGAGCGTGCCGTCGTTTGAGCCCACGTCGATGACCAGGTCCTGAGGCGTGAGCTTGACCACGTTCTGGGAATCGACATAAAGCTCGGCGAAGTTATCGCGAAGGATCTTGGTGGTGCCGGAGCTGTAGGGGTACTCGGGGGGGAAGAGGATGGCCGGGTCCACCGTGAGGCCAAGCTGCACGAGCTGGCACTTGGGGCAGCGCAGCAGAAGGGCCGGGTAGGCCGGCTGCTCCGCAGGCGTGGTGCCCTGCTTGGGCATTTGATTGACGGGAGGCAGGTAGCCAAGAAAGAGCACCCGCTTCAAATCCGTGCTGTCGCAGACCTGGCAGTGATTAACGACGACGCTGGAGCCTGTGCCGGCAGCGAGTTTGAGTGAAGACTTCATTTAGAGGTTCCTTGCTTTGGTTCCAGAGATGTGATCAGGTGCTTTATCGATGTTTGCAGCGTACCAGGCAACAGTTTTGGACAAGGCTTGCTGAAAGTCCGTCTTGGGCTCAAAGCCCAGAGCCTTAAGTTTGTCGATGTTGGGGCAGCGGCGCAGGGTTTCGCCTGGGACTGCGCTGCCGGGGACGATTTGCACTTCACGCCCCAGGCACTGACCTACACGCTTTGCGAGCTGCGCGACGGAAAGCTCGAGGGTGGTGCCGATGTGATAGATGTTGAGATGTTGCCCCTGCTGGATGACGCGCATGGCGCCGTCGATGAATTCATCAATGTAGATGAATGAACGGGTGGAGGAGCCATCGCCACGGATGGGGAACTGGATGACGCCTGTGGGCGATTCCTGCGCGAGGCGGGCCATGCGGACTGCGAACTGGGGGATGACGTGCTCCCAGGACATATCGGGGCCAAAGACATTGTGCGGACGGAAGACGGTGGCGCGCTTGAAGTGCTTTCGGCCGTAGTTGAGGGTGAGGAGTTCGGAGATGATCTTGCCGCCGCCGTAGGAGTAACGGGGGTTTGAGATGTCGGGCACGATCAGCGGTACGGATTCGTCGGTGGGAACCTGGGCGGGGGATTGGTAGACCTCTGAACTGCTGGCCAGGACAAGATCACCGACGTTGTGCCGGATGCAGGAATCAATGACATTGGTCATACCGCGGACAGCGACATCAAGAATGAGATCCGGCATGGAATAAAAGAATTCAGTGCCGTTGATATAGGCCAGATGGCAAACGCAGTCGACGCCTTTGACGGCCTTGTCGACAGCGGCAGGATCTCGGATGTCGCCAACGATGAGCTCGACGGAGCTACCGAGGTCCGAGAGCCGAGTAGCCCGGCCGCGGGCATCGTTATCGATGCTGCGGACATGATGGCCGGCTTTGAGAAGGGCCCTGACGAGTGCGCTGCCGATGAATCCGGTGCCGCCTGTGACGAGGTAGGTTCTCGATGCCATTCAATAAGGACCTTTGGAGACGAGTAAATCGGGCGTGCTCATCACATTGTTGAGACCGGCTTTGCTTCTTTTAACACAACTGTGTTTGGTTTGCGAAACAGAATCCGGGTGGCGATTGCATAGAAAACCCAGCGCAGATAACTGGGGGCCCATTTGAAAATCCGAAACCGGCTGGCACCGGCCTTTCGTTCAAGCCAAATGGCGGGACGCTCATGGATGGGCCAGCCGAGCCGGTGGCATTTGGCCAGCAGTTCAATGCTGTAGGCAAAGCCGGCCTGGGTTTCAATCGGAATCCGATCAATCACCCGGCGGCTGAAAAAGCGAAAACCATTGGTGGGATCGTGCGTGGGCACGCCCACGATGTAAAACATGAAAAAAGCGATTGCCCGAACGAGAAACGCTTTTAAGGGAGGGCACCCTGTCATGGAGCCATCGCCGATGAAGCGGGAAGGGCAGACAATGTCTGCCCCGTCAAGGATGAGCCGGGCCATGGCGTCCAGGCGCGGAGCGTTAAAGTCGTCATCGGCGGGCATCATGAGCACAGCGGGAGCCGTGGAGGCTTCAAACCCGGTTGTGATGGCGCTCAATACGCCTTTGCCTTGGTTTTTCACCAGGACGATTGTGGGCGCGGCGGCCGGGTCGAGGGTGCGAAGGGCCGCCAGCGTGGTGTCATCGTCCCGGTCGTAGCAAATGAGCACGCGAAAGGGGGTTTTAACATGTCTGGCGAGCGAATTGACAACGCTGAGGATGTTTTCACCCTCGTTATAGACAGGCATGACGATGTCGAGATCAACTGGCATTGGGAACATCCACCCATTGCTTAAGCGTGCTGGATTGACGAAGAGCGTGGAGAACGCGCTGAGCCTGGAGGGCGTGAGTGAGGTTGGGCGTGGGAGAGGCGCCTTGGCGCAGGTGATCGATGAATTGCCGGGCGAGCTGGGCTGTGGCCCAGGTTCGGCCATCGGATTGGGTGACAACCGATTGGGATGCAACGGCGTACGCAGGCGCAGGCGGGCGGGAAGAAGCTTTTAAGGTAAAGCCTGAGACATAATCCGAACCGGTGTTTTCCAGAAGCAGGGCTTGGTTATCCGAGTAAACCTCAAGCCGGTGGCCGGTGCCAAAGGGGGCATCCAGCACGACGCCAAGGGAAAGAGTGAGGCCGGATTGGAACTCAAGCCACGCGTCCACCCGGGCGTCTTCCGGCGAGCCGGGGGGGAGCAGATTTGCATTTACTTTCACGATGGGGCCAAAGAGCCAGGGGAGGTAATAGGCGCAGTGTGAGACGAAGTTAAAGAGGGCTCCGCCGCCTTGGTCTGGAGCGCGTTTCCAGCCATCGGTGAGATTGTGCCGGTGGGCGTAGGTTTCGACGCGCCAGGTGAGGGCGGCAGACTTGAGTGCGCCCATCTGATTGATGATGGCTTTGGCTTCCTGCCACTGCGGAACCTGGGCGAATAGAAAGTTGACGGCGTGAGTGACGTTGTGCTTTGTGACGGCGTCAAGCATGGCCTGGGCGGCTTCCACAGAGGAAGCCGCAGGCTTTTCGCAAAACACGGCAATGCCACGGGCGGCAGCGGCCAGAACGATTTGCGGCTGAATACTGGGGGGAACCGCGATTGTGATGGCGTGAGGCTGGGCTTGATCCAGCATTTGCTCCCAGTTGGTGAAAGGCTGGGAACCGGGGATTTTGACGGCGGCAGTTGCGGCCTTGACGGGGTTTCGTCCGGCGATGGCCACGACCTGGCAGCCGGGCACTTGATTAAAAGCCGGGGCGTGAACCGCAGCGCCGAAACCCAGGCCGATCACACCGATGCGCAGGGGCTGGGAAGTCATTTGTTGTCCTGCGAAGGGGAGCCCGGGAAAGACAGCTTTCCATGGATGTGGGCAAGAAAGAGAGGCGCCAGGTGCTGGGCGTGGTTGAATTTGCCCTGAGTAAGAAGAAGGAAAAATTCCGACAGCGGCACGGCGAACGGCTCGGCCACTTCATCCGGCGCGGTCTGCGACATGGCCCGGGTCAGGTTAGAAGCAAAGAAGCAGTGATGCCTGTTCATGAGACGGCCGGTGTCCGGATGGATGACGCCCAGAAGCTCCATCCGGCCAGCTTTGTAGCCTGTTTCGTCAAGCAATTCCTGGGATGCGGATTCCTCAGGCGTTTGATTGTCTTCAACATGACCGGCGGGAAGCTCGATGGTTTCCTGGCCGACGGCGGGGCGATATTGCTTTACAAGGAGAATGCGGCCTTGCTCATCAAGCGCGACCACGGAGACGTAGTCCTTGCTGGCCAAGGCATAGTGCGGGGCGCCCTGGCCCGACTTGGGACTGATGGCTAAAAGCTCAATCCAGGGGGTGGAAAAACAGACTTTATTGGGATGAGCGGCGGATGGGTCGGTCATGCCGACAGTTTAACCCGGGATGATGGAGCATGGGGAAACGCAGGACAGGTCCATGTATGGGTTTCCCGGCAGCCATTGGAGTTTCCGACAGATTTTTTAAAGGGACAGTAAAGCCGAAAAATGCGGGTTTATTGCGACGCGCGTTTTTGTCAGTGGAATGATGTTCCGATTAGGTAGAGAAGCCGGCAGGAACGGCCGTACGATAGCCATATGGTTCCGTTTGGCCTGATACCTGGAAAACACAATGAAGAAGAAGAAGCACATGAAACCCGGGGTTTTTGCGATGGTTGTCGGCTTGATGGGCTCCGGCATGGCTTACGCGGCAGACCCTGCACAGCCTTGGCCCGGGCCAAAGGCAAGCTGGGTGTTTGCTGAAGCCGAGATGTTTGACGCGGAAGGAACCGCGTGGGCGGTGAAAGATACGCCTTACCACTCCCGGGCGATTATCGCGTCGAACATGAAATACCTGTCGGGTGACTCTGCATCGGCCGGGCAGGCGCACAAAGTGCTGGATGTGGGGGAAGACGGCGAATACAAGCTGTGGGTGAACTTCCGGCAACCCGCGGTAAGCAAAGGCGCCTTTGAAGTGGTGATATCGCAGGGGGGGAAGGAAGTGCTTCGGCAGAAGTTTGACAACGGGCGTGATGAGGCCAGCGAGGAAGATATCGCAGGCAACGGCGGTAACGACAGCGACAAGCGCGTGCAGTTTGGCTGGGGCGAAGCCAAGGGCATGGCGAAACTGAACAAGGGGGAAGTGAAGATCACACTGATTAAACCGGGCGAAGGCAAGAAAGCGGAAACCGGCCAGATGGTGGACTGTGTACTGCTGACCAAAGATCCGACCTACAAGCCGGACTACCGGGACTTTGTGCCCCAGACCTACATCCGGTTGAGGCTGCTTAAAAGCGATCTTCCCAAGACATATTTTTATGGGTTTGCCGACCATATGCGGCCGCCTTGGTACGGCAACCTTGGCATCGGCAAAGGGGTGATTAACCAAGGCGTGACGGTGAAGGAGAAAGACCTGCTGACGCCGGGGGATGACACGGGGTGGCTGAACTTCACCCGGCAGTTGTATATCGACAGTGATACGAACCTGATGCTCATGGCGACTTACAAGTACCACAACCCCGACGCCAAGGAGAGCGCGTACGCCATCGATGTGGCCAGTGCGCCTGATGAGAAGTCGATCGTTTCGACCTTTGAACGATCCGGCCCCGGAGCGGGCATGCATGTCCGATTCCGGCCGAATCTGGCCGACGGCAAGAAACCCTTGTTCGACCTGGATGTGGCCAAAGAAAACCTTCGGATTACGCAAGCCATTCCGCAGCCGGCTTTCGGTAAGCGGCCGACAAAGTTTCCGGTGTTTATTGCAATGAACGCGACGGACATGCGCAACAGCTTTGGGGTGTACGAAACGGAGATGAAGGTGCTGGAGCTTTTAGGGCTCAGCGGCAGGAAGGACTCAGAGCTCGATGAAAACGATATTGCCCATGGCCTGGTGTTTGGCCGGACGGGTGTCCGAGTGATGCTTTTTGGGCCGGGAGGATTTGACGAGCCGCTTTGGGACAGGATCAAGGGGTTTGTGAAGCGCGGTGGTGAGGAAACCACGAAGAGCCCGCTGAACCCGCACGTCCTTGCGGTGCAACTGACCGATGAAGCGGGTCCGCCGGATCTGGCGGCGATCGTGGGCAAGCCGATCCATGAAAAAGCGTTTGTGGAATGGCTTAAAGAGACCGGCCAGACGCCTGAGAAACTTGGCGTAAAAACCTGGGACCAGGTGAAGATGACCAGCGACCGCGGCGCGCAAAACCCCGTGTTGTACGCGATGAGCCAGCGGTACCGGGCGTGGATGATCGTGAAGTTTTTCAAGGAATGCACCAAGCTGGTCCGGGCAGAATTTCCGGCGCACATGAAGGCGCATCAGAACTTCAGCGATGGCGCGGTGTACCACGCGAACCTGTACTCACAGGGAAATGATTATTTCACGTGGTTCCGGAATGAAGGCCTGGATATCGCCTGGAGCGAGGATTGGACGAACATCGGATCATCACCCCAATTGACAGGGTGGAATGTGGCACTGCTGCGGGCGGCGACACGGGAACATAAGCAGCCGATCGGCATGTATGTGATCGCCAGCGGGCGATCACCGATGGACGTGAAGCTCAAGGCCTACAGCAACATGGCTCAAGGTTCCAAATTCCTGGAGATGTTCTCATACACGCCAACCTATACGGGGCATGAAACCAGTTGGTACATGCACCCGGGGACGTATCAGGCGGTGATGGAACTAAACAGGGAAATCGGCGCGGCGGAAGATGTGCTGATGGACGCCATGCCAAGACGGGCGCAAACCGCGATCCTGTATTCCCGGGCCTATGACCTGTGGAATGTGGGTTTTGATAACGCGGCCGGGCATGATCGGATGCACACCTACATGGCATTGCGTCACGCCAATGTGGCTGTGGACGTGGTGGATGAAGAAGATGTGGTGGCCGGAGATTTAAAAGACCGCAAGGTTGTTTATCTTTCAGGCGAACAATTGGATGCCCGGGTGGTGCCGGTGCTGGTGCAATGGGTCAAAGACGGCGGCACGCTGGTGCTGGCCGCGGGCGCAGGCACCCGGGACGAGTTCAACCGCGAGACCAATGCCCTGGATAAGGGCCTGGGGATCGAGCGCGGACCGCTTCAACGATTGCAGGGGTATTGGCACGCCAGCGCGTATCGGGTGGCGAAGAATCTCCTGCCTCAAGGAAAAGTGCAATGGCGTTTGACTAAACCTTACGGAGGATACGCAGAGCAATCCGTTGACTTTTTTGCTCAGAAACAAGACATCATTTCCTGGCAGGGCGGGAAAGGATCACCCGCGAGTGATATGAAATTCGCGGATGGAAAACCGGCCAGACAGCGTGTGGCATTGATCAATGGGTTCGTGGAGGTCTACGGGTTCCTGCCGGGCTTGAGCTACATCATGGATGCGCAAGCAGCGTTTGATAAAAACGGGCAGGAACCTGCGCCTAAGGATGCAACCCTGCTTCGTGCAACAGGCGAGAAAACGCGTGCGCGGTATTCCAACGCACCCGACGCCGGGAGCTTTAATGGAGAACTGCGAAGCATGATGAACTTCCACTCCGGCAAGCTGGCGAAAGAGCCGGTGACGGTCTCCTCCCCGTTAGTGGAAGCCACATTGCTGGAAGGCACAGTGGGCTGGGTGGTTCCCCTGGCGAACTACTCAGGTGACCCTGTGAGGGAAGCCGTGGTAAGGATTCATGTGGGGAACAGAAAGTTCGGCAAGGTGTATTCGTCACGCCAGGGCGAGCTGAAAGTAATTCAGGATGGTGCAGACGGAACAATCGTGGTGAGGCTGCCGCTGGACTCGACGGATATGATTTTCGCCAAGTGGGAGTAAGCCCGGCGGGAAAACAAGAGAGCCCAGGGTAAGGCGCGTGGGACGCGCACTATCCTGGGCTCTCTTGCTTTGGTTCACCTTACGTTGGGCGTCTCTCGGACAAGGAGAGGGGAGGCGTAAGGTGAAGTTGTTAGTGGCCGCGGCTCTGGGTTGAGGCCGGAGGAGCGTGAACGATGGGTTTGGAGCGGAAGAAGCTCATGAACCATTCGGACACGGTGGTGAAGAGCACGAAGAACATGGGTACGAAGAAGATGGCGATGAAGGTGGATGCGAGCATCCCGCCGATAACGCCGGTGGCGATGGAGTGACGGGCCGCTGCGCCGGCGCCGCTGGAGATGGCCAGAGGCACCACGCCGAGGATGAAGGCCAGCGAGGTCATGACGATCGGCCTAAAGCGCAGGCGTGCGGCGTTGATGGCCGCCTGGAAGGCGGGGACACCGGCGCGATGCTGCTCCAAACAGAACTCGATGATGAGGATGGCGTTCTTGGCGGAAAGACCCACCAGGGTGAGCAGACCAACCTGGAAGTAGATGTCCTGATCCAGGTTGGGCAGCGTGACCTGCGGGAATGACTCGGGACTCATGTTCGGGAAGAGGTTATGGATGAAGTTGGGGAAGTAGGTCTGGTAGAAGTTGCGAAGGTTGACGGCGACCAGCGCGCCCAGCAGGGCGATGGGAACCGTCAGCAGCACGGCCAGGGGCAACGACCACTTCTCATACTGCGCGGCGAGTACGAGGAACACGACCAGGATGCCGAAGGCCAGAACATAAGGCGCCTGATTGCCGGCCTTGATTTCCTGGTAAGAAGCGCCGGACCATTCGATGGTGTAGCCCGGGGGAAGCTCCGCGGCGATTTTCTGGAGGCTGGCCATGGATTGGCCCGTGCTGTAGCCCTGGGCCGGTGCGCCGGTGATCTGCACGGCGGGATAGCCGTTGAACCGGGTGGAGGCATTGGGGCCGGCCTGGAACTTGGTGGTGACGATGCCCGAGAGAGGCACCATCTGGCCTTCGTTGTTGCGGACGAAGAGCCGGCCGATGTCCTGGGGGTTTTGCCGGAAGGAGGGTTCGGCCTGGAGCTGGACGCGCCAGATGCGGCCGTACTTGTCGAAGTCGTTGACGTAGAGGGCACCCAGGTAGGTCTGGAGGGTGTCAAAGACGTCATTGACGGAGACGCCGCGGGCCTTGGCCATGTCACGGTCAAGCTCGACAAAGAGCTGTGGCTGGGTGACGCGGAGGGTGCCGCGGATGCCGGTCATGTGTTGATCCGGTGCGGAGGCCTTGGTGATGAAGTTGCGTGCGACTTCTTCAAGCTCCCTGGGCGAGGCGCCGTTACGAGCCTGGAGCTGGAGCTCAAAGCCGGCCTGGGTGCCCAGGCCGCGGATGGGGGGCATGTTGAAGGCGAAGACAAGGCCGTCGGGGTGCCCGGCGAACTTTACGAACACGCTGCGGATGACATCGTCAGCGGACATGCCGAGTTTCTTACGTTCATCAAAGGGCTTCAAGCTGGCGAACATGGTTGCGCCGGCGGGGTTGTTGATGCCGCCGGTGATGAAGTCGAAACCCCCGAGCATGACGACGTTCTGCACGGCGGGGTGAGAGAGCATGTGCTCTTCCACTTCCTTGGCGAGCTTGTTGGTGCGCTCCAGGGATGCGCCGTCGGGGAGCAGG
The DNA here is from genome assembly GCA_964542875.1 of uncultured Phycisphaeraceae bacterium. GTDB lineage: Bacteria > Planctomycetota > Phycisphaerae > Phycisphaerales > Phycisphaeraceae > CAZGOM01. The sequence goes on from CAZIWA010000073.1 coordinate 22,410, forward strand.
ATGCCCGAAAGGAGAATGCCCTGGTCTTCCATCGGGATGAGGCCCGTGGGGGTGGATTGGGAGAGCTTGTAGCCGCTGTAGGAGAGTGCGCCAAAGAGGACGACGGTGACGAGGGTGTAGCGGATGGCTTGGCGCACGCCGAACGTGAAGCCGGATGTGATGGCGTTAAAGAAGGTGTCGAACCAGCGGAAGAGGAAGAACTGCGCGCGCTTGGTGGGCGTCAGGAGCAGGGTGCACAGCGCGGGCGTGAGGGTGAGGGCGACGAAGCCGGAGATGGTGACCGAGACGGCAATGGTGACGGCGAACTGCTTATACAGCGCACCGGTAAGGCCCGAGAGGAAGGCGACGGGGCCGAACACGGCGATGAGCACCAGCACGATGGCGATAACCGGCCCGGTGACCTGCTGCATGGCCTTGATGGTGGCTTCACGAGGCGGCAGGCCTTCATCATGCATGATGCGTTCGACGTTTTCGACAACGACGATGGCGTCGTCGACGACGATGCCGATGGCGAGAACCAGGCCAAAGAGCGTCAGGGTATTGATGGTGAAACCCATGGCGAGCATGCCGCCGAAGGTGCCGATGATGGCCACGGGAACGGCCAGCAGGGGGATGAGGGTGGCGCGCCAGGACTGCAGGAAGATGAAGACGACCAGCACGACCAGGACGATGGCTTCCAGAAGGGTCTGGGCGACTTCCTTGACGGAGCGTTCAATGTAGGGCGTGGTGTCGAAGGGGGAAACCCAGGTGACGCCCGGAGGGAAGCTCTGGGAGAGGGTGTCCATGGTGTTGCGGACGCCCTTGATGGTGTCCAGCGCATTTGCGCCGACCTGCTGATAGACCAGGATGAGGGCGGTGGGCTGGGCGTTGTGGCGGCCAAAAAGGCTGTAGCTGTCGGGGCCCATTTCGACGCTGGCGACGTCTTTGAGGTGCACCATGGAGCCGTCTGTATCGGCGCGCAGGATGATATTTTCATAGTCGGCCGGCTCGGTGAGGCGGCCACGTGTGAGGGCGGGGATGGTGACGGCGTTGGTGGTGCCGGGGGGAGTGCCCAGGGAGCCCGCGGGGAACACGGCGTTTTGTTCGCGGATGGCGCCGGCGACGTCGGAGACGGTCATGTTCTTCAGCACCAAGCGGTCGGGGTTCACCCAGACGCGCATGGCGTATTCCTTGCCGCCGAAGACTCGGCCATCACCGACGCCGGGGACGCGGCGGATGGCGTCAAGAACGTTGATGGTGGCGTAGTTGGAGAGCTGGACCTCATCGAAACGGGGGTCGTTGGACTTCAAGGCGATGACGGCCAGGATGTTGGTCGATGCCTTGGTGACGGTGATGCCGTTGCGGACGACTTCCTGCGGCAGACGGGGCTGAGCGATGGAGAGCCGGTTTTGCACTTCAACGGCGGCAATGTCCTGGTTGGTGCCGATGTCAAAGGTGGCGGAGATGTTGAGGGTGCCGTCGTTGGAGCAGAGGGAGCGGAAGTAGATGAGCCCTTTGGCGCCCGAGAGCTGCTGCTCAATGGGCGCGGCGACGGATTGGGCCACCGTTTCCGCATCCGCACCGGGGTAACGGGCGGTGATTTGGACCACCGGCGGGACGATGTCGGGGTTCTGCTCGATGGGGAGGTTGTACATCGCGACCAGGCCGGTGAGGACGACCAGGATCGAGAGCACCGAGGCGAAGATGGGACGATCAATGAAGAATTTGGCGAACATGTGGGAGCCAGGGTCTGGGGTCTAGGGTCTGGGAGTAGATACGGCGGACATTGCAGTCAGCTGGCGGACGATCAGCGCGTGCCGGCTGCGGGTTGGGTGGCGGCCGGTTGAGTGGCCGCAGGAGCAGGGGCTCCGGGAATGGTTGGGACGACAGGGGTCTGGCCTTCGACCAGGGTGCCGGGGCGGATGGCCATGAGGTGGTCGACAATGACCTTGGAACCGGGCTGGAGGCCGGATTCAATGATCCACTTGTCCTTAAGCCAGTCACCCAGAACAACGGGGGTGGGGGTGGCTTTGCCGGCGCTGCTGATGGTGTAGACCATGGCGCCGCCGGGCAACTGGATGACGGCCTGCTGGGGGACGGTGATGGTGCCTTTGCGTTCCAGGCCCATCACCCTCACGCGCAGAAGCTGGCCGGGGATCAGGAGGCCCTGGGGGTTGGGGAGCTTGGCGCGGACGATCGCGGTGCCCGTGCGAGGCTGGATGCGAACGTCGATGAAGGCGACGGTGCCCAGGTAGGGATAGATGGTGCCATCCTGAAGCGTGACTTCAACTTTGATCTGTTCCGCGGAGCGATCGGATTCAATGAGCTTGGACCAGCGGAGCAGATCGCGCTCGGTGAGGGGGGCCTGAATGTAGAGCGGGTCGATCTGTTCAACCACGGTGAGGAGGGAATCGCTCTGGGGGTTGATGTAGCTGCCGATGTCCTTGGCGGACTTGCCGACTCGGCCGGTGAGGGGGGATTTGACGGTGGTATAGCCGAGGCTTAGTTCCGCCTGCTGGAGACGGGCCTTGGCTTCAAGGGCTGCGGCCTGGGCGACGGCCAGCGAGGTTTGCCAGTCTTCAAGTTCGCGCAGGGTGGCGGATTCGTCCTTGACGAGTTCCTGGAAGCGTACGACCTGGCGCTTGGCTTGCTCGACGGTGGCCTGGCTTTGGGTCATGGCGGCGCGGGCAGCGGCGACATCGGCCTCGAAGGTGTCGCGCTCGAGCTTAAAGAGCGTCTGGCCCTGCTTGATGGTGGAGCCTTCTTCGAAGGTGCGTTCCTGGAGGTAAGCAGCGACGCGGGCGCGGATTTCAACGCGCTGGAAGGCTTCCGTCTGGCCCAGGTAATCAAGGGTGATGGGAACGGTGGCGGGCTCGACGGTGACGGCGCCAACAGCGATTGGCGCCGAAGGCGGCGGGGGTGCGGAGACCGCCGTGATGGGGCCGTCAGGCTTGTGGAATATCCACCAGGTGACGCCGATGACGATGGCGATGAGAACGCCGCTGATGCCGATGTGGACAGCCCAGCCGACTGCGGATTTGGGCTGAGCAGTCTCGGCGGGCACAGGGGTGGCGGGGGATGCGTGGGTGTTTTCGTTGGTCGTGTTAGTCATGGCTTTATCGAGATTGGGGACGGTAAGGAATTAGAGGGTGTACGTCTGGTGAGCTAGGTCAGAGGGTCAGGGTGCGTTTTGAGAAACCTGTTGGGTCTGGGGCTGGGTTTCCTGTGGAGCGGTTGCCGGCTGGGTGGCGGGGGGCTGGTCATAGGAGCCGCCTAGAGCCAGGTAAAGCGCGATGGACTGTCGGAGGCGTTCGCCTTTGACACGGATGAGTTCGCCTCGGCTGTTGAAGTATTGGATGCGCACCTGGTTGAGGTCGAAGATGCTCAGTTCACCGGCGTCGTAGCGGCGCTGGGCGATGTAGCTGGCTTTGGCCAGGTGGTCTTCGGTTTGCTGAAGCTGAATCTGACGGGCCGAGAGGGTGGTTCCTGCGGCGAGGGCGTTTTCCACTTCGCCAAAGGCTCGAATGCCCACTTCCACGTAACGTGCCAGGGCGGCGCGCTGCTGAGCTTGATTGATTTCGACCTGGGCATCCAGGCCGCCGCCGTGATAGATGGGGGCCAGGAGGTTTGCGCCGATGGACCAGATCATGCTGGAGGGGTCCAGCGCGTAGCCAAGGGAACCGGTGAGGACCAGCGCGGGGAGCTTGGCGGCCTTGGCGGAGCCGACACGGTTAAAGGCGGAAGCCACGGCGCGGTCGGCGGCGATGACATCGGGACGGCGTTCGAGAAGCTGGGACGGGATGCCAACCGGGCCGGTGAGAGGAACTTCGGGCAAGTTTGCCGCGGTCTTAAGCTCGGTGCCCGGGTAACGGCCAAGAAGCTGTTCCAGGCTGCGTACGGCGTTCTGGTAGGCCAGATTGCTGCGCTGTATAGCGTCGCGGGCGAGGTTCACGTTGGCCATGGCAAGCTCAAGATCGAGCTTGGTGGCCTGCTGGCCGATCACCTTGCCGCGGGTGACGCGCAGAGTTTTTTCCTGCACGTTGAGCAGGTCCTGGTCGACGGCGCGCTGAAGGTCTGCGCTGATGGCCAGGTACCAGGCCTGGGCGACCTGCGAGGCCAGCAGATAACGGGCCCAGGTGTAGTCCGCTTCGGCGATCAAGACGTCTTGTTCAGCGGCGCGGCTGGCGTAGCGGATGCGACCCCAGAGGTCGGCTTCCCATGAGACGGTGACGCCTGCATTGATGTTGTTGTACGACGGGCCCTGATTGGTCTTGTTCTTGCCGACATTGGCAAAGGCGTCGGCCTGGGGCATGAGGTATGAGCGGGCCAGGGCGAGCCGGGCGACGATTTCATCCCGCTGCGCGGCGTATTGGGCCAGGTTGGGGTTATGGGCGATGGCTTCCTGGACCAGTTCGCTGAGCGTGGGGTCGTTGAACTGGGAGAGCCAGTTATCCAGGCTTACCGGCTGGGTGGTCGAGGGCTGCGTCTGCGAGAAGGTTTCCCGGGTTGGAACGGGCGTAAGCTCTTGTGCAGGCGGGGCCTTTTCCAGATCAAAGCAGCCTGCCAGGGCAGTCATGGAAAGCAGGATGCCTGTCGTAAAGAGACGAGAGCTTGGCAAGCGCAATGGAGAGTCGTTACGGGCGGTCACTTTTTCTTGCCTTTCGTGGGCTTGAGCTTGGGCTGTGAAGCGGCGTCGCGCTCGGCGAGCGCCTGGGTGGAGAGAATGCCCCGGACGAAAATCTCGGTGGCCTCACGGGCCTGAGTTTCGAGGCTCTTGGACTTCTTCATGAAGTAATGCGTGAAGATGGTGCCGTAGATGAGGGTGGCGCCAAAGTCCAGAATGTTGTCAGGCGGGATGGGACGCAGCCGGCCGCTGGCGATAAGAGCTTCAATGCGCTTGCGCCAGGGCTCGATGCGGGCCTGGTCGTAAACGAAAAAGCTGGGGCGCTCGCGGTCCTTAAACACAGCGCGCTCCTGGATGAGGAGCTCGACATAGTCCGGGTTTTTCTCGAAAAGCTCGAGGGTTTCAATGAACGACTTTTCCATGTCGGCGATGGGGTCAGAGTCCAACGAACCATCGCAGGAGGAGCAGCAGAGCTGGCTCATGACAAAGTCGACCGATTTTTCGAAAAGCTCGCGCTTGGTGGGGAAGTAGCGGTAGAGGGTGCCTTTGGCGCAGCCGATTTCCTGGGCCATTTTTTC
>CAZIWA010000074.1:0-27555 GCA_964542875.1 uncultured Phycisphaeraceae bacterium
TCAGCGAAAATCCGTCTCTTTAGCAACATTACAGGGTTGCGTGCATTTGGATGCGGCGACCGGCATCTTCTGCGCCCCAGCGGGGCGACCGCACGTAGCCGGGGGTCAGCGAGTCTTCGAGCGCAGCCCCCGGTAAAGGATCGATTGATTGTTTCTTGTTCTTCAGCACCCTCGATGGGTGCTGAAGAATCTCTTGTCTTTATTGACGCTAAAGTTAAACAGCAACTGTAGTACAGGGGTGGAGCGCTTCTGAGCGCGCAGCCCCTGGTAAATGCAGATAAATGACACTCTTGCACGCGCCACGTACGTGCCCACCATTACCTTCATCTCACTAACTAAACCGTATTGCGATGCCCCCCAAACCCCCGTCCTCAATTCATAACTCGTAACTCATCATTCATAATTTCTTCTTGACTCCCACTGCATCACTGTTGTATAAGTAGTACAACAGTTGCAACACCGGGCGGAACATGCGATTTCTCCTCAACCACCATTCCGGCGAACCCATCTATCGCCAAATTGTCGAGCAGGTGAAATTCGCCGTCGCTTCCGGTGGGCTGCGTGAAGGTTCGCTGTTGCCTTCTATCCGGGCGCTCGCCACCGAGCTCTCCGTCAACCCGCGCACCATCATCAAAGCCTACGAAGAGCTCCAGGCCGCCGGCCTTGTCGTCATGCGCCACGGCCAGGGCGTCTTCATCGCTTCCACGCGCCCCGCCGCGCCTGCCTCTGACCGCAAAAAAGCCCTCACAGACATGGCCCGCCGTCTCATCGCCGAAGCCGACCGGCTCGGCGCTTCGCATCAGGAAATCAAAGACACCATCGATCAAGTCATCAAAGAACTGGGGAACGAAAATGAGTAACACCGATCTGATCATCACCGACATCGCCAAAGCCTACGGCCGCCACCAGGCGCTCTCCCGCGTCAGCCTGCGCGTCCAAAAAGGTGTCTCCACCGCCATCATTGGGCCAAACGGCTCGGGTAAAACCACCCTGCTCAAGCTCGCCATGGGCCTGCTGGCGCCCGACGCCGGCTCCGTCACCGCCTTGGGCCTCCCCGTGCGCCCCTTCCCCGGCGCGCTCACCGGCCAGCTTCTGGCGGTCATCGATTCCGTCGAGCCCCCCAACTGGGCCACCCCCAACGACCTCATCGCGCTCTACCAATCCGTCGCCGGCCCCAAGTTCCAGACAGATCACGCCAAGGCCCTCGTCGCCGAACTGCGCATCGGCCCCAGGCAGCGTTACAAATCTCTCTCAAAGGGCCAAAAACGCTGGCTCTTAAACTCCCTGGCCATCGCCGCCAACCCGCAGATCCTCATCCTTGATGAACCCAGCGACGGGCTTGACCCCCTCGCCCGCGCCCGGCTCTACCAGCTCGTCCGCAGGCTTGTCGATGACACCGGCGCGGGCGTCCTCTTCGCCACCCACATCCTTGCCGAAGTCGAGCGCGCCGCAGACCGGATCATCCTCATGGGCATTGGCAAAGTCCTTTTTGAGGACGACCTTGAAACCCTTCGGGAAGAGGTCTTCGAACTGGAGCTTCCCGAAAACTCCACCTTCACCCCGGCCGGCCTTCCCGCCGCCGGCGACCTGAAAGTCATCGCCAGATTCGTCGAGCAGAACATCACCGTCGTCACCCTCCGGGCCAGCGCCTCGTTCGACCGTGAATCCCTCAAGGGTTTCGGCTGGGTCCGGCCTTTCAACCTTGAACGTTTCTACCGGGCCATTGCTTCCCCGCCGCCTGAAGCAACCCCGGACCTCACCCACGCTCAAACCACTGGCGCACGCGCCTTCTAAAGCTGTCAGGCACTCCGGTCCCCCTCTCCCACTTCCGGGGCGGGAGAGGGGGGCCGGCTCTTGCCGTGCCCTCTTCCCCGTACAACACGCCTCGCCACACTTCCAGGACTTCACGCCATGACCCGTCTCCCGGTCTATTGGTACATCAAGCCCATCCTCCCCACCCTCGCCCTGGCCCTGCCCATCGGCATCCTGGGTGTCCTGTACATCCCCGACCCCCTCTGGGGCCTCAATATCTCGGCCCGCTCAAGCACCTTCGGCGGCTTTTACGGCCTCTCCGTCGCCTTCTACTGGATCGCCTTTCAAGCCGCCATCTGGCTCCCTCTCTACCGCGCCTGGCGCTATCACGCCGATCAAGGCATCCCCACCCACCGGCACACCGCGCTCATGGCGGGCACCGCGCTCATTAGCCTCACCCTCGTCTGGCTCATCGTCTCCGCACTCGTCTTCACCGGCGCCCGCGCCGCCATTCAGGATGCAAACCTCTCCCCATGGTTTCCCATCCTTAAATCCACCGAATACCACACCACCCTCGTATGGCTGACCGGCAACGCCTTCCTCGCCATCGCCTGGCTCACAGTCTGGACGCGCTGGCGCACCCCTTACCGGGACACCTTCCTCACCATCTCCATCGCCATCATCTGCCACCTGCTGGCTTTCCTGATCCTTTTCATGAGCAATGCGAATTACCAATTGCTCATCATTCTCGCCATCCTCGCGACCGCCGTCGGCCTCCCTGCTTTCCGGCAGCTTCGTGATTCGGAGACCTTATGAACCTCACTCCCCCCACCACTTACACCTATGTCAACGCCTGCATCATCGGCGTCATCCTGCTGTCGGGCATGCTGGCCACCTTCTACGCCATGCGCCGCTGGCCGCGTCCCGGCGCCCCCATCTTGCAGCGGATCATTGACGGCACCCTCGTCATTCTGCTTTTTTTCGTAATTAGCTTTCCCGTCAGTGGGTTCATGCAAGCTTTCTCCCTGCTGCTCACCGGCTTCGCCTGGAAGCACTGCCCGCAAGCCATGACCACATTTGTCTTCGGCCTGCCCGCGTTGATCTGGATGTTTGTCCTCATCTGCAAAAGCCGGCCTGGCCTCGCTTTGGTCATCGCGCTCTCAATCTTCGTCTCATTTCGCTTCACGGACGGCACGTTTTACAAGATCAGCACCTTCACTCATCCCCCAACCGTCCCTCGCGCAAAAATCTCCGCAGTCACTTTCATCCAGGCCCAAAACGTCCCCAATGTTCAAATCAATCTTTCCGGAATTGATGTCGGCACGTCTCCGTACACGCTCCAGGAAAAAGACGTCCCCGCTATTGCAGCCGCGTTTCCCGCCTACAAACCCATCCAAGGCACCGTATCCAGCACATCCATGAGCTTTAATACCTACGCCAATCCAGACGGACTCATGCAAGCCGGCGCTCAGATTCTCCCCCTCAAACTCTCTCTCACCCTCGGCCCAACCCCCCTCTGGCTGCAAAACACCGAACCGGAAAAAGACCCTGTCACCTTAGGCCAGGAAACCGGCAACTATTACGTCACCTTGAGCAGCGCCGAAGCCCCCCGGCAATACCTTCCCGCCCTCGCCTGGTCCCAGCTCAATACCCCCGACGGCCAAAAACCCGTCTGGTGGCCCGCCCTTTCTTCCCAACCGCTTCTCTTTTGGGAAGGCGTCCAGCTCCTCGGCGAAAACACCCCCGCCATCGACCAATACCGAACCTGGCTCGTCCAGCAGGTCTACAACCAGGGCCAAACCATCACGCCGCAAAACGCATCTCAGGTTCTCGATAAAGCCTTGCCTGAATTTGCCGAAAATGGCTCCTGCCTCCCCACACCCATCGCCACCCACGCCCTCACCCTCGCCGCCCAAACGATCTCTGCCGACGACCTGGCCCACTGGTTCAAAAAACAAGGAAGTCTCATCGCCGTACTGGACTTCTCCCGCATAAACCGTAACCAGGCCAACGCCCCCCGCAACACCGCTTACGTCAACGACTATTCCAAAAAGATGGCCGCTTCCTACGCCGTCGACTTCGTCCTCGTCACATGGGCCAGGCAAAACCGGCAAAACCTCCCCGCACTCGCCCAGCTTGGCACACTCATCGGCCCGGGCCTCCTCGCCAACTACCGAGCCGACGCCACTCTCCTGCTAGGCGGCCCGGCCATTAATCAGATGGTCCAGCGGCTCATGCCCAAAGATAGCGTCAACAACTTTACCCGCACCGCCGCAAGCGGCTACTGGGAACCTAATTCAGGCTATTCAGGAATGCCCTTCGGCTACTACAACGAATTCCAGATCTATCTCGCGCTCCCCGGCCCTGTCGGCGACCGCCTGCGCACGCAGGACATCACCGACAACTTCAGCAAATCTTCATACATCCGCAGTTACGACCAAAACGACTCCGGCAATCTCTACAAAGACCTCGTCTATGAAAACCTTTGCGCCCCCGCTGCTCCCTCATCCAGGGAATATCTGCCTCACCTCTGGGAACGTTATGCAAGCCGCAATTCCTTAACACAATGGTCAGCCAGACGGACCACACGCATCTTCCAACCCACCGAATCCCCCATTTTCGAATTCAATTTCCTCTCCCGATACATCAACGAAACCCGGAGCGACCGCTACATCTCCATCGCCCGCCGGGTGCTCAGTCCGCGCTTTGAGCAAACCCCTGAAGACTTCATCGAGGAAGTCGGCCAGGTCTTTGATGATTCCGTACGCCTCCCCAAACAAGAGCGAAACAGAATCTGGGCCGACCTGGTCGCTGACATCATCGCCCGGCACCGCACCTACGGGCTCGCCCAAAAGCCCGATAAATCCAAGATCAACATGGACCGCCCCATCTACGCCAACCAGCAGATCAAGGCCCGCGCCTTCGCCCTGCTGCACTTCAACGCACCTCCGGATGCCATCCTCTTCACTTGGCTCTCTCAGGGCGCACTGCCCGACGTACCCATGGCCTTGGCCGCTGACGCCCGCCCGCTCCGCCGCTGCGCCGCCATCGACCTCGCCATCCGCATGCCCACTCCAGCCAATATCGCCGTCATTGACGTCCTCGCCATGGACGCCGACCCTGCCGTCGTCGCCAAAGCCAATGCAGCCCGGAAATTCATCGCCCACCTCAAAACCCTCCCCTCGGAAAAACTCCCAGCCCCCTTCACCCCCGAAGCCTGCACCTTCTTTGACCTGGAGCGGTTCTCAAAGTGAAAACCACCCTCGCTCATCTCCATCTCTACCTCAAAGCCGGCTGGCCCATCACCATCCCCTGCCTTATTGCAGGCTTCTTTCTGGTTGTGCTTCCGGGCAATATCGTCCCCAGCCAGTTTGAACAAAGCTCCATCCCCCTGCTGGGCCTGCTCCTGTTTATCGTCCTGTGCGTCGGACTCGCTTTCCGGTTTGCCCCCTCTGATGAATACACCCTCAGTGTCGGCACCCCGCCAGCCAGGCGCCTGCGTCTGCTCCTGATGGCCTACGCCTTTCACATCGGCCTCGTATGGCTGATTCTGGCGCTGGTCATCTGGCTCCGCCTCCGCTCTTCTGCGCAGAATCTCTTCCTTAATCCCTTCTATCCTGCCGCTGCTTTCATCGACGATCCCGCCCCCTTCCTCTGGCTCCGCTACCTCGCCTGCTTTGCTGTGTGCTGTATCGAAGCCAATCTCCGCTTTGCCGCGCATTACCCCAGGCCCCAGAACTACATTCTTTCAGGCCTCGGCTTCATCAGTTCCGTCGCATTCAACTTCACTCTCAAATATGTCGGCGATGAATCGCTTTGGAGCTTCCTTGGTTTTCTGATGCTGCTGATGGGCGCCTTGTTCGCCACCCGTTTGGTGAACATCTTCTTCATCTGGCCCACCATCCAGGTCGCCGGCCACTTCAGCGCTCATCGGCCGCTGATCGTCCGCATTGGCGACGCCATCCTCCTCACCGGCTGGCCCCTCCTCTTCTTTGTCCTCTTCATTCAAGACGGCATTCAGGTCGGCCAATTTCAGGTCGGCCAGACACTCTTTCTGGTCTGCTCCTGGGTCATCCTGGTGATCGCCGGCCTGGGCATCGTCGCCGCCGGTCTTTATGCCGCGCGCAACTGCACCATCCGCTCCGCCATCGTGCTGGGGATCAGCCTGGCTCTCATCTTCTTCCCCGGCCGCTGGCTGCGCACGGCCGTGATCGACTTCACCTCCGTTAACCCTCCCAAAGACCGTATCACCTTCATCACCCACACGCCCCAGGCCAGCTTCGTGCTAAACGGCGTCACCTTCAAGCCCACCTCCAGCTACAAGGAATCCAGCCTCCGTGACCCCTACTACATGGCCACCATCACCCATGAGCAGTTCTCCCCTGTCATCCGCGGTTTAAAGCTGGGTTCAAAGGAGTACTCCCAGCCCGATCCATCTGCATTCCCGGGCATCGCCACATCCCACACCTTTGAGAATCACAAGACCAAGGAAGTCCATCAGATCGGACTTGCCATCGGCGCAGACCCCGTCTATCTCAGTGAAAACGCCAACAGCATGTCTTCGGGTTTCACGTTTGATTCCAACGCCAGGTTCCCGGTAAATGCCAGCCCATTTGAACTTTATCGCAGGCAGCAGCCGCTGATCGCGTGGATGATCCTCCACCCCGTAGCCCCGCAATCCGCACCACTGCTCCAGCACATGCAGATTCGGGACAACTATTTGGCATTGCTTGAGCGCATCCCACCGGAAGCCCAGAAAACCTACCGGGACCAACTCCGCCGCGACACCTACCCCGCCGGCTTCTTCGCCGGCGCCGATGACTTCCAACAGCTCCTGGCCATCGTTCAAAAGCTCAAAGACCATCCTGTCACGGACCTTGAAACTCCGGCCATCAAGGAAATCTCTCCAAAACTTTCGCTCGATCAGGTGGCCCGGCTTATCCGCGCTTCCATCCGGCAGCCGGCAACCATTTACCACCAGACCAGTGTGATCCGCGCAATGCGTTCCCCTGCTTTGGACATGATCTTCACCACCTGGCTTGACCATCAAAACCCCGACCCCGCCACCCTCCGGAACATTCAAACCACGCTCGCCCCGCTGTTGATCGCCTCCAGCAACTACCGCTCCCTCGCGAAACTCAGCGGCCCCATCGCCGATCAATTCTTCCGCCGCGCAGCAAATCAGTTCGGTAACCCCACGTCCCACCAGCGCAGCGGTAAGAACATCTACGACCTCGCTTCTTTCCCGCACACCCTCGGCGCTTCCATGTCCGGCCCTGAGGGCGTCCTTTTCCGGAGGAATTTCGCCGAGCCCATCGTCGCTCTATTGACGTGGTATCGAAGAGAAACAGACGGCATCCATTTCGGTCAGGCATCCGCATTGAACGACTGGTTCTCAGATGCCATGGGCCCCATCCCCGAGCCCGGAGAAACCAATCCCGTTCGCCGTGACTACTGGAACTGGTTCCTCGCCAACATCCGTCCCGAGCGCTCAAACCCCATGGTGATGGCCGACAGCCGGCTCAATGAGCTCGCCAATGTCATGCTCGAAACCCGGCTGCAGCCCTACTTGGATATCCTGGCCAGCCCCGAGTACCGCTTTGTTCCTTTCAAGGATGAACCCAAGCAACAACAACTCATCTCTTTTGTCGAACAACTCGTCTCTCATATCGACATCTGGCAGCCCACCCACGGCAAGCCTGATAAGCGAGAACTGTTCCACCAGATCATCCAGGCTGTCCTTAAAGACCCCGCTCAATATGGCCTCCCCGCCAACCTCGTCCCCACGGAAGAATCGCGTCAGCACATCGACGGGTATTTCCTCAGTGTTCAGGAAAGACTCTCACCCCAATCCATTCAATCCAAACAGCTCACCACGCTCATCAACACCAACAAGCTCTCGCCGGCCGCCAAAATCCAGAAACTCACCCTCGCCATCGAAGTGGGCAGCCTCACTTACCTCTCCACAAAACTCCTCGCCACCCAACCCAACCCCACCTTCCGCCAATACGCCCCGGACCTCATCGTCCGCTGGCCCACACCCGAAAACCTCGCCCTCCTGGCCACCCTCGCCGCCGACACCGACTCCTCCGTCGCCGAACGTGCCAAGGCGGCTCAAAGGTTCATCGACAACCTCAAAGCCCTTCCCCTGAATCAAGTCCCCGGGCTCTACACACCCGAGGCGATCCGGTTTTTCGACCTCACGAGGGTTGAAAAATGAGCACCACCCTCGCCTACTTCAAGCTCTACATCAAAGCCGGCTGGCCTATCACGCTCGTCTGCACCCTTGCCGCCCTCCCCTTGGTTGTGTGGCCGCAGAACCTGGGCATGGGCAACCTCTCCTTGTGGGTTAATACGTGCCTGCTCGCCCTCCTTGGGATCCTCCTGGCAGGCATCACATTCCGCTTCGCCGCGCCAGACATCCTGGTCCTCAGCTCCGGCGCCCCTCCCGCGCGTCGCCTGGCGGCCCTCCTGCTGGCTTACATCACACACGCCGGCTTTTTCTGGCTCATGGCCTCACTCTGCATCTGGCTTCGCGCACGCTCGCTGGTCCAGCAGTATCGCGACAGCCTTGTCTACCCTGAAGCGGCCCCCCGGGAAGACGCCCTCACCCTTTTCTGGGCTTTGGTGCTCGCCCTCGCGGTTCTCTTGTTTCTTGAACTTCGCCTGCGCCTGGCCGCGGGTGCCGGTGTGTGGTCGTCGCTGGCTTTGTCCACCATCGCCTCTCTCGCAGGCCTCGGGCTTCTATGGAATCTGCAATTTACACTGCGCGACATCTGGTCCTTTGAGGCATGGATACTCCTTGCCGCATGCATCATGCTCGCCACCCGTCTTTTCAATATTGTCCGCCTCCATCGCCATCCCTCCGCCAATGACGCATCTCTCCCCATTGACGTGCGCATCTGTGACGCCCTGCTGCTGCTCATCGGCATCAACATTCCTTTTGCAGGCTCACTTGATTTTGTCGCATCACCCGGCATTCTCCGTTACCACAGCGTCGTCCCAGGCCAGTGGCCGCTGGTTCTGGCCGCCCATGCAGTTGCCTTGGCCTGCGCCCTTCTGGCTGCCGTCGCTTACTGCCGAAACAAAATCGCCTTGGCCTCTTTCTCCGTTTGCGCCACCCTTCTTGTGCTGGCATTCCCCTGCCAATGGGCCAATAAAAGCTACCTCGGACCAGTCTTCCGCCATTACAGTCAAACCTCTCTCAATCCTGATGACCTCATCTCCAGGCTCTCAGATGCCTCTCAACACCAGGCCATCACCGCCTGGATGCTGCTCCATCCCACCCAGACCGCTTCAGCCCCGTTGATCAAAAAGGCCGGGGGCGAAGCTTTCTACGTACAAGTGCTCAAAAACCTCGACCCCGCCGACCAGAAGTCATTTCTCGATCAACTCCAGCTTGATTCCTTCAACGCCGGCAAACCTGTCACCCCCGCCGCCGCGCACACCATCGTCAGCACCATCATCGATCGCTCGCGTACGCACAGTATCCCCCTCATTGAGGAGCCGATGCTTCGCAAGTGCGCCCCCATGCTTTCTTCCGACGAACTCGCCTGCATCATCCAATCCAATCTTTCTTCTCGCACCTTTTTCACCGGCCTGGGAGCAAGTTTTTCCCTTACACCCGCACCCCTCCAGACCACCTTCGACCTCTGGCTTGCCGCGCACGCCGACGACGAGGATTCCATCACCCGCCTGGCCAACCGCCTGGCCCCCGCGCTCATCGCCACCGGTAACTGCCAAATCCTCGCCGCTCTGGGCACCCCCGTCGCCGACACCTTTTTCCGCAAAGCCATGAATCATTCCTCCTACACCACTTCCGGCTACGAAGGGTTCAATCACCCCCTCATCCTTGGCGCCACCATGCCCGGCGGCCTCGGCCGCGCCTTCCGCAAAGACTACGCCCCACAGCTCATCGACTTCATCATCCAACACCGCATCACCAACAAACTTGGCCCCTGGTTTCCCAAAGCTCTAGGCGGCTCCGATGAACCTGTCTACCAGGCCTACTGGCAATGGGTCCTCACCAACCCAGCCTATCCCGGCACCTTAAGCAAAGGCGCTTTCTCACCGATCACCGAACTCTCCGACTACCTGCGCCAAACCGATCCCGAGCCTTACCTTCAGGTTCTGGCGAACCCCGCCCGTCACATCCCGCCTCCCGTCAGGGAAGACGGCAGACCGTACGATCCTGAAACCGTCCAGGCCAACTATTTCAGCCGGCTCCAGTCCGTGCTGGGCGATTCCTACAACCACCCCGAACGGCGCGAGCTCTTCCGCAAAATCAGCTCCGAAATCCGCCAAAACCCCGCACGCTACGGCCTCCCGGATTCTTCCGGCAGAAACGTCGTTCTCAATCGTGTCATCGACCGATATATCGATCCTGACCCGCCGCTCGTATCATCCGCCCAGTTTCAGGGGGAATGGCTCGTTGAAATCGCCGCGGATCTCTCCCTGGCCCCATCCGAAAAAGACAAGGCCCTCACCCGGATCATCCAATCACGCCAGATCACCTGGGAATCCATCCCCCATCTCGCCGCTCACGCCGACCCCATATTCCGCCGCCACGCGCCGGACCTCATCATCCGCTGGCCCACGCCGCAAAACCTCACCCTCCTGGCCAAGCTCGCCGCCGACCCCGACCCCACCGTCGCCGCCCGCGCAAAAACAGCGCAAAAGTTCATCGACGAACTCAAATCCCTTCCCCTCGACCAACTCCCGGATCCCAACACGCCTCAGGCGATACGATTCTTCGATCTCACGAGGCTCGAAAAATGAAAACCACACTCTCCTGGATATCGCTCTACATCAAAGCCGCCTGGCGGCTGACTCTCCCCGTCAGCGCCTGCCTTGCCGTGCTCACCCTCATCTACCCCGGCGAAATGCTTCGCATACCCCTGGCCTACTTTGCCGTCGTGATGCTCTACTGCATCCCCCTGAGCTTCCTGCTCCACCCCGTGGACAAGCTCCTCATCACCCTCGGCATGAGCGCGCCTAAACGCCTCGTGGCGATGCTCACGGGTTGGTCCCTCCATCTGTTCACTGTCTGGCTTTTCACATGCCTGGCCTTGGCTTACCTTCCTTCGACGCCTGAACGCTACGTCTCCGCCTTCAATCTCTGGTCCAGGTCGATCCCCCTGCTTTATCAGACTCAATTCTCCATTTTCCTTGTCACCCTCGGGTTCATCATCGGCTGGGTGGATTATCAATCCCGCCGGCTCGCCGGCATGCCGCCGATCGATTCCGCACTCATCCTCATCCTCGGCCAGGCCTGTGTCCTGGGGTCGCTCCCGTCAGTCATGCCTTATGTCACACTCCTCCCGCTCTTTGAAGGTCATTCCGGCAACTACGTTTTGGGCCCCCTCGCCGCCGCCCTGGGCATCACTTTCGTCGTCACCCGGGTCGTCGCTGCCTATCGCCACCTCAGCGACTCGGAGGTCGCATGAATCTCTCCACCAATGACACTTACGCATTCCTCACCGCAGTCGGCTGCTTCCTCGCCACTGTCTGCTTTGTTTCTCTGCTCTGGAGGCTCATACGCCGCCGCCCCCAGCCCCTCCAACGCCCTTCCAAGGCCCGCTATGCCGACGCCGCGCTTGTCGCCGGCTTCATCATCTTTTTTGTCCTCCGCGCCATCGCACTGGCTGACATCACCAATCTCAGTGAACGCCGCTGGGTCGCGGACATCCACCAGAACCATCTCATCGGGCTTTGGATCGCCTACGCATGCGTCGCCGCGCTGGGCATCTTCAGCGCCATCTGCATCGCGCGTAATCGCCGCTATCAGGCGCTTCTTTTCTTCACCCTCGCCGCGGTGGTCGCCTTTGGCCCATTGCCATGGATCAAAAACGTCGCGATCACCCCCAACAACGCACTTCAGCGGGACTACCACTGGTTCGTCAACACCCTTTACCCCGCGCACATCAAGCTCAACGGGCAAGACCTCGCCTACCCCGGCCAATTACCCCCGCTGCCTGCTGACGTCAAAGAGCTCGGCGAAGTCATCCCCGTTCCTCTGGTCAAACTCCAGTCGCCCTCCAAGGACAGGCTCGACCCCTCCACCGTTGATGCCGAAATTCCTGAGCTCTCACGCCACCTGGTCACCACGCAGTTCTCCACGTCCCAGGCCGGACACATCACCCTCGAAGTCGACGGTCAGAAACTTCTGCTCCCGAATCTCAGGTTCTACGCCCCAGGCTGGGTTAACTACGTCGCCCCCAGCGAGTTTGAATACAACCGCAGGGTCCAGCCCATCCTCGCCTGGCTCATCGCCCACCCAGACCTCACCAGCGCCGGCGCGCCCTCCTCAAAAGCCGGCGGGAAACTCATTCTTTACGATCAACTCCGCCGCCTGCCCACCGCCATCGCCACTCCCGTGCGCCACTCCCTCCACGAGTGGACCTTCAACCAGGGCGGCCCCATTCCCATCATCGCCCGCCTCAGGATTGTTCGTCAGATCATCGATCTTCAACAAGTCCAGGCGCCCCTCTCTCGCTGGCCGAACCACCCCCTTGCCCGCTTTGATTACCTCCGCGCCCCCTACTACGCCGCAGACGATGTCCTTCAGGAATACATACCTGATCTCAAACCCGAAGAATTGGAGCAAATTCTCCTTCACATCATGAATCTTCCTCACCTGCCGCCCACACCCGGCATGGTGCTTGGCTCCCTGCCTTTAGGCCCAGGGAACTACAAAGACGCCTTCCTGAGGGATCAACAGTCCCCCGACCGCGGCAACCCCGGCGAGCTCGCCTACGAAACCCTCGTCCTCTGGCTCTCCAATGGCAAAAACAGCTACATGAAGCTCCAGAAACTCCAGGAAACCCTCACTCCAAAACTCATCAAACGCCGCGCCCTTCCCATGCTCGCCCTGCTCTCTGGTCCGCAGGCCGCTGCATATTTCGAAAACAGCCTGAGCTCCTTCAATCCGCCTTCCAAAACACTTGGCATCTATGAAATTCCCTTCATCATGGGCGCCGGCATGTCCGACGACGAAGGCAAAAAATTCCGTAAAGACCACGCCCAGAAAATCTTTAATGCCCTCGTTCAACTCACCTCGGTGAATGACTCCCTTTCCTCGCCCAACGCCCAAGCCTGGTTTCTCCGCGCCCTGGGCCCGGCCCCCACGCCTGATGAGCCCGACACACATGAGCCCGTTCGTGAGCTTTATCTGCAATGGCTCTTAAAGAATTACGGCGAGTTCCAAACCGCCCAACCCAAGCAATCCGCCCTCGCCATCGGCCCCAGCATCCTCGCGTGGAAAATGTGCGAAACCCGGCCCGAGCCTTACCTCCAGCTCCTTCAACAGGCCCGGCAGTTCTTCCCGGACCGTACCTGGGCGCAAATCCACCAGGACCTCCAAAACGCCCTGGGCAATGACAACACTCCCACCGGAATTTCCCTGCCCACCCTCGACGCCTGGGCGCCCAACCGCCTGCGCACCCAGCGCGCCCACGCCCGGCTGCGCATGCCTTACGAAGCCCGCTATCGGCTGCTGGAGCAGATCACCCGGGCGGTCGTCGCCAAACCCGAGGAATACGGCCTGGGCAAAGCCGGCCCCCCGCCGCAATCCTTTCTGGACATCACCTCTTACGGCTTGCTTGATGGCCCGCGCATGGAAACCGATCCCTACCTCCGCGCCATGAAGCTCGCCGCCATTCAAGACCAGCAGTGGCTCAACCGGCTCTTCGCCAACACCACGTTGGACGACCAGGCCAAGGCCAGGGAGCTTGCCTTCGCCATCTCCACCGGCATCCTTTCCCCTCCATCCATCACCACGCTTGCCAGGCACCCTCAGCCCTTTGCCCGCAGCGCCGCGGTCGATCTCGCCGTTCGCTGGCCCACCAAGGAAAACCAAATCCTTCTTGCGAATCTCACTGCGGACCCAAACCCTTCCGTCTCGGCCTACGCCGCCTCAGGTGAGCGTTTCGTGCAATGGCTCATACTCTCCAACTTCCAACCCATTCCATTGGCCTGGGGCCCCGACGCCATCGGCTTTTTTGACCTTGCAAGGTTCCAAAAATGAAAACCTTCTATGGCTATCTGAGTCTCTACCTCAAAGCCGCTTGGTGGGCCACCACCATCCTCGCAGGCACCGTCCTGGGCGCCGCAATCATCTTTCATCCCACTGGCGAAGCGCTCGTCCCTTTCTGGTATCCCATTCTTTTTGCCCAGTCCGTCATCCTTGCGATCCGCTTCCTCCCGGTCGACCGGCTTTTGTTCACCGTCGGCGTCACGCCGCGCAGGCGCATGGCCGTCATGTTCACCGCCTGGGTTTTGCATCTGACCATCGTCGCCATATCGCTTGCCTTCAGCGCCTATCTGGCTGGCGTTCCGATGTCCCCCTTCATACAGCGCAGTTATAGGCAGCTCTCCGCCAGCGATCTCAACTTCATCTTCTTCTATTGCACCCTGGGGCTCATCTTCGGCTCCGCTCTTCTATGGGTTGATCTTCAAGCCCGCAGGCTCGCCAACATGGGGCCATTTGATTCCGCCGTCTTCATGATCATCGGCCAGGTCTGCATGCTCTTTTTTGTCTATCGGCTCGGTCATTTCGTCTCCATCCGGTCCGGCTCCGGACAACCAGACATCAACCTCTTCCTCGTCACCGCAGGCGTATTCGTCCTCGTTCATCTCATTGTCAGCCGATTGATCTCCACCCACAGCCTCCTGAAAAATTCCGAGGTGGCCTGATGTCTCTCATACTCATTCTTCTGCCCATCATCGCGCTCATGGTTCTAGCCATCCCCGTGCTGCTGCTGGTGATTCTCCCCTGGTCTATTTTCCGGGACCGTCGCCACCGCGCCAAGCGCCCCCTTGGCGTGCGCTTTGGCGACGCCATGTTTCTTGGTTTCTTTTCTCTCTACGGCCTGGGCACGGCCTTCATCGCCTCCGGCTTTGCCGACTTCAACCATCTGTCCTGGAACTACAACGTCAATCAACAAATCCTCTCCCTCGCTTTCTGGTGTTACATCGGTCTTGCCATCGCGCTGATCATCTGCACACTCTGCCTCATCTTTGACCATCGCCGCACCGCCATCACCCTTTTTATCACCGCTCTTTTGTCTGTCATTCCCCTCCAATGGTTCCAGCTCGGCGCCATCTCTTATTACAACTCAAGCCCCAGTCAGGGATACCTCTGGGCGGTTAACTCCGTTCCTCAGGCTCAGACGTACCTCGACGGTAAACCTCTCGTTTACCCAGACACTTTCCCCCCGCTCCACACACGCATCCAGGCCCTTGGCCAAATCACGGCGTTCCGGCCTAAATGGACAAACACCGGCGCATACGTAGCCCGGCCCGACATCAAGCCAGACCCGCTCAAGCCATTTCAAAGCCAGTTCACCGACGCCGTCGAAGTGCGCCTGGGCCAATATCTCTGGCTCCAGGCTGCGGACCAATACCTCCTCATCAACCCTCTGGATGCCTCACTGAAAAAAAATCCTTCTCGAGAAACCGGCTACAGCGATCGCCCCATCCACCTCATGCCCAGCCCGATGGAGTTCAACCGCCGCTTTCAGCCTATCCTCGCCTGGGCCATCACCCACCCAACCCAGACCGCCGCCGGCCCGCTGGTGGCCAAAGCCGAATCAGACCTTTATCTCGCCGAGCAGTACAAACGTCTCCCAGACCGCTTCGCCCGCCCCCTTCAGCTCGCCCTGGTGGAGCACACTTTCAATGGCGGAAAACCCATCTCTCCATCACGCCGGGTCAAAGTCTTGAACCAGGTGTTCGACCGAATCCGCACTGAAGTCACCTCTCAACCCAGCATCGAACCAACCATCTTTTCTTATATAAACGCCCCCATTTACGTGGGACATGAAGCATTCCCCTTCCTCGTTCCATCGCTTACGCCCGCAGAACTCTCCAAAATGGCCAACCAACTCGTTGCCTCCGATCCGGGCAATGATCCCACCCAGGTCTTTGTTCTCGGCAACACCTCCTATACCGTCCTCGATGCATGGCTCACGGGAAATCAAGACCCCGTAAAACTCAAAGCCGTTCAAGATGCCCTGGGCCCCGCGTTCGCACATAAAGACTTGGTGATGGGCCTTAGCCGGCTCTCCGGCCCCCACGCGGCGAAATATTTTGAAGACCGCCTCGTCATCCAGGCAACGGATCCCAATGCGCTGAAATGGACCTTGATGTGGGGCGCAGGCATGTCAGGCCCCGAAGGAAAAAAGTTCCGCGCCGACCACGCCGAGCAAATCGCTCAAGCCCTTCTGGAAATGCGCCGCGAACGTCAAATCGACTTTCAACTCCCGCCTAACCTCTTTCAGCAGCGCGCCTTTGGCCCCGTGCCCGAGCCCGGCCAACCCGAAGAACCCGTCCGCGACCTCTACATAAAAGCTTTCCTCAAAAACTACACCCCCACCAAAGCCGAAACGATCAAGTTCTCTCCCGTCCAATGCCGGTTTAATGAACTCCTCTGGATGCTTAATGAAACCCGCCCCGAGCCCTACCTTCAGGTCTTGGCCGACCCACGCCTCATCCCCAAGGGCCGAACCTGGGCAGACCTCACGCGCGACCTCACCTTCGCCCTCTCCTCCATGTCCCAGCCTCACCCCCTTGAGCCCATCCTCTCCGGTTACGGCCGCCACGCAAACCAGATCATCACCGCCTGGGCCGCCTCGAAAAAGCCCACCCCCGACCAGCTCGCCAAGCTTACCCAGGACATCGCCACCCAGGTGATTGCCCACCCTGAAACCTACGGCATCAAAAACCCCGCGCGTGTTCCCCCCAACTTCCTCGCCGATCTCAAAGCACAAAATCTCTGCTCCCAGCCGCAGGACATCCAGCGTCTCACCCTGCTCTTCTCCCTTAAAACCCTTGATGACACAGCCAAGGCCCAGGAGCTTTCCTTCGCCGTCCAAACGGGCTATATCTCCCCCGGCGCCATCACGCCGCTCCTCGCCCGCGCCGAGCCCTTCGCCCGCAAAGCGGGCATCGACCTCATCGTCCGCTGGCCCACGCCCGAAAACCAATCCACCCTCTCAACCCTCGCCGCAGACCCCGACGCCTCCGTCGCCTCCTACGCAAAAGCCGGCCAAAGCTTCATCCAATGGCTCAGCGGTCAACCGCTCGACGAAATCCCGGCCCCCTGGGGCCCGCATGCCATCAGTTTTTTCGATCTGGGGAGGTTTGAAAAATGAAAACCGCATTTCCGATTCTCCGCCTCTATTTCAAAGCCGGCTTGAGCATCACCGCCATCCCGATCGTGACGATGCTCATTCTGACACCCATCTATCCCACCATCCCCGCGGGGTTTTTCAGTATTAATGCGTTCATTTTCTTTCTCATGTCTATCGCGTTCGCCTTTCGCTTCCGCGCAGTGGATAACCAGCTTCTGGCCATCGGCCTCTCTCCCGCACGCCGGCTGAACTTCATGTACCTAAGCCGCGCCCTGCCCCTGGGCCTCGTCGCCTTCACCACGCTTGTTTTAATGGCGCTGACCACCTACCCACCCTTCCCCAGAGTCTATTTCAGCGGCATGCCTTTTCGCGACTTAAACGACAGCTTCCCAAATCCCTTCTTACCCTGTTACCTCTTTGTGCACCTGGCTATTGCCGCCTTCGGCACCTCGCTCCTTTGGGTGGATCTTCAAGCGCGCCGTCTCGCCGGCATGGACCCCGTTGACTCCACAGTCCTCTTCATTGTTGGGCAATTCTGCATCTATGTGGGGCTCGCGGCCCTGCCCTATCTTGTCGGCTTACACGGCCCGCTAATCTCCCGGCAATCCGCGACATTCTTTCTGGGCATCAGTCTTATGATCGTGTTTTTATTCAGCCGGGCATGGTCCACCCACCACCTCTTAAAAAATTCGGAGGTCGCGTGATGAGTTACTGGCCCTTTTTTTTCGTCCTCTATTGCTTGCTTCCCCTGGCGGCCACCATCGCATTGATCTGGCTGCTTTTTCGCGAAGTCCGCCGCCAGCCTTGCCGCTCCATGAACGTACGCCTGGCGGACGCACTCTTGATGGCCTCCATTTCTGGATACATCATCGTCCACATGGTCATCTACTTTGTTCCCGACTCTCGCCGGGAAAATAATTTCTTCTATTATTCCGTTGCCGTTGTGACCTTTACCGCCTGCATGGCCACCCTCTGCATCGTCGCAGACTACCGACGCTCCGCCATGTGCCTGTACGGCCTTGTCCTGGCCATCGCGGTCGCTCGCGCCTACATCTTTTGATTGGTAAGCACACCGCCTACGCGGTTGCGCCCGTTTCTAGTGAGTCTCTCACCCTCGCACCGCCGCATTTACTCCGGCCCGCCACCTTCAAGCGACACCTTCGCCGTCACCAGGATTCCCTGCAGCGTCAGGTCCGGCACGATCCGGTCGATCAAATCAAAATCCTCAAACAGCAGGTTCGCATCGCCGCCCGTCGCCACCACCATGGGGAAGGTACCCACCTGCTGTGCGTACTGCTCCACCAGCTCGCGTACCATGCCGCGGATGCCGTGGTACACGCCGGACAGCATCGCCTGCGTCGTATTGTGCCCGATGGCCTCACCCGGCTTGTTAAGCTCGATCTCCGGCAGTTGCGCCGTGCCCTGCGTCATCGCCTTAAGCATCATGCGCGCGCCTGGGGCAATCGCCCCGCCGTGGAAGGTGCCTGCCCCGTCGACAAAATCGATCGTGATCGCCGTACCCGCATCTACGATCACACACGCCTGCTTCAACACGTGGTACGCCGCAGCGGCAGCCAGCAGCCGGTCTTCACCCACAATCGTTTCCGGGTCCAGTTGCCGGCCCACGGGAATGTCCATGTCGATCTCGGTCCGGAAGATCTGTGTGTTGAGCGCGCCGGCCGCCCAGCCCACCAGCTTGTCCGCCACAGGCGGATTCACCGAGGCCACCACCACCACCGGGTCCGCCAGATCCTTGATCCGGTCCCACGCCTGCTGAAGCGTCACCTGCTGCGCGGCGTTATCGCTGGCCCGGATGATCAGCGTCTCAGAAAGCTGACCCTCCACGTAAATGCCCGCTTGAACGTTGGTGTTCCCGATGTTGATCGCCAGAAGGTTGTATGACATGGTCTGATTTTAGGCTTGATGTTTGAATGCTGCGTCTTTCCGTCCCCCCTCTCCCTTGGGAGAGGGCCCGGGTAAGGGCCACGCACATTACACCCTCACCGCTCGATCACGATCTCATTGCCCCGCCCCACCCCTTACGTCAAATCCTTACCCATCGCCGGCGGCTCAAAATCCTCACCCTCGTCAGATTCCCATTCATCTGAAAAGCCAGACTCCGCATCGCCTTCGACATACTCCACCTGGTCCGGGTCCGCTGGCGGGAAGAATTCTTCATCGTCATCATCCACGCCCTCCTCGCTCATCTTCTCGCGCAGATGCTTGGGAATCGCCCTGGGGTTGGGCGGGCGGTTCATGTCCGCCACCATCGGCGCTTCTTTGGTCTTCAGTTCCTGCAGCATCTCCCAGGCCTTTTCCAACACCTGGCTCAGGCCTTCGCCCGTCGCGGATGAAATCGCCAGCACCGGGATCTTGATCTCGCTCTCGATCAATTCCTTCGCCGTCTTGCGATCCTCTTCCGTGGTCAAAAGGTCCATCTTCGTCAGCACCACCAATTGCGGCTTGGCGCCCAGAATCTTCGAGTGCTGCGAAAGCTCATCGCAGATCACCTGGTAATTCTTCACCGGGTTGGAGTTGTCCGTCGGATCGATTTCCAGCAGGTGGATCAGCAGCCTCGTCCGTTCGATGTGCTTCAAAAACTGAATGCCCAGCCCGTGGCCGGCATGCGCACCCTCGATCAGCCCGGGGATGTCCGCCACCACCATGCGCCGTTCGCCCGGCAGGTCCGCGATCCCAAGATTGGGCTCAAGCGTCGTAAACGGATAATCCGCGATCTTCGGCCGCGCGCGGCTGATACGCGACAGCAACGTGCTCTTGCCCGCGTTGGGCTTGCCCACGATCCCGATATCCGCGATCAGCTTCAGTTCCAGCCGCACCGAAAGCTCATCGCCCGGTTCCCCAGGGGTTGATTCCGTCGGCGATTGATGCGTGGATGATTTGAAATGTTCGTTGCCCCAGCCGCCCTTGCCGCCTTTGGCGATCAGATACGACTGATTCGGCTCCGCCAGATCGACGATGAACTCACCTGTGGCTTCGTTGTACACCAGCGTGCCGATGGGCACCCGGATCATCAGGTCCGCGCCGTCCCCGCCTGTCTTTTGCTTGATGCCCCCGTCGATCCCGCGTTCGGCGTTGTAATGGTGCTTGCCCGTCAGGTCCAGCAGTGTGTCCACCCCAGGCGTTGCCACCAGGTACACCGACCCGCCCTTGCCGCCGTCACCACCCGAAGGCCCGCCCTTGGGAATGTACTTAAACCGCTGGAACGCAACGTGCCCCGCCCCGCCGTGTCCCGCTCTGACATAGATGACTGTGCTATCGACAAGCATGGCTGTTTCCCAAAGGAGACCTTTGACTGATCCAGCTCCGCTCTATCTGACCACTTCTCCATCTAAGGAAGAGGGCTGGGGTGAGAGTGTTCTGAATCGCGATTCTTAAAACACCCCAAAGCACAACGGGCGCCGTGAGTGACGCCCGTTGATGGTGTTCGTGTTGCCAGGCAAGTTGATTGGTCCAGGGCTTTTTAACCCCAGCCCGAATCAGGCCTGCGGCTTGATGTGGACCTTCCGGCCCTGGAATTCGACAACGCCTTCCGTCAGGGCGAAGAGCGTGTAGTCCTTGCCCACGCCCACGTTCAGGCCCGGCTTGAACTGCGTGCCGCATTGACGAATGATGATGCTGCCGGTCTGGGCCTTCTGCCCGCCGTAAAGCTTAATACCACGGTATTGGGGGTTAGAGTCCCGACCGTTGGACGTGCTGCCTTGGCCCTTTTTATGTGCCATAAGTCACCTCAAAAGCGTTCAATTGAAACAAACCGAGACGGGACAGTATACCACAATGCCCGGATTTGCCAAGAGGCTGGGCAAGTCATCCCACCACAGCATATCGATACATCCCACTCCACCACGTGTCCACAAATGTACTTCTATAACGCCCCCTCACTTCCTCTGCTTCAAAAACTTCATCAGCCGCTCGCTCGCTCCCGCCAATTCCTCCTGCGGCAGATTGCAGTCCATATGCGCCGTGCCAAACCGATTAAGCAGCCAGGACTTGCCATACTGGTTCTGCATCAGGTACCGCACCCGGTCGGACGTATTCACCGACCCGCGATGCCACGTCTGGTGATTAAAAAGGTAGATATCCCCCGCTTTGGCGTACACATTCACCGGCCCGCGGCCTTCAAACACCGGGTCGGGCACATCCTGCTTCCCGCGCCCGCCGGGTACTTCCCGCCCGGAATAGTGGCTCCCCGGCACAATCTGCGTCGGACCATGCTCAGGACCATCAATGTCCGATAACGCAATCTGAAAACTGAACCACTGCACCGGCATCTTGATCCTCGGATCATGCCTTGCCACCTCCGCCGGCAGCGGAAACTCCACATGGTCATCCACGTGCCAGCCGTTGATCCCCGTATCCTTCCCGCTCCGAATCACGTTCTGCCCGCAAAAACAGAAATTGGGCCCCAAAACCGCCTCGGCAATCTGCAAAAACGGCTCCCGCACCAGCATGTCGCAAAACGCCCGGTCCACGGACTGCGTATGTCGCAGCACCGGCGCATTAAACACTGGCCCCACGTAATACTTGCGCTCCTGGTTATCACCCCCCGCCACCGCCCGGTCAGTGATCTCTCGCAATGCCTGCACCTCGCCAGGCGTAAGCACCCCTGGAATCACCGCAACCCCCTCCCGGTAAAACACTTCCAGCGCTTTTGCCAAAGCTTCCTCACCGAGTTTTTCCCCGGGAAGAATCGCCGAACTCGCACCCACCGCCGTCGTCGTTGCTGTCGCTGTCATAAAAATCACCTTTGGAAGAATGGTTGGAACCTGATACAACCAACCTATCCTCGGTTAACCCGAGATTTATCCGATTGTCACCCTCTCTTATCTGGCTTTCCGACTTTTACACCCTAACATCCCTCTTCAACTCTTCCGGCCCGGGACTCCGGACACGGGACTTCCTCATGCGCCATCCCACCCTAAACGCCCCCCTGATGAACATCCCCTTCTCCGCGGGGCGCTTCACCGTGGGCGAATACAAAATGCCCGGCTTTGTCCGCCGAAATGAAATCGCCCTGCATCTGGTTCTGCAAGGCCAGGTGCAAGTATTAGTCTCTACCGGTGAAAGCTTTATGATTCCTCCCGGCCGCCTCGCCATCTCCTGGGGCGCCATCCCTCACCGGGCCAATTATCTCTCCCCGCTCAACGATCTTCTCTCCATCAGCTTCCCGCTTTCCTGGTTTCTCTCCTGGAATCTCCCCGCCGGCTTCACCCGGGCGATCATGTCCGGGCGCACCCTTGCCGAGCCAAGCCCGGCCCGGCTCATCACCGACGCCCCCCTCCTGGACCGCTGGTGCCACGACCTGAAAAACCCCACGCCCGAGGCCCGCCGCGTGGTCTTGCTGGAACTGGAGGCCCGCGTGAACCGCCTGGCCATGGACATCGACCCCAGCGCCACCTCTCAGCCCATGCCTCACCCGTCCGGCGCCCCCGACGCCGTGCAGAAAATGATCACCTTCATCGCCCAAAACGCCGGCCGCCCCGTCTCAGTCAGCCAGGTCACCGCCAGTGTGAACCTCCATCCGGATTACGGCTCCCGGCTCTTTCAGCGGGCCACCGGCACCGGCCTGCTGGACTTCATCAATCAGCACCGTGTGGCCAGCGCCCAGGGCCTGCTGGCCTGCACGGACGCAAAAATCGCCGATATCGCCCGCGCCGCGGGCTTCGGCTCCGTCTCCCAGTTCCACGCCGTCTTCGAGCGTTACGCCAAAACCACTCCCGGTGCTTATCGAAACGCTAACCAACAGCGTGGATAGCATGGGGTAAAGTCGTGGACACCCCAGCCACCCTGGCCTTTTGTCGATAAGATCAGGCCCGCCCGAACCAAACCGCTCGTTCAGGCGTATAGACATCATGCCTTCACGGCATGCCGGGTGGATCAACCGGGGGACTTCTGGCTATCATTTCCAAAGCCAGCAATGGTTTACGTGAGAGCCCAGGTACGCGTAAAGTAGTTTGGCAACGGTAGAAGAGTTACGTCTGGTACGGACTGGAAAACCAAAGTTAGAGAGAGACGAGGCATCGGCATGGCCAAAGGTCACCAGGAATCGTTTGAATCCATCGCACGTGAAGCGGGCACCGGCAAAATCGGCGTCCAGATCCTTCTCGTCATGTTCGGGGGGGTGCTGCTTATCTGCTCCTTCCTCGCGCAAATCCTCTACACCAACGACGAATACCCCGCCCTTTTGGCCATGGCCTCCGCCATGTTCCTGGGCGTGCCGCTCATCGTTGTCGCCGCCAAGGACATGCTCCGAGGCGAAACCAAGATGGTGGAGCTCGCTGCCCTGGCCGTGCTCGCCGCCTTTGCGATTCAGATGTACACCGCAGCCGCCATCGTCGCCTTCATCATGTACATCAGCGTCATGATCGAAAGCCGCACCGCCGCCGGCGCGCAGGCCAGCATTGAATCCCTCATCCGCATCACCCCCACCCGCGCCTCCCGCGTCAACGCCGACGGCACCGAAACCGAAACCGAAGCCAGGGAGCTCAAGCCCGGCGACATCGTCCGCGTCCGCCCCGGCGACAACATCCCCGCCGACGGCGTCATCGCCAAAGGCCAGTCCACCGTCAACCAGGCCTCCATCACCGGCGAATCCCTCCCCGTCGATAAAACCGAAGGCGACGAAGCCTTCGGCGGCACCATCAACGTCACCGGCGTCATGGACATCAAAGTCACCAAAGCCGGCTCCGACACCACCCTCGGCCGCGTCAAGAAACTCATCCTCGACGCCGAGAACTCACGCATCCCCCTCATGAAGCTCATCGACCGCTACGCGAGCTGGTACACCCCCACCGCGCTCATGCTCGTGGGTATCTACCTCTTCTTTGCCATGCGCCTCATGCCCGATACCGAAGAAGTCTGGCGTCGCGCCATCGCCATGCTCGTGCTCGCCTGCCCCAGCGCCATCATCCTGGCCACCCCCACGGCCATGGTCGCCGCGCTCTCGGCCGCAGCCCGTCTGGGTGTGCTCATCAAGTCCGTTGTTGATCTTGAAGCCGCACGCAACCTCACCGCCATCATCTTCGATAAAACCGGTACCCTCACCACCGGCCAGCTCTCCGTCACCCGGCTCACCCCCGTTGACGGCGTCCCCGGCGCTGAGCTCCTCAAGACCGCCGCCGCCGCCGAACAAAACTCCCGCCACCCCGTGGCCCGCGCCGTCATCGAAGTGGCCAAGAAAGCCCGCCTCGTCTCCCCTCAGCCTGATCAATTTGAAGAAATCGCCGGCCGCGGTGTCCGCGCCGTCATCGAAGGCTCCACCATCTATGTCGGCCGCGCTGTGTGGCTCATGGAGTCCAAGGAAATCGGCTTGAGCGCCGACTGCATCAGCAAGATCAACGCCGGCTTCACCAGCCCTGACGCCCAGGGCATGTCCCTCCTCTTTGTCGTCAAGGACGGCAAGTATCTCGGCTGGCTCGGCATGGAAGACAAAACCCGTGGCGAAGCCTTGAACGCCATGAACCAGCTCCGCGACCTGGGCATGAAGCGCCTCATCATCGTCACCGGTGACCGTGAAAGCGTGGCCAAGAAAGTCGCCACCGAAATGAACGTCGAATACAAGGCCGAAGTGCTCCCCCAGGAAAAACTGGAAATGGTGGACTTCCTCAAAGGCCGCGGCCATCGCGTCGCCGTCGTCGGCGACGGTGTCAACGATGCCCCCGCTCTTGCCGCCGGCGATATCTCCATCGCCATGGGCGCCGCCGGTTCGGACGTCGCCATTCAGTCGGCACGCATCGCCCTCATGAACAACAACCTCAACCGGATCCCTTTCATCATCCGGCTCTCCCGCACCACCACGTCGGTCATCTACCAGAACATGATCATCGCAGGCCTCTCCCTGCTGATCTTCATCCCTCTGGCAGCCGCCGGCTACATCGGCCCCGTCACCGCCGCCGTGCTTCATGAAATCTCCGGCCTCATCGTCATCTTCAACTCCGCACGCCTCGTGCGCCTGGGTGAAGACGTCGAGTTCTCCGAAGCCGAACACAAGGCACGCAACCAGGCCCCCCTCCCCGCATCTCGGTCCGCCTCGGCGCCGACCCCCGCGACGGCCTGATCGCTTAAAAGCCAATCCCATAATTAAGAAAAAACGCCCGGCCAATCGCCGGGTGTTTTTTCTTTGCATACAATTCCTGCTCCTCTCCTTTGGAAAAGCTCGCGCGAATCATCGCTTGGCTCAGCCAAGGGCTTATCCATCAACGCGTCTCTTAACTTGGCCCACAAAATTTTCTTGCAATGAATTAACTTTCCATATAACCTAGGTTGTATTAAGAGAGATCACCTCGCCGGGCTTTGATTACCTTCAATTGAAAGTTGCCTCCATGCGCAGAGCATTCACCCTTGTCGAGTTGTTGGTTGTTATCTCTGTCATCGCGGTCCTGATATCCATCCTTCTGCCTTCCCTCAGCCGGGCGCGCGATGCCGCCATCCGCATCAAGTGTCAGGCCAACCTCCGTGGCCTCTTCATTTCCTGCTTCACCTATTCCAATGACAACAAAGGCGTCGTCCCCTACGCCGGCGCCGAAGGCTCCACCGGCGGACGCATGCGCATCGAAAGCGACATGAAGAAAACACTTTTCGAAAACTACGGCATGGACAACCCCCGCGCCTGGTGGTGCCCCGCCGCCGATCGGCGCATCGATGACTTCTCCCTCCGCAATGTCTTTCTCAACCCCAGGTGGTACACCGATCCCACCTACGCACCCAGCGGCCTCGGCTGGACCTCCGACCATCGCGAACAGGTCAACTATGCCTACTGGGTCGGCCCCTCACGCACCACCCCCAGCATGCCTAAGGTCTTCAAATTCAGCGACGCCCAACGGCCTTCCGCCCGAATCGTCTGGGCCGACAACATCCGGACCCCAGGCAACCCCAACGCCGGCCTCAGCTGGTCCCACCCCTCCAACACCCACGACACCAGCGGCGACGCCGTCGCCCTCGGCACCCACAATGTCATGATCGACGGCCACGTCCAATGGCACCCCTCCTACTGGGGCACCAACAACGAATCCTGGATGTTCCAGTCCCTGCTCACCCAACTGCCCTGACCATCGCCTCAAGCAAACCCCCAACGCCAATCACTCACCGTAGACCATCCGGGATCTACGGTGTTTTATTGCCCCCTTCTTAAACCAAACACCAAACGCACCCGACTGCATACGCGCCGACCTACACCACGAAGACTTTTGCCTGCGCTATCCGTCGGGCATGCGTAGACCTGGGTATCGACATCTGGAGCCCGGGCCAGCTCCGCCACAACGCCGCAACCCGGTTCCGGATGCAGGCCGGGCTTGAGGTGGCGCAAGTCGCTTTGGGCCATGAGCAGATCAGCACCACAGAGATTTACGCCGCCGTTCCCACCGAAGAAGTACAAGCGATCATTCGCCGAATTGGATGAAAAATTGGCTGAAACACAAAAGGCCTCCCGGCGCGCCTCGCCAAAAGGCCTTATTTTTAAAGCGGGCGAGGGGATTCGAACCCCTGACGTCCAGCTTGGGAAGCTGGCATTCTACCGCTGAATTACGCCCGCGACAGAAAATTTATCTAAGCCTTCTTCTTTTAAGGCTTTACGACTCTTCGAGCGATTGTCTATTTTGACTTTTAGACACACATTTGAATAAGTGGCCATAAGTCGCGGTAGACCGATCCTAGTCGAGATATAAGTTTACACGAAAAGAGCAGCACGTGGCAATGGGCCGTCCATAAAAACCGTGTCAGACCGTTGGAGCGAGCTTATCCCAGGGCTCTACAAGTGCCCAGACGGGCGCTGACGCGTCACCGGCATCAGCCATGCCGACATTTCTACCTGAGTCTGCATAAGGAAGCGCCGCAGTGGAAGCTGACTGAAATATGAAGAGCCCTCAGTCATTACCGCTGACGAGCCGATAGCCGACTCCCGGCTCCGTCAGCAAAAGCGTCGGGCGCGCGGGGGTTTCCTCCAGCTTATGCCGGAGATTGGCCATGAAAACCCGCAGATAGTGCGTCTGATGGACAGACGACGGACCCCATATCTCCTTAAGCAAAAATGTGTGCGTCAAGACCTTTCCCGCGTGCTGCACCATGAGCGCCAGCAGCCTGTACTCCAAGGG
Organism: uncultured Phycisphaeraceae bacterium; assembly: GCA_964542875.1. Classification (GTDB taxonomy): domain Bacteria; phylum Planctomycetota; class Phycisphaerae; order Phycisphaerales; family Phycisphaeraceae; genus CAZGOM01. The sequence continues at coordinate 26,990 of CAZIWA010000074.1, forward strand.
CGTGAGTCGAACCTCCGTCCCATTCAAAAACACCTGCCGCGCGGCTAGGTCGACTTTCAGCGCGCCCGATGCAAACACCGGGTCGGGTGGCCCCTCCTTGACGCGTGACGAATGCCTGAGGGCGACCCTGATCCTTGCCAGAAGCTCACCGACCCCGAAGGGTTTGGTGAGGTAGTCGTCGGCGCCCAGGTCTAGCGCAGCCACCTTGTCTTTCTCCAGCCCGCGCGCCGTAAGCACGATGATCGGCACACCTGACCACGTGCGCACCTGCCTTGCCAAGTCAAGCCCGTCCATATCTGGCAGGCCTAAATCCAACAGGATCAGCTCTGGCGGCTGGGAGACTGCCAGGGCCAGCCCCTGCTTGCCCGTATCGGCTTCCGCCACGCGATACCCGGCCCCGGCCAATGCAATTCTGAGGAACCTGAGAATTTGAGGTTCATCATCAATCACCAAAATCAAAGGAGCATCAGCAGCCACGTTATCCCTCATTCATCGGGGTGATTGGCGCATCAGCCATGCTCGGCGGTTTGCCCACGTTGGGCAAGCTGAACTTAAATACCGCGCCG
>CAZIWA010000075.1:0-26726 GCA_964542875.1 uncultured Phycisphaeraceae bacterium
GGGGGTGGCGGTGGATGAGGTGGCGGTGAGGCGGTTGGTTGAGGGGGCGTATGGGGGGATTCGGAGGAGGGTGGGGTGAGGGGTTGAAGATAAAAAAGGCCCATTGGTTCTTACACTCTTGGCAGATGGGGGCGTTGCCGTCCTATGAAATCAAGTTAAAGAGTTGTAAGCATATGAAATAATTGAGGTTATCGTTTCAAATGTTACGCAATTTCGTTCCTGAATCGTGAAAAAAAGAGAAAAAGAGGTGCCGAAGCAACTGTTTTGAATGAACGTTTTGGAGCGTCTTGAGGCTGGAATTTTGTCGTTTTGCGCAGCAACTGGCGAATCAATTGGGAGTGACCGTGTGGGCACCTAATGACTATTTGTGGGCGCACGGTGATGGGCAGTTCACAATCGGTCCCGGGCAATGGTTGGAATATCCAGGCAGGATACGGGCGTATGAGGCTGTTTATCCTCACAATGGCAAGTTTGTTGAATTTAAACCGAAAAAGAATCCTTAAGGAGATAAATATGAATCATTTTGAAAATTGGCCCCATAACTGGTTTGGTTTTTGGAGGCCCATTAATATCCATAAACCAGAACGGCCGCCCATGGAGCAATTTGTTGACCCAGATTGGGATCCTGCGGAAAAAGAGCAGGCACTTTTATACTTGGATAAGACCAAGGTGGTGATTGTCGCAGGTATGCCTAGTGTTAAGTGCGGTCTTTGCGGTCAGGATACTGGAAACCCTAGTGCGCATAAGTCGGATGGCACTTGGGTTTGGCCAGAGGGGTTGGCGCATTTGGTTCGAAAGCACGGCGTAAGGCTGCCAGATCGGATGATTGAGCACATGCGGCGAAACGACTTTAGACCACCAGAGAATGTCAAGGTGAATGTTCCCAATCTCCCTTGGCCTCCCTGATTAAGCGGCAATAAATCTACTGCTTAAAAAGTTTCAAGCAATGGTGCTATGCGCAGCTATATAGATCGGAGAGCCCCTGGCGTTGAGCCGGGGGCTTTTTTCTTATGTTCTCTCCTGATGGGGGCGTTGCCGTTTTGTGAAATCAGCATCAACGGGTGTAAATTCAGGTAATTGATGCGTTTAGCGAACCGCGTTGGTTGCGCTTATGGTGTTGTGGAAAATCCAGGGGCTGATAATGATCGTAAACCGCGCCGTGGGGCGTTGCCCTTTTTGAGGGCAAATTCACAGGTGGCGAGGATAGCTCTTGTCCCGCGTTGGCTGGCTTGATACCGTACTGGCGTCCATGAAGGTGGCATTCGGTCCACGAAAAGGATTCAGCCCACCTTGTTCGATATGTTGCCCCGCGCGAGGCGCGGGGCGACAAAACATAACCTCCAGCGTGAGACGCGGACACAACGGGTAAATCAATGGACGGAAGGCGTCTCATGTCCAAGTCATTTGGTTCTGTAGGCGTATTCTTGGCCCATCCCAGCTTGGATCGCATGAAAGAGGAAGCCGAGCGGCTGCTGGAGCGGGAACAAAAGAACAATCCGAAGATGAAACTGGCGGAAGCCCAACTCAAGGTGGCCAGAGAAAATGGCTTTACCAGTTGGCGGGCAATTTAGTTTTGACGCCTCGATCAAAAGGAAACTAACCAATGGACGTTCCAGCATACTATCGCTCTTTGACTGCCGAGCTCGAGTCGGTGAAAGATCGTGTTCGAAATTTTATAGCCAAAAGCCATTGGCTAACGCACGGGGAATGGCGTGAAAGCGTTTTGCGAGCAATGATTGCTCAAAGACTTCCAAGCAGTGTAAACATTGGCCGCGGCTTCGTGATTACGGAAAATGGTCCAACGACACAGTGTGACATTCTCATTTATCGTGCGGATCGTCCGATACTGTTTCGTCAGGGCGACTTAGCGTTTGTCACACCCGATGCTGTTGTAGCAGTGATCGAAGTTAAATCGACAGCCACAAAAGCTGTTGTTACGGAATCACTTGAAAAACTGGCTGCAATTGGCAGAAAACTGGGAAAGCACCGCGCTCATTCTTGCCTTGGGTTATTCGCCTATGAGAATAAAATTCAAGACCACGAATGGCTGCTAGAAAATCTTAGTGGGATTTGTAAGCACAAATCTCAAGTTGTGAATTTTGTCAATTTGGGTTGTTCGTTATTCACGCGGTTCTGGGATTTCGCGCCGACAGGTGGAGACGAGAATTATGAGCAATGGCATTCTTATGAACTAGAAAACATGTCGGCTGGCTATTTCATCGCAAATGTTCTTGATTTTATTTCGCCAGAATCAATCGCAAATCACAGTAAATTATGGTTTCCGGAGGATTCAAAAGAATTCAGACTGGTTGCAAAAAAGCCGCATGCGGCGGCTCCATCGGAAGAAAAATGATTGAAGTAATTGCAGTGTGAGGATTTGGAAGGGCCGATTCGAGGGTGCGTAATAACAATTTGTTTCAAGAAAGCAGATGGATTTTGAAGTGTATTACCTCTTATTCTCTTGATTGATGGGGGCGTTGCCGTTTTATGGAATTCGGTTTATAATGCATAAATTTTGATGAGGCATGGGATTGTCGATTTTGGGAGGTTGGGGATTGTGTCAGAATGGTGCTCGTTCCCGTTTCTTTGCCAGCTTCCCTTGACATTTGATCAATACTGTATAATGGTTAAAATTTAATCAACATGTGACGGAGAAATCTATGAAAGAAGCTGTCGTGATTTTTGCATTGCTCTCATGTCTTATTTCTGTCATTGCTTTTTTTAGAGCGCCTTCGCCTGGGACTGCCGTTAGTGCTGGTGGATCCGTGGCAAGTTTGGCACAGAGCGTTGTTGACTTACAAGGCGATAGCGCTCATCATTCGACCGAGGAAACGGCCAAGCTGAAAGAAGAAGTTCAAAGCTTGCGAACAGAAGTCACGCGTTTGTCACAGAAAGTCGATCAATCTAAATTAAATGGATATGAGAGACCTGCAGAGCCAGAAGTGAGAAATTTGCCACGCCCGGCGCAAAAAGAAGCGTTTGAATCTGGCGGCAGAGTTCTTCATGTTAATGAACATGAACTGCTTGGACTGAACAGTATTTGTAGTTTCGTGCCGGGGTATCGTCAGGCTACCGTTTGGGCGAATGGACCTGTCGAGGTATGGGCAGATAGTTCGACACATCGCATCACGCTCACTTCGGGAGAGAAACGAAGATTTCAAGCAAGTCACACCATACACATGCGATCATTGTCGTCTAGCGCCACTATGGGATATTCTCAGATTGATAATAATATCGAAAAACCGACCAATGTGAGTGTTGTTCCGATCCCACCGGTTAACAATATAAGCTTAGGTAATTCAAATACCATTACTTCGGTTAACATTAACGGATTGCCCACCATTATTTGGGCGGATGCTCCCATCGAGGTTTGGGCTGATAGTTCGACGCAGCATATGCGGTTAGAGGCGAATCAGAGCCTTCGATTTCCAAGCTCAAATCAGATAAAAATACGCCCGTTGACCAATACCAAAACTACGGCCTACACGCAGAAATCCACAAATTCTTCCGCGGGAAAAAAAGTGGAATAGATAGGCGGATTCAAATTTCTTAGGCTCTCTTCAGAGGGAGAGAGTTTAAGAAAGTGCGGGCCTCTGATTCGGTTTGCGTGGGTGCATGACGGATTCAGTGGAGAGAGCAGATTTAGGGAGATTGGCGACTGAAGAGTTCACTTATATCGGTGGAGGGGGTTGATCGGGAGCCGGCGGGACGCCGGCGCTCCCGGTCCAGACGCAGAATTTGTCGTGCACCCGTTTGGCGTTTGATCACAGCAACTTCGTCAGTGGATGCGTGATGTTGCGGAAGGCTTCTGCGGGGACATGGACGGTGCGCCATTTGGCGCTGCGAGGGCGCATGTGTTTGCGGTAGTCGGAGAGTTTTACCGCCAGCAGGGCGTACCACTTGCCGGAGAATTCGTACATGTCGTGGAAGAGCATGTCGGGGGGCGGGGCCTGGCACCACATGACGAAGACGAAGATGGGTTCGAAGCCGGAGCCGAAGACCGCTTGCCAGGATTGGAGGCTGTCGATGTCTTCCTGGGTGACCCAGTTTTGCATGACGTTGCCGGATTGGCCGGTGTGTTTGCGGCCTTTGACGTCGAGGATGAGGTTTGCGCCGAATTTGGAGTAGACGACGAAGTCGAAGCTTTTGAGGGAAGTGTCGGGCGAGCCCTGGAGCGCGCGTCTGGCTTCGTCGACGGCGACGTAAGCGATGGTGTTGGCCCGGAGGTAATGCTCAAAGGCGGCTTCGTAGTGGAATCGGCGCTGGGCCATGGGGGTCCCGGAAGAAAGGTACAAGGGATAGGGTACAAGGGATAAGTAAGAGAGAAGGAGGAAGATTCTATGCGTTTGGCGAGTGGTACTTGTCCTTGTTCCTTTTACCTTATCCCTTTTTTCACGGGAGGCTGGCGTAGACGCGGACGGGGCCGCCTGAGGCGTTTTTGATTTTGATGGGGGCGACGAGGATGGTTGCGCCGGAGGGGGGAACTTTGGCGAGGTTGGCGAGGTTTTCGATGCCCCAGAGGCCGGCGTTGAGGATGACCTTGTGGGCGTCGAAGGTGTGGGATGCGCCGATGTCCAGCGAGAGGGTGTCGACGCCGACGCCTTTGATGTTGCGTTCCTTGACCAGCAGGGCGGCGGCCTCCTTTGAGAAGCCGGGGAAGTGCATGGTTTTTTTGGCGTCCTGATTCAGGAAGGCGCCAGGCTTGGCGAGGCGGGATTCCCAGCCGGAGCGCATGACGACGCAGCCGCCTGGGGGGATTTTGCCGTTGGCTTTTTCCCAGGCGAGGATGTCGTCCACAGAGAGGGAGGCGTCGTCGTTTTTGGCGGCGCGGTCGGTGATGTCGATGAGCACCAGAGGGGCGACGAAGTTGGAGATGGAGAGCTGGTCGCTGGTTGCGCCGGCGGTGACAAAGTGGGCGGGGGCGTCCATGTGGGTGCCGGTGTGCTCGTCAATTTCCCAGCGGTTGGTGTAGTAGCCGTCGGGCACGACTTTGGAGAGGGTTTTGGAGGAGAATTGGCGGCCGCCTGGGAAGACGGGGAAGTCGGGCGTGGTGGTGTGGGTGAGGTCGACAAGCTTGCCGGGGTTGAACTGGAGCATGGGGCCGGGGTCTGCGAGCTTGGTTTTTGGCTTGGGTTCCTGGGCCGCAGCGGGGGCTGCGCTGAGGGCTGCGGTGCCCGCGACGATGGCGCCGGCTTTGAAGAGGTCACGGCGCGAGAGGCAGACACCCGCTTGGTGGAGAAGGGATGCGTTGCACATGGCGGCGAGTCCTTGAGGGGGTGGTGCGATTGTACAGCGGGAGAAGAAAGGTAAAAGTGACAAGGTGTAAGGGATAAGTGAGGGAGGGGCTGTGCGTTTGGGAGTGTTGCGATTCTGGCTTGTGGCTCTGAAGGCAAGATGGGAAGACATGCTCACGCGGACGAGAGCGTGGCACGCGGATTTTTGAAGTCGTTGCGTTGAGATTATTCGCAGGCGGCCCTCACCCCGGCCCTCTTCCGAAGGGAGAGGGGGCAGGATTGGCTGAGTTTGAATTATGGGTTATTGGCCGTAGAGGGAGCTAAGGCTGAGTTTGCGGATGCGGAGGCGGTCGAGGACGAGCTTGGTGGATGCGCCGCCTGCGCAGTAGGCGAGGAGGACGGAGTCGTCATCGGTGAAGTGGATGGTGATGTAGCAAAAGCCGTGGTCGGGGGCGTCTTCCAGAAGCTTGTGGTGCTGCCAGGTTTTGCCTTCGTCCTGGCTGATGGCGGCGACCATGGGGGTGCGGCCCCAGGAGCTTTGGACTGCGGGCTGGGTGGGGAAGCGGCCGGAGTGGTCGTTCCAGAGGGCCAGAAGGTGGCCGGTTTTGGGGATGCGTTTGATGGAGAGCGGGCTGCAGGGAGAGATGAAATTGTCGGAGGGCTTGGGGTCGCTCCAGGTGACGCCCTGGTTATCAGAGAAGGTAAACCACTGGCGGCTCTGGCTGCCGGCGAGGCCGAACTGGCCGGCGCGGCAGTACCCCATGAGGAGGCCTGAGTTGAGCTCGATGACGCCGGGTTCCTGCAGGCCGGAGGTATCAGCGGAGTAAGGGAAGAGGGCATTGGTGGACTCGTACCAGTGTTGGCCGCCATCGTCGCTGAGGTAGAAGAGGATGAGAGCGCCGGCGTTCCACTGGGTTTCGGGGTAGCTGGTTTTGGTGGAAGGTTGGATTTGGCCGCGATGGCGGTGAAGGGCCAGGGGGGCGATGAGGCGGCCGGATTTGGTTTGGATGACGCGGTCGTTGTTGAGGACGTAATAGCCGTCGGGGGCGGTGATTTTCAGGGGTGCGGAGAAGGTCTGGCCTTCGTCGGAGGAGAAGCGGACGTAGGGGATGCAGACTTCGCCGTAGGCGCCGTGATCTTTGCGGAGGTTGAAGAGGGCGATGCGGCCGTCCTGGAGGCGCAGGAAGGAGACGCTCATGACGTTGAGCACGCCTTCCTGGTGGATGATGATCCGGTCTTCCCGGGACCAGGTTTTGCCGTTGTCTTTGGAGACGCGCGAGGCGATGACGGCGTGGCCGGCGTCGTCGCTGTCGCCAGCGTATTTGGTGTAGGCAAAGAGGATGGAGCCGTCCTTCAAGGTGATGAAGGCGCCTTCGCTGTTGCGGGAATTGGTGGGGGTGGGGTCGAGCTGGAGAACGACTTGGTTGGACATGGCGGAACCTTAGAGAGGTGAAGATTTGCAGATAGGGTGACAAAATCCCTTGTTTCCGGCAAGCCAGGGAGTAAGATGATTAGACGGCTTATCATCCGGGTTGTTATGTGAAGCCGAACGGTCGGTTTCCGCAGCGGAGTTGATATGGGAAGCAATCCTTGGAGTGAGCCCCTGGCTGGTGGAAGGCGTGTGGAGCCGGGTTTTACGCTTATTGAGATGCTGGTGGTGATCTCCATCGTGACGGTGCTGGTGGCGCTGATGGTGCCGTCGTTGTCGGCGGCGCGGCGGACGGCGCGGGATACGCAGTGCAAGGCGCGCATGAGGCAGATTTTTCAGGTCGGGGAGATTTACCGAGGGGATTGGAAGTACTACTACCCGGTGAGCGTGCTGCTGGACACGTATCCCAATTACACGCCGCCTGCGGACATGTGGTACTACTTTCAGATTGAGTCTTATTTGAATGTGGCGACCCGGTCGCTGCAGCAGAAGTCCACTCCGCAGGCGAACATGCTGATGTGTCCGGCGTCGCAGTACAGCCCGGCGATGACGGCTTTCGCGGATGCGCGGGCGCACGTGTATGCGGAGTCGCGCTATGGGAATTATTGGATCAGCGCGCGGTTTGGGTTTAACCCTTCGTCGGTGACATACCCCATGCGCCGGGATGCCAAGGAGCCGGACCGGACGGTGCTCTATGGGGAAGTGAAGGGGACTTCGTACAACCGGTTTGGGCACAACACGACAGCGCCGACGGTGAACGTGTACAACCACGCGCTGGAGACGACGCACATGGTGACGGTGGATGGACGGATCAAGCCCACGAGCGCGACGACGGCGCTGGAGCTGACGGCGGATGGGATGGCGATTCAGTGAGTTGGGAAGGGGCTGGGGGAAGATGTCAGATGTATGAAGTTAGATGTTAGATGTTTTTCGGAGAAGAATTGAGCCGTGAGAAGTTGTTGCGTTGACGTTTAGAAGTGATGCAGCGGCTGACGTTAGGCTTTGGGGTCGAATTCGAGCATTTTTTCGGCTTCGATGTTGCGTTCTTGTTTGCAGTAGTCGCGGGGGGTGAAGCTCTGGGCGTCTTTGGCGGTTTTGTCGGCGCCGGCTTCGAGGAGGAGTTGAATGAGGGCAAGCTGGCCGCGCCAGGCGGCGAGGTGGAGGGGGGTGATGCCCTTTTCGCCGACCTGGTTGGGGTTTGCGCCTTTTTCGAGGAGGGCCTGGGTCATCTGGATGCGGCCGTGATTGACGGCGGTGTGGAGCGGGTAGATGACGCCGTTTTTGCCGGGCCGGTTGGGGTCGGCATTGTGCTGGATCAGGAAGTCGAAGGTGGCCTGGTGGCCCGCGGCGCAGGCCAGGGCCAGGGGTGTCCAGCCGGCGTCGGCCTGGTTGATGTCGGCGCCTTTGCTGTGCAGGTATTGAAGGACGGGGAGCCGGCCCCAGCCGGCGGCGTACTGGGCGGGGGAGACGCCAAAGCGGTCGGGCTCGTTGATTCGGCCGGGGTTGGCCTGGAGGATGGCCTGGACTTTTTCAAGCTTGCCGGCGGAGCAGGCGCGGTGGAAGGAACTGCTGCCTCGCTTGAGGAAGACGATGTAGAGAATGAGAAATGTAATCCCCAGCCAGAGGAGAACCAGGAGAGACGCGATGGTGGAAGCTGAGGGAAAGTCCATGGTGGCGTGGGTGGTTTTGAAAAGAGGGCGTTTTGAGCGCCCGGGTTATCGGGTTGCCGGGTTACCGGGGTGTGGAGATGCTGGGTAGGAGCGGAGTTGGGTCGAAAATTTCAGAGAGAAAGATCGATGACGATTTTGCCCAGGGTGCGGCCGGATTCCAGCAGGCGGTGGCCTTCGGGGGCGTCCTGGAGTTTGAGGATTTTGCTTACGTGGGGGATGAGCCGACCGGAGTCGATCATGTGGTTAAGGCCCTGGAGCGTGGTTTTGTGGCGGGCGATGTCGTAGCCGTAGACGACGCCGGCGGCGACGAATTCAAAGTGGAGGGTGGCGTTTTTACGGAAGAGTTTTTCAGGGATGGCGGCGCAGGGGTCGCCGACGATGGTGACGATGTTGCCGGCGGGGCGGACGCAGTCGAGGGATTGTTCGAAGGCCGTGCCGCCGACGTAGTCGAGAACGGCGTGAGCGCCCTGACCGTTGGTGTGGGTGAGGGTGGCCTGGACGACGTCCTGGGTTTTGTAGTCGATGATTTCATCGGCGCCGAGCGATTTGACGAACGCGGCGCTTTCGGGGCGGCCGGTGGTGGTGAGGACGCGGCAGCCGTGGGCTTTGGCGAGCTGGATGGCGAAGTGGCCGACGCCGCCTGCGCCGGCGTGGATGAGGAGGGTCTGGCCGGGCTTGATGCGCGCGCGATCATGGAGGGATTGGTAAGCGGTGAGCGCGGCGACCGGGAGTGCGGCGGTCTGGATGGGGGTGAGGGCGTTTGGCTTGTGGACGCAGTTGCGGGTGTCGAGAAGGCAGTATTCGGCGTAGCCGCCATCAGCCATGAGGTTGGCCATGCCGTAGATGACGTCGCCGGGATTGATGTCCTGGGTGTCTGGGCCGAGGGATTCGACGACGCCGCAGACATCGGCGCCGAGGATGATGGGCATTTTGCGGTCTTTGTAGCGTGGTGCGCGGCGGATTTTGTAGTCGACGGGGTTCATGCCGCAGGCGAGGACTTTGACCAGGGCCTGGTGTTGGCGAGGGGTGGGAATGGGGACATTGCCGGGGGTGATGACTTCGGGGCCGCCGAACTGGTGAACGAGCATTGCGCGCATGGGGAATCCGGGGTCTGGGGTTTCGTCAGAATGAGGAAGTGGCGTGGCCGTATGTGTAATGAAAAAACGTGGTGCGTTGGCGTGCGGACATTGGAGGGTAGATGATACGCGCAATAGTGTGAAGAGGGCCAACAGGCTCTTAACATCCGACGAGACCCTAGACCCCAGACCCCGGATTCCCCATGCCCGCATTCAAAGCCCACACCTGGACGCGCGATACCTTAAACCCTGTGCTGCCGCTGGGGCCCAACTGGTTTGATGTCAAAGCCCTGATGAACCCGTACATCATTCCGCAGGGGGATCACTATTACCTGTTTTACTCCGGCGGAAGCGCGGACGGGAAGAAACGCATCTGCCTGGCCGTGGCGCACAAGAACAACCTGCATTCGTGGGACCGGCGCGGGCCGGTGGTGGACGTGGGCGGGCCGGGATCGTTTGATGAAATGTGGTGCGTGCTGCCCAACGTCCACAAGATCAACGGGAAATGGCATCTGTACTACACCGGGCGTTCGGCGCTTGAAGGCGTGGGCCTGCAGGGCTTTTATGGCATGGGGCTGGCCGTGAGCGATGACCTGATCAACTGGAAGAAATACTCCGACAAGCACATTCTTTCAGGTGATGGGTTTCCGGAGTTTCCCAACAACCGGGCGATTGCCGGCGCGGGGACGATCATCGAGCTTGCGCCTGCGGCCGAGGACAAGGGGCGCACGCGCTACCGGATGTACTACACGCTGCCGACGGGCACGCCCAGCAAAGACCTGCTGGTGGACCAGGAGAAGCACGCGTGCATCGCCGACACATATGACGGGATCAACTGGTTCGGCAAGCGGCTGGTGCTGAGCCCGCGGCGCGATGCGGATTATGAAAACGCCGCGGTGATCGGGCTCAACACCTGGCAGACACGGGATGGCTCGTATCGCGCGGTTTACGCGGCGATTGGGAGCAAGTGGGGGGCGTACTCCATCTGCGAAGCGCAGAGCGCGGATCGGCTGACGTGGGACCGCGGGCTGCCGGGCGACAACATCGCGCTTGCACCCAATCCCGCCAACGCGTGGGAGAGCAGGATGGTGGAGTATCCGCATGTGATCGTGGGGGAGAAGGAGATCACGATGTTTTATTGCGGAAACGGGTATGGATCGACGGGGATGGGGATTGCGAGGGCGCCGAGGATGGATTGAGAGGGGTGGGGATTTTAAATTTAGAATTTGTAATTTGTGATTTGAAGAGGGTGTTTGAGTGTAGCGGGTGATTAGGGTGAGGTGAAATCCCTTTGTCTTGAGGGTGAGGGATAAGAGTTTGTAGTCGTTGCGTTGAGGGTGTGCGGGGGTTGCCTCTCTCCTGCCCCCTCTCCCAAGGAGAGAGGGGGCAGGAGAGAGGTGCTCATTGCGGATGAGGGCGTGGAGTGCTTTGGGTTGAGCAGCGGGGGATTAGGGGGTTATCAGCGGCCGTGGAGTTCGGCGAGTGAGAGCAGGCGCAGGAGTGCGAGTTCCGCGTAGGCGCGGTTTTCACCTGTGGCGCCGATGGGGACGCGGTTCAGGGGGCGCAGGGTGCGTTTTTCGTGGAGGACGAGGTAACGCCGGCCGGTGAGGTCTGTGCGGTTGAGAACCAGGCCAAAGTCGTCGTTGTAGGCGGTGACGATGGCGTTATCGACGATGTCGCGGGTGAGGGTTCGGTCGGAGCAATAGTTGAGTGCGTCGCTGTCGCCGCCGAGGGTGTCGGGGGTGAGGGATGCGATAGAGTCGTGGATCTGCCGATTCAGCTCGGAGTCCGCGATGTGAGACAGATCATGTTCGATCAAAGGTGACATGTATTGCATGAATCCTGACGTGACCGTCTGCTTCCAAGAGGGGGTTGCCGGACAATAGATACGACGCTCAGCGTGACATGGGTGGGCGGCGTTGTGGCAGCCTTGATTTGTCGGCAGACGTATTCAGAGCCGAGTAATTATACGGGGGCGTGATGAATTTTCCATTGAAATGTGATGTATCAGAGGGATCTGCGACAGAATGCCGGGGTCGCTTGCTATTACTTGTCATTGCTGGAGTTAAGATTCGATTCGTCGATTGAGGGGGCATCGGCGGACTGGGTCATGTCAATGGGTTCATCAAATGTCTTATTGTCCAGGAAGTAAATGACGATCAGTTCACAGACGGCGCGTGCGAGGTTGCCGTCTTTGACGACTGCCCAGGTGCGTGCTCCTGCGGTGGGCTTGAGGAGTGTGTTCTTGTCGAGAAGAAGGAAGGCGACGGACTCCATTTTGCCACGGTAGTTTGAGCGGGAGGTTAAGACGGGCCAGTCGGAGCGAACTTTAAGCCGGCCGTCTTTAATTAAATTTTTAAATGCTTGCTGTACAGCACTTATATCAGTGGTGTAGTGGGGCACTTTCGAGCCGTCTTCGCCATGGATAAACCCGCCAGAGGCAGGATCGACAAGGATCTTTCGACCGTCGACGATGCCATCGACGATGCGATCAAGCGTCCTGTCACTGAGTTCGCTCAGTTTTTTCTGCGTCATGACGGCGGAGTGTCCCTAAAGTGCGTTGGGCATTGTAGGAAGTGAGCTGGTTCTATGCAAATATCACAAAAAATATGAAAGCGTATTTAGTGATGTGATTAATTGAGGCGGTGTTCCACGTGGAAGCGGAAGGCGGGAGATTGTAACGAGATTTGTTTGGCTTGCTCGGGGTTATCAGAGGCCGCCTGGGTTTTGCCCATCAAGTCGAGAAAAAGGAGTTGTTGGGGGGGCCTGGTTGCCGGGGGATTGATGTTCGGTCGTGAAACGAGATGTCGATTACGACGAGTACGTCTAATCCGACCTCCCTCAGCGTGCGGCCCTGGCCGGCACAACCGCCGGGTCATCGCTTAAATCCCTTTGGGATAAAGACGATTAAGATGCGGATGCCCCGGCGGCGGCGGGCGCCTTGCCGGGTTTGACTTCCTGGGGCTGGGAATTGCCCGCGGCGATGTGCTCAAGCTCCTGCTGGATGAGTGCGCCGTACATTTTGCTTTCCTTGAACTGAGGCTGGGCCGTCATGGCGTCGAAGTGCTTTTTGGCTTCGGCGAACCGTTCAAGGCGGCGGAGCAATTCCCCCTTCATGAACATCGCCGTCATCAACATGGCCTGGGCTTGCGACTGTTCTTCCTCGGAGGCGTCTTTCTTCTGAGCAGGCGGGTTGGCCAGGAATTTTTCATACCAGGCGAGGCTTTTGCCGAGAAGCTCCTTGTTGAGTTTCTCGTTGTCCTCCACTTGCCAGGAGGCTTCGAGCCAGACGAAGCCCTGGATGTTGGGGGGAACGCCAAGGCCCTCAAACAAGAGCGCCAGCCGGTGATAGGACTGGCTGCCTTTAGGGATGGCCTTGTAAGCGTCGGAGGCCATCACCTTGCGGATGGTTTTAAGTTCCTCCGGGGTGAACTTGCCTGCTTCCTTAAAGACCACGAGGCCGCAGGTGGTGCAAAGGGGAAGCTCCCAGGGGGAGGAGATGGGGCCGATCCGGCGAAGGTCCAGCCGCTGGCCGAAGCTGGTGCCCGATGCGGGGACATTGGCGGGGAATTGTTTTTCGCAGATGGGGCAGTCGGTGTTGATCTGCGCCATGGTCATGGCATGGGCGTTTTGCCAGAAGCCCAGGCAGGCGATCGCCGCGAGAAGAGCAGACCACAGGTAATGGGTATTTAATGGCATGGCGGAACTCCTTGATCACCAGGAGGAGAAGGCGAAGGCGCGATGAAGGAGTGTCAGGGTATCAGTTGGAAAAGCGTTTTGCGATCCGGTCAGCGGCGAGGCGGCCTGAAAGGAGAGCGCCGTGGATGGAAGCGGATTCGCGATGGTCGCCGGCGACGATGACGCCGTTAGGAAGCTCAAGGAGCCTTCTGCCGGGGCCCTGAATGGAACCGGGGGGCTGGGCGGGGACGGCGTGGCGGATTCGATAGGTCTTGAGATGCTGCCAGGTCATGCAATCCTGGTTAAAGACGTTTTCCAGCTCTTTTCTGACGGTGTTTTCCAGGTCCGGATCATCAATGCCCTCGGGGGCGACAATGCTGACGGAGACGAGGTTTCTGCCTGGGGGCGCATAGGTGGGGGCGATGCCGGAGATGGGGGCAAGGTTGGAGATGATGCCATCGCCGGAGCCGTTGAGCATGAGCGACTTGGTGTGGAGGTTCAGGACGGGCGCATCAAAGTAAATACAAGCGACGGAGCGGCTGACGGGAACGGGCACCTGGGCTTCAAAGCCGGTGAGGCCGGCGGCTTGGGAACCTTCAACGGCGACGACGACGGCGCGGCCATGAAGGGTGTGCTTATTGGCGAGGACGACTTTGTTTTCGGAGATGGATTCCACACGGGTGTTAAGCAGGACGCTTTGCGGCGGAAGGTCTTCGAGGAGCTGCGCGGGGATGGCGGCCATGCCTGCCGCGGGAAGGGATGCGTCGCCCTCGGCGAACATCTTGAAGAGGAACATGAAGTACTTGGCGGAGGTGTTGAGGTCCGGCTCAAAGAAGATGCCGTAAAACCAGGGCCGGAGGAAGCCTTCGATCATCTGCGTGGAGAAGCCGTAGGACGCGAGGTACTGGTAGGTGGTCTGGTCGGGCTTTTCGTAGATGGCTTCGACGCTGATGCTGGTGAGGTCCTTACGGAGCTGGCCAATGAGGAGTTTGTCATCGACAGTGCCGATGCCGGAGAAGGCGTTTTGAAGTGCGGCGATGGGGTTTCGCCAGGGGTCATAGAGCCGTTTGACGACGCCGGAGTGGGTTTGGATCTGTGCGCCGTGATCAAAAGGCTGCAAGCTAAGGAGGTGGTACTTAAGGACACGCTGGGCTTCGGGATAGGCGGTTTGAAGGACCTGGAAGCCGTGGTCGAGCAGGAAGCCCTTGTATTGATCGGTTTTGAGGCGCCCGCCGACTGTGTTGGAGGCCTCTACTAGGAGAAACTCAAAGCCCAGCTCATGCAGGCGTTTGGCGCATGCCAAACCTGCGAGCCCCGCCCCGATGATAAGTACCGGCAAATGATTGGACACTGATGCATTTCCCCTATGCAGGCCGTAAATGATACCGGATGTCGACATTGCGCGTCATGAACCGGTGTCTAAAGCCGCTGAGTTTGGGCGTCAGCGGTTTGCCTTTGGCAGATTTCCAGCTAGTTTGTTGTGCCTGCGGCCGTGCCTGTACTGGCGATAGGCCGAACATTTATGGGGAGAACTCCCCGAAAGGAAAGTGCCATGAGCACCACTGCGTCTGTGAAGGGCAAGCGGTATGTGTTGGTTGGAACGGGGGGCCGGTCGGGGATGTTCTCCCATCCCCTGGCTTCACGATTCAAGGATGAAGCCCACCTGGTGGCGATGTGCGACAACAACGCCGGCCGGCTGGAATACCAGCGCGAGCGGCTCAAGGCCGAGTTCGGCTTTGATGTGCCCAACCTCTACGCCTCCGAAGACTTCGACAAGATGCTCAAGGAGCAGAAGCCCGACTGCGTGATCGTCTGCACGCCTGACCACCTGCACCATGAATACGCCGTCAAGGCGCTGTATGCCGGCTGCGATGTGATCACGGAAAAGCCGATGACGATCGACGCCGAGAAGGCGCGCGAGATTTTCAAAGCCGTGAAGGAAACGGGCCGCCAGGTCCGGGTGACCTTCAACGCGCGTTACCAGAACGGCCCAACGATGATCAAGCGGATGATCAAGGAAGGCGTGATCGGCAACGTGCTTCAGGTCCACAAGGACTACTGGCTGGATACAAGCCACGGCGCGGACTACTTCCGCCGCTGGCACCGCGAGAAAGACAAGAGCGGCGGGCTGATGCTGCATAAGTCGACGCACCATTTTGACTTGATCAACTGGTGGATCGACAGCATTCCCGAAACGGTGTTTGGTTTCGGCAAGCTCTCGTTCTACGGGCGTGAGAACGCCGAAAAGCGCGGGGTGAAGGTGACCTACGACCGGTACACCGGCAACGACACCACCGGCGACCCGTTTGCGATGAAGCTGGACCAGAGCGAAGCCGTGAAGAAGATGTACCTGGACCAGGAAAAATACGACGGGTATCAGCGCGACCGGAACGTTTTCGGCGATGGCATCACCGCTGAGGACAACATGACGGTGCTGGCACGGTACCGTTCGGGCGTGCAGCTTACGTACACGCTGACATGCTTCCTGCCTCGCGAGGGGTATCGGGCGTGCTTCCGTGGCGACAAGGGTGAATTGGAATACGTCCACGGTGTGGAACTCCAGCCCGACGGCCCCGACGGCAAGGCCCGGAAGATCACGCTGGACCGGATCTATGTGCGTCCGATGTTCAAGGAGCCGTACATCATCGATGTGCCGAAGATGGATGGCGGGCACGGCGGGGCTGACCCACTGCTGCAGGAACAGCTTTTTGCCGCCAACCCTCCTGTGGACCCGGACAAGCGGCACGCCGGGCACGGCCAGGGCGCTGCATCGCTGCTCCTGGGGGCTGCTGCAAACCTTTCGTTTGCCTCGGGCCAGCCTGTGAGCATCAGCAAGCTGCTGCCCGAGCTTGGCAATGCGGTGAAGCTCAGCGAGCTGCCGTAAGAATGAAGAAGCCGCGTGTCCCGTGTCCCGGGTTTCGCGTCTCAATAAGAAAATGCGAAGAGGTCCGGAGTTTTTAAGCTCCGGACCTCTTTTGTTTTCTGGTTGCGCTTTAGGGTCGCCGCAACTCCAGCGGGATTTCGGTTTGTGCGCTGGAAGCACCAAGCCGACAGGAGTCGTCACCGGCGCTTGCGGCTAACGACGCAAGCCGCGGGATGTTCTTACTGCTTGGCCGCTTTGGTCTTGGCGATGAGCATTTTGCGGGTGGCGTCCAGCAGGTCCTGGGTCATGGGCTGGAACTTGGCCATGTCCACCTCGACGACGGACTTGGTGGAGGAATCGAAGAGGGCTTCAAAGAAGGTGGAGTTGTCGACGATCTTGCCGAACTGTCCGGGGTCGTCGATGGGCTTGGCGACGTAGATGCTGGTGATGGGGGGGATGGTGTGACCCATGCGGACAGAGGTGTCGGTGACTTCCTTGTTGGAGGTGAAGCTCATGCCCGACCCGGGGACGATGTGGAGGGCGGGGCGCAGTTCGGCGGAGGCTTTGTTGGAGAAGAAGCCGCCTGAGGCTTCACCCTTGGCGAAGTTGACGGTGATGTTCACGTCGATGGCGGAAGCGCCGGTTTGCTTGATGACTTTGGGGACGACCTGGACGCGGTTTTTGGAGTCCAGGGCGCTGAAGCCGGAGAAGAAGCCGCCTTCACCGGGGAGGAGGGTGAGGGGAATGGCTGCGGGGGAGAAGACCAGGTATTTGTTCTTGGCGACTTCGAGGGTCTGGGGGCTGGACTTGGCTTCGCTCTTGAGGACGGCGAAGTCAGTGTTGCCGAGGGTTTCGGGGATGAGGACTTCGTAGCCCAGGCCTTTGAGGTCGTTGACGTAGAGGGTGTAGAGTTCGTCGGTCATGCGCTGGAGTTTGGAGTTATCCAGGCCGGTGATGCCCATTTTGACTTTGGCGGTGACGGGTTTTTTGTCGCCGTCGAGCCCGCCGTAGGCGGTGGCGGAGGCGGAGGTGTTGGTGAGGAAGGTAACCCGGAAGGCGCTGATGAAGACCTTTTTGCTGGGTTCGTTCTTGATCTGACGGGCGTCGTTGACCTTGATGTACTCATCGGCCAGCTTGGCGGGCGTGGAGTCGACACCGGCCTTGTCGAACTTGGGATCGGCGACTTGCTGTGTGGACGAAGAGCCACACCCCGTGAGGACGAGGGAGGAAGAAAACGCCAGAGCCAAGACGAGTGCGTTAGCAGTCTTCATAAAGAGTCATCCCTGAGTAATGGAGATGGAACCAGAACGATGTCGGGATATTAATGGAAACGGCGGGAGGGGGGAGTAGGGGATTCCCTGATAGGGAAGAGCCGTCCCCGTGTCTGGCGTCACGAGTCGCGCGTCAAGAATTCAAGAGACGCGGGACAAGAGTCCTATTGATCAAGGACGTAGCGCATGATGGCGTAGGCGACGCCGTCTTCGTCGTTGGTGGGGACGATGACGTCGGCGTGCTTTTTGGCGTCTTTCCAGCCGTTGCCCATGGCGACGCCGAGGCCTGCCCAGGCGAGCATCTGGCTGTCGTTGGGGGCATCGCCGATGCACATGACCTGTTCAGGGGGGATGTTGTAGTGGCTGGCCACCCAGGCGACGGCGTGGGCTTTGTCTGCGGCCTTGTTCATGACCTGCATGAGGTGTGAATCGCTGGCGGCGAAGGCGACGCGGTCTTTGAACTTGTGTTCCAGGAGCTTTCGGACCCGGTTCATCTTCTCGGCCCGCTGCATGAGCATGAGCTTGGTGATGGGGTGGGTGAGGAAGCTTTCGATGTTGCCGACCTGGTCGGGTGGGAACTGCTTATCGGTTTCGGTCTGGAGGGTGGGGTCGATGCGGTCGGTGAAGGAGCGGTCGAGGTCTTCCATGGAGACGACGACGGAGGGCTCTTTGGCGCGGGCGGCCTTGATGACTTCAAGGACCAGTTCCGGCTCGATCTGGAGGTGGAGGAGGGTGCTTTTGCGAAGCGGATCGAAGATGAGCGCGCCGTTGTAGTTCACCTGAAGGGTGGTGAGGCCGAGGATGCCGTAGATTTCCTTGACGGAACGGGGCGGGCGAGCGGTGGCAAGCACCACGCGGACACCTTTTTTGGTGGCCATTTTGACGGCGGTGACGACTTTGAGGGAAAGCCGCTTATCACCGCGGAGGATGGTTCCGTCGATGTCGATGGCCACCATTCTGATCTTGGAAACATCCCAATTGCTCATGGACCCTCACGTGAAGCCCGCCCCCGGGTAGGGGCGATTGGCCCATATGATACGGTCTGTTTGAGGGTCTGGGGCCTAGGGTCTGGGGTGTGGGGTGAAGATCAGAAAAAACATGGCTGATTGTCGCCGGTCGAGGATTTTAGTTGTATCAATATGGTTTTGTATTCGCTTCAACGGCTGAGTGAGGGTCAGGGTATTATCTTCATCCCTCTGAAATAAGACCCTAGACCCCAGGCTGCAGGCCCTCCGTTGTTTCGCCTAAAACTGCAATATTTTCTGGCGTTTGCCGTGATTGGGAGCCTGCTCCCGGTGTTTACTGTGTTTTTGAGCGACCGGGGGCTTTCCAAGTCTGAAATTGGGTGGGTGATGGCGATGACGTCGGTGGCATCGCTGATTACGCCGGTGATGGCGGGGTTTCTGGCGGATGCGAGGGTGGACCCGCGTCGGCTGATGATGCAGGTGTTTCTGGTGGCGGCGGTGCCGCTGCTGGCGCTTTACTACACGACGCCGATTTTCTGGGTGGTGGTGTTTACGGCGATCCATTACCTGGCGATGGCGCCGATCACATCGCTGCAGGACGGGATGAACTTTTCGGTTCAGAGGGCGCGGGAAGAGGCGGGGCAGCCGCCGGTGCCGTATCAGAAGATCCGGATCTGGGGATCGCTGGGCTTCATGGTGCCCAGTGCGATGTTGTTTTTCCTGCTTAGCTGGGGGACATCAACCGGGGTGATTTTGTTTATTGCTGCGGGGTTTTGCGCGTTTGGGGTTTACAACGCCTACAAACTGCCGGCGGCGTGCGGACGGGTGAACCTGGCCAAGCCGGCGGGGGTGCAGCGGGTGCCGACGTTCGCCGCACTGGCGATGCTGAAGCACAGGGACGTGCAGGTGATATTCGTGGCGATGGCGCTGACGCATATCGCCGCGACGGGGTACTACAGCTATTACCCGATCTATCTTGAGCAAAGCGTACACATCGAGAAGCGGTGGATCGGGCTGATCGCGCAGATCGGTGTGGCGGTGGAGCTTGGCTTCATGGTGGGGCTGCCGTGGCTGATCAAATGGATGGGGCTCCGCCGGCTGCTGGCGATCGGCGTGTTTTGCCTGGCGATCCGGATGACGCTGCTGGCGGCGTTCACCATGCCGGCGGTGGCCATCGGGTCGCAGGTTTTTCACGGGGTGAACGTGCTGGTGTTCCACGTGCTGCCGCAGGTGTATTTGAATCAACGGTCGGGGGACACGTACCGGATCTCGATGCAGGCGGTGTTCACGATGATCGTGGCGGGGGTGTGCCGGATCGTGGGGAATGTGCTGATGGGTTTTTTAGCGCAAAAGAGCCTGGCACTGGCGTTTTACACCGGTGCGGGTCTGACGGTGATCGCCGCGGGGTTGCTGTTTTGGCTGTTTGTGGAGTGGGAGGATAAAGAGGCGAAGGCGGCTTAGAAGGATTAGATCCCGCTTTCACGGTTGTTGCGGTTTTTGGACGATTTGTCTTTGCTGGAGTCAAAGATATTCAAGGGCTTAGGTTTGTTTGTAATAGGCCTTACGATGCGGTTAGATGCGGCGGGCCGTGTGGAAGGCGAGATAAGCGGCTGACGGACGGTTGACACTTCGTAAGCGAGCATGCCGGAAAACAAGACGCCTAAAAAGATAAAAACAAATGCTGCGTTTGGCATGAGTCGGGCTCCGTGGGGGGAATACGGTCAGCAAGGCGGGGGGAACTACGGGGAGTCAGGCGGGGGGTACTACGCGGATTGCAGGCGGGAAGGACGAATTGGAGAATACGAGCAGACTGTTACATAGCAAAGCCCATTAAGGCTGTGTGTGGAAAAGTGTGTTTGGAAGGTGTATTTGAATCAGCGGGCGGGGGACACGTACCGGACTCCATGCAGGGGGTGAATGGGTTTGACGGGCTTGGATTGGCCATTATTGTGGGTTCCTCAAACACCCTTTCCTACTCCGGAGGACGCTGAACATGTCGCCACTTTCCAACGCTTATCCTAATCTTTTGAAGCAGGCTTCCTTTACCCTTCTTAAAGAGCGGGTAATCCCCAAGCCGGGGCAGTCAGCCCAGGTGAAGGCGTTTTTAAATACGCTGACATGGGGGGCTGACGGGCGCATCGACTGGACTGACAAAACGGGTGCCGAGGCACGGAAGCTCAGCAGCGATGACGTGGGTGGGCTGCTGGATGAGATTGTGCCCAAGATCGCAGTGCATGCGCGTAAGGTGTTGGCGGAGCTGCCGGGGTATCACGTGCCGGTTTATCGAGGGTATCGGGTGCCTGCGGACGAGCCGGCAAAGCATGTTTCACTTTTGAAGGAAGTGCTGCTGCTGCTGGCTCCGTTTGATCAGGACATTGTTTGGCTTGCGCGGGAAATACCTGTCATTTGCACGCGTGAGAATGATGCCTATATCAGGGCTGGTTTTGATGTTGATGTTCCCACCGGGCTGTTGCCGCTGATTGTTTCACGGGCAATGGATGAAGAAGGCCCCGAAGCGGACGCCGTGATGGGAGCCATTTCACGCGATGGCACCGGTAAGCAGGCGAAAGACCGCCCGCTGGTTCCTGTGATCATGTTGTGCCTGCTGAGGTCCAGGAACCCCAAGGCGCATGCCCGGTTTGAAGCGATGGCCGGCAAGGCCAAGAAGGCGCTCAATGAAGAAATGCTGATCGCGGCGGACAAGCTGGGTGTGGCGGGGTACGCGAAGCTGCTGGCGCTTGCGCACAAGCTGGGGATGCCCGGGCCGGCGCAGAAGATGGAGATCATGAGGCATTTTTTGTCGGTCGGGTTTCAAAATCCGCATAAGGCGCTTGTGGAAGAACTGTATGAACAGTTCGCCGTGATGGTGGCGCAGCCGGACACCGCTGATAAGGCGATCGACCTGGCTGCGACGTGTGAAAACTCCACGGATCGGTCTGCGGGGCCGCAGCGGCTGTTTTGCCAGGCGGCGCTGGCTGTGGCGGTGATCGGGATGCAAAGCCATGAGCGTCAGATGGGGGCGATCCAGCGGCTGTTGAAGGCGCCGCATGCGGAAGCGCGGATGACCGGGATCCGGTTATTGAGCAGACGCTATCGCGCCGAGTATCTGATGCATGGGGCCACAAGCTGGCTTATTGATCCTTCGCCGGAGGTGGCGTGGACGGCGGCCAAGTATGTGTCGGATTCCGCTGTTCACAACCATTACTCATCGGCCAAGCAGATGCCCGCACCGGGCCCGGAAGGTGAAAAGGCCGCCGGGCTTATCCGGCGGCTGCGTGACGGGTTGGACCATCTCTATTCAACATGCATCTACCCTACGGAAGAAGGGTTGAGCTGGGTGGGCATTCCCTGGGGCGATGTGGGAATTCACTCGGGTTCGGCATATGAGCTTTATGAGAAGTGGAATAAGGGGCGGCCGGTGGAGGAGCTTGAGGCCTTGATGGAGCGTTGCCCCAGCGACCGGCGCGATGGCTGGGTGGCGAGGCTGCTGACGTTGTTTCCAAAGGCGAACCGGTTTGACGCTTATGTCATTGAGCATGTGGTGGCCAGTGAGGATCGAAATCTTCATTACATCATGGCGGATCGATTGAAGGTGATGCCGCTTTGCGCGAAGCAGGCGATTGATCTGGTGACCCGGGCTTCGACGGCAAGCGGAAGCCAGTTTCGACTGGCGGAGCCGATGGCGAAGATGGAAACGGAGGAACTCAGGCAAGTGCTGGAACACCTGATGACGACACCCAAGAAACGCACCTATCTGGACATGGCGGCGACGATTGTGTTCGTGGTGGTGGATTCACAAAAGCGTGATAAGGAAAAGGTTCAAATGGCCCGGGAGTATGGGAGCCGGATCGTTGAAAAGAACCCCAAGAGTGCGAGCTACCTGAAAGGGTGCACACTGCCCGGATCGGGCAAGGCGGCGGGGAAATGACCGGGCCGGTAGA
This sequence comes from uncultured Phycisphaeraceae bacterium, assembly GCA_964542875.1. Lineage (GTDB taxonomy): Bacteria > Planctomycetota > Phycisphaerae > Phycisphaerales > Phycisphaeraceae > CAZGOM01. Next base: position 22,128 of record CAZIWA010000075.1, read on the forward strand.
CACGCGCGGGCAAATCTAAGACAATCTTGCGCTGCAATCAGGAGTCATCATGGCAAAGCCGAACCTTGACCATCCCACGCTGCCGCTCATTAAGACGCAGTTTCCCGACGTGACGTTTTACGCCACGGAGTTTCGCGGGCAGACCACGCTGGTGGTGCCGCCTGGCGATCTGCACCGGGTGATGAAGTTTCTGCGTGATGACCAGGCATGCCGGTACAACTTTTTGTCCGACGTGGTGGGCATTGACTATCTGAACTACCCTTCGCCCAAAGCCATGCCAGGGGCGGGCGGGCGCTTTGCCGTGGTGTACAACCTGGTGAGCTACCCCTTTAACCGTCGGCTGTTCATCAAGGTGCTGCTGACGCCTTCGCGCGATACGATGGGCATCGAGCATGACCCGGCGCTGCACGTGACGAGCGTGTGCGACCTGTGGGCGGGCGCGGAATGGACCGAGCGCGAAGTGTATGACATGTTCGGGATCGTGTTTGACGGGCACCCGGACCTGCGTCGCATTTTGACTTGGGAGAAGTTCCCCGGGCACCCGCTGCGCAAGGATTACCCGTTGCGCGGGCGCGGCGAACGCGAGAGCTACAAGGTGACCGAGCGCGACAGCGCCTGATGCGGTTGCGGTCGTTTGGGAATCCCGGTGGAAGAAGGTCAGCCGATTGAGGCGTTTCGGGACCTGGCCCGGAATTCCCGCGGGCTCATGGCGCGATGTTTTCGGAAAACGCGGGAGAAGTAGTAGGGATCGGTATAGCCGAGGCTCAGGGCGATCTGATTGATGGGTGTGTTGTTTCGTGAGAGCATCAGGTCGGCATGGGCGACTTTCATGGCTTCCCAATAGACCTGGATCGTGACGCCCAGGTCTTGCCTGGCAACGCGACAAAGATGTGGTTTGGTGACGGCGAAGAATTCCGCCATGGGGCCCAGGACGATGGGGCTGCTCAACTGGCGGAGCATGTAGGCGCGCAATGAATGCCCGTCCAAGGGGGTGCGGCCGGGCGCCCGGGCGATTTCAGGGTTATCGATGAAGGCGAGCGCTTCGGCAAGGATGGCGTCCACGCGGACGGGGCGATTGGGATCGTGACTGCCCATGCCGGGGTCCAGGCTGATTCCGCGCTGAAGGATTTCGGCCAGCTCCGTCCAGGCGGCGAAGCGGAAGAAGTGTCGGTTTTCACGCGAGGCGAAAATCCGCTGGGCGACCTGCAGGGCCAACGAACCGGCAAACCGACAATGGATGAAGTTGTATGGGTCGGCCGGGGCGGCGGACATGATTCCCGTGTCCGCATCAGGGAGAATCAGACCTACCATGCCTGCGCGCAGCCGGAATGTTTGCCCTGTGCGATGGAAGTCGCCTTTGCCTGAAAGTATGACGATGAGCGTCGCATCCTCATGGTAAGTGCCTCGGGAGATATGGTCGGGGGCACCGTGGGTCTGTCCGATGGAGCGAACCTTATAGGGCAATTGAGTCTGGGGGGAATGAAGGCGAAAGAAGGGGTCCTGTTCCACAAATTTCTCCGGTTTTCCTGATCGCGATCGCGTTTGAGGGGGAGTTTCCGGGCGAGGAAGTCCATATCGGGCAAGAGGGGGTTCTTATATCAATGTAATCCAGCATTGGACAACCCAATCCCTTTTTTCATTTTTTTGTTTCGTCATGATGTGCTCTGGCGTTTGAAAGGCGTGTCAGATGAATATGAGGAATGGTCCGGCGAGATGTTTTGAAGCAAGAGGGTTCAGCCTGGTGGAGTTGATGGTGGTGATTTGCGTGGTGGCGGTATTGACGGCATTGCTGATGCCTTCTTTGAGCCGAGCGCGCGAGCAGGCGCGGCGTGTGGTTTGCGGATCACAGATGCGTCAGTTTGCGCTTGCGCTGGTGAATTACGATTACGCGCACAAGCAACTTCCTCCAGGAAATGACGGAACCCGGGGCGGGCCCATCGGGGGCGGGGTGCACATTATTTTGCGCAACGAGTACAACATTCCCAAAAAGCTGACGATCTGCCCGTCGGGGTATCCGCCGCGGGACGTGAACCGGCAGTGGGACGACAACAACACGCCTGCGGGACTGGGGTACTACTATTTGGCGGGGCACGGCAACCGGTCAACATTCCCGGCGAGCTTCGGTTGGGATCCAAGCGGATTTCCTTTGCGGTCTTTGGGGTATTTCCCGTTGCTTTCGCTGGTAAAGGATTCGCCTCACGCGTTTGTGAAACTGCCGGTGAGCCGATTGCCGCTGATGAAGGACAACTCGTACTGGGTGAACACTTCGCTTTATGCTTCGGGCTACAACCCGCCAAGCGGGCAGCCGCATCAATTTTTGTCGCCGCTGCCGAGTCATGAGGGGGCCAGGCCTTACAGCGCCGAAGGGGGGAATGTGCTGTTTGGGGATGCCCGGGTGGAGTGGCACAACCAGCAGCCGGGCGTTTCGTGGGCTTATTGCCATGCCGCCGGGAATGCGGGGTACTGGCTGCCCAGCGACCCGGCACCAAGCGGCGCATCGCTGTTGAATTGAAACCGGTCATTGAAACCTTTGAGGAGTTTTAGCGTGAATCCATTTATTCCCCGAGTTGTGCCTGGCCGTAAAGCGTTGTTGCTGGATGGGCAATTTGTTGCCGATACCTGGAACATGCGTAGGGTGCTGGCGGCGCCGTCGAAGCACCCGGGCCCGGTGCTGGCGACCCCCGGCAGGGGCGAGTGGTCCGGGCTGAGCTATCCGAGTGTGGTCCGGGACGCGGAGACAGGGAAATTCATCCTGTGGTACACCGTGACGAACCCCAGCGCCTGGGAACGCGACCGGGCGGCGCGCCAGGCGGGGACGCTGGACGCCTTTCTCAGAGCGCCGGGGGGCGTGAATTCCGCGACTGCGATCGCATATGCGGTGAGCGATGACGGCTTGAAATGGGAAACGCCAAACGTGGGGACCGGGCATCGCGCCGGGACGAACGTCGTGCATGCCGGGAACAAGGGGGTGCATGCAGGATGCATCATCCAAGGCCTGTTCCCCGGCGACAAGGCCCGGAAATTCACCTCCTATCACACCGACTGGACCGGCTATGGAATCGGCGCGCACAGCTATGCGCACTCGCCTGACGGCATTCACTGGACGCCCGATCCGGCCAACCCGTTCATTCACGGGGAGAGTGATTCGAATAATTGTGTAATCAAGAATCCATTTGGAGAAGGCTATCTCCTCTATGAGCGCGTCTGGGACGCCGCGGCATGGGGATGGGTCAAGGGCAACCATCGAAAGCGGATCGCCGGTTGCTGGAGTCCAGATCTGTATCACTGGACTGAGCCACGGAATATTCTCTGCCCCGATGAACTCGACGGTTTTGATTACTACGGAATCAGTGTTTTCTATCGGGACGGCGTGCTCTTTGGAATGGTGTCCGAGCGGCATCCGATCCGGGAGACGATGGATGTGCATTTGTTTTTCAGCCGCGACGGGGTCAGGTGGGATCAATTGCCCATCCGGGAGAAGCTGTTGCCCCGGGGCGGTGAGGGGGAATTTGATTCGGGGATCATCCTGCCGGCGTTTAACCCTGTGGAAGTCAACGGGGATTTGAGGCTTTACTATGCGGGGCGGCCGACGCTGCACGATGATTCGGGCCCAAGTTCACGAAACGATTGCGGGATCGGGCTGGCGACCTTCAAAAAGTGCCGGTTGGTGGGCCGCAGGGCGGACCTGGAAATGGGGATTCTGCTGACGCATCCCTTTGTGATTGAATCGGATCGGCTGCTGGTGGATGCGCAGACTACGCACACGGGATCCCTGGTGGCGGAACTGGTGGAGCCCGACGCAAAGACGCCCGGCGGCAAGCCGATTCCCGGATACACGCGCGATGATTTCGATCGGTTCGTGGGGGATGAGACGGGGCACGAACTGACCTGGAAGGGGCAGTCGGTTGCATCGCTCAAGGGCCGCCGGGTCCGGATGCGGTTGGGGCTCACGATGGGGACCGTCTGGTCGTATGAGCAGGCCTAAGTTGATTTGAGTGATTAAAGGGAAAGGCCCGCGCAGATGATGTGCGGGCCTTTTCGCATGGGGGCCGTTGAATAATCATTCATCCGCCGATTATGGATGCAGGTTCCACGTGTTTTGTGGGGTCCGCGGGGCCGGGAAGTTAAGAGGCACAAGGTGGTAGGAAGGGGTGATCGGCATTGAAGGGCCGGGTTTGGGCTCAGAGGCGGGCATTGATGTCGTCGGTGGATTTGACGGCTGGGGGCGGCGGGGTTGGGGCGGTCTGCTGGAGGGCTGTGATCCAAAGCTCAAAATTCTTCCAAGCGGCCCGGAAATTGGCCAGGGAGGCCAAGAGCATAGAGACGAACACGAGCAACTTCAGCCAGGGTTGCACGAGGATGCCGGATTGAAATGTGCCCATGGCCAGAAAGAGGATTCCCATATTGAAATTGAGCAGGAATTGTTTTTTGTGTGCTTGCGGGCTGGGGAGCATGAGGTATTCCGGCGGGGGTGAGGTAAGTGCCATAATTCTAGCATTTGAGGCGGAGAGGGAAGATGTGATGCTGGTTTGTGAGGGGATATCCAAATGCAAAACGACCCGAGCGAGTGCTCGGGTCGTTTTGTTTAGATTTTAGATT
>CAZIWA010000076.1:0-26524 GCA_964542875.1 uncultured Phycisphaeraceae bacterium
TGGACTTGGAGTTGACCAGTTCGGCGATCTTGATGGTTTCGCCCGGGTCCTTGGTGGCCATACGTTCCTGAACGGTCCGGCGGAGCTTGAGGAAGCCCTTGCGCATTTCCTCAACAGCCAGTTCGTCCAGGGTACGCAGACGGCGGTTGCCCAGGTGGTCAATATCGTCGGTGTGGGCCTTGTTGCGGTTGCCACGCAGGTCAAGGATGTAGTTAATGACCTGAACGAAGTCTTCGGCCCGGAGAGTCATTTCTGATTCCGGGATCTTGAGTTCGAACTTCCGGTTGATGCGGAAGCGGCCGACCTTGCCGAGGCGGTAACGGTTGACGTCGAAGAACTTCTCAGCAAACAGCTGCCGGGCCTTGTCGACCTGAGGCGGGTTGCCGGTACGGAGCCGGGTGTAAAGGTGGAGGAGCGCGATTTCGTGCTCGGTGACCTTCATGCCGGGGACGTCGAAGGAGCGTTCTTCGGCGATGGTGTTGAGAATGAGCTCGTCGGACGCGTCAGTGATGACGAGGATGTCCTTGAGTTCAGACGCGATGATCTTGTCGACGTTGGAGCCGATGGTGGCGCCAGCCTTGACCAGCTCTTCGCCCGTTTCCTTATCGAAAATGGGGGCAGCGGCGAAGTGTTCCGCTTTGAGCTGGGTGACCTTGATCTTCTGCACGTTGTAGAACGCGCGAAGGAGCCCTTCCGTGGTGGAAAGCTTCTCGTCGAGCGCACGAATGAACGTGGTCGCAGGGATCTTAGTGGATTGGTCGATACGCATCTGGAGGACGTCTTTTTTGGAGACTTCCAGTTCAATCCAGGAGCCGCGCTCTGGGATAATGCGTGCCGAGTGGAGGGGGCGGTCGCCGTCATGGGCGGCGATGGAGAAGTCCACGCCCGGGGAACGGTGGAGCTGGCTCACAATGACGCGTTCAGCGCCGTTGATGATGAACTCACCGCCACCCATCATGATGGGGACTTCGCCGAGGTAGATTTCCTCTTCGTGCGTTTCCGCGGCGTCCTTGCGGACAAGCCTGACGGTAATGCGTAGCGGATAACCATAGGTTAAACGCAGCTGACGGCATTCGTCAGGCGTGTAACGCGGTTCTTCCAGCTTGTAAGCGATGTACTCCAACTGCATGTTCCCGTCGTACGAGACGATGGGGAACACTTCGCGGAGAAGGGACTCCAGACCGATCGTGAGGTCGCGTTTTTCGACCTCGAAATCTTTCTGAAGGAAACGGTCATAGGCCGTCTGCTGGACCTCAACGAGGTTGGGGATAGATAGTGCATCCCCGCGCTTTGCATAGTTGCGCACGGTCTTCAATTGCATCGATCACCTCGAGCAACAAGTCGTAAATTGTGAATTGTCAGCAGGTTGTGTTGCAACAACGTTTGAGCTGTCCACGTAGTAACGCAATATTATAGGGTTTTTCTCTGTCGACCACAAGCGCGTTGGTTGAAAAAAACGTTTTTTCTTGAGTATTGGTCTTGACTTTGGGCGACTTTTCGTTCTAAACCCCTTTTTGAAGGCGTAATAGAGATTTCCACAAAGTTTAAAACCAGCTCCGCGATTGGGGGTCTAAGGCGCAGAATTTTGCCCTGTGAGATGAACACGGGTCATGATAGGAGCGAAACTTCATGAAAGATGCCGAGAGCAGTCAGATCAGTTACGATTCCTTCCTATAAGTTCCACGCTCTGGCCTTTTAATGCCCACAAATGACGTTTCCCATTCTGATGGCATGATCCTGCTCACCGCGTTTGAGCCTTCGGGCGATGCACTGGGTGCGGTGATGGCGCAGGAACTATTTAAGAGGCGGCCTGGAATCCGTATTGTGGCGCTTGGGGGGCCAAAAATGCGGGCGGCAGGCGTGGAGGTGATCGAAGAGACCACCGGCAAAGCGGTGATGCTGCTGGGGGCGGTCTCACAGGCCTGGACGCATTACCAGCGTTTACAACGACTTAAGGCATGGCTTAAAGGTAAGAAGATACTTGCGCATATTCCTGTTGACAGTCCGGCGGCCAATTGGTCGATATGTGCCGCCGTTAGGGCGCATGATGCAAAGACACCCATTACGCATCTCGTGGCGCCTCAGCTTTGGGCCTGGGCGCCATGGCGCATTAAGAAACTCCGTCGATTGACCAATCATGTGATGTGCCTGTTGCCCTTTGAGCCGGACTGGTTTGGTGCTCGCGGGGTGACGGGCACGTTTGTCGGTCACCCGATGTTTGATGCGCATGCCGGCAAGACCCAGGCTTACAGCCATCACCTGCCGGGGGCAGCGGAGGATCGATCCCCGCTGCCTGACCCGGGCAAGCCGGGGTTGCGTCTGGCGCTGCTGCCGGGTTCACGCCCGGGCGAGTGGGCCAAGAACTGGCCGACCATGGTGACGGCGTTCGAAACCCTCAAGGCCAGGCACCCGGGCTTGCAGGGGGTGATTGCGTCCTATGACGAGAGGGCGGACCAGACCTTGCGCGCCATGACCCGGAAACTAACGGGCCAAGCCGGCATGCCTGATGGGCTGACCAGCGTGATCAAGCGCACACAGGAAGTGCTGGCGTGGTCGGACGTGGTGCTTGTCGTCTCCGGTACGGCGACGCTTGAGGTGGCCATGCACCAAAAGCCAATGGTCGCGCTTTACAACACCGGCTGGCTGGGCTGGACACTGGTGGGGCAGTTCGTGGTCAAGACCCGGACGTTCACGTTGCCAAACATCATTGGCGAGTGGCAGACGGGCAAGCGGGCGGTGACGGAACTGGTGCCGCACTTTGGCGATCCCGCTCCGGTGGTGGCGAGGCTGGACCAGTTGATCGGCGATGGGAAGGTCCGGCAGGAAGAAGTCGATCGCCTGGCCAAGGTGTGCTCGGCGTTTGCGGATGTATCGTTTATCGAGAAGGCACCGGAAACATTTCTGCGGGTGACGGGAATTTGAAGATGGGGCTGGTCCTTGAGCCATTATTGCGCAGCGTCGTATAGCCTCCAGGTGTTGCGGCTGGCGTCAGTGTAGGTATTGCTGTAGGTGTTGGCGTCATTGGAGGGGAGTTGAGTCATATAGCTGGCGCCGGGGTCGTACATCCATTTGGCGTGGCCGTCGTACCAGAGGCGGTTGATGCCGATGTAGCGCTCGGGGTTGTAATGCGAGTAGTTGCGCCAGGCGGGGTCGGGGTGATAGGGGCCTTGGACGAAGTCGACCACGGCGACGTTGTTATTGAGGCCGTCGATGTTCCATTTGCCGTTGTTAAGGAAGGAGCCGTTCATGCCGCCCAGAGAGCGGTAGGCGTACCCGCCGCGCATGGATGTGGCCAGGTCGCCGGCGGTTTTCCATTGGTTGGCGAGGAGGGAATTGTTGTTGAACCATTGCCCCGGACCGTAGCCCCAGTTGGTGGTGGCGCCCATGAAGCGGCCTCTGCGTTCGGCAGGGCACCAGAAGATTTTTGCGCCGGTGAGGTTGTAGGGAATGAACTCGGTGGCCCAGATGAGGCCCAGGCCATGCCAGGTGAAGTCGTCGGCGTTTTGGCTCTTGTCAAAGCGGAGGCCAGGGCCTGAGGGTTCGTGGGACCAGACAGTTGTTGCGCCGCCGGGGCCGATGGATTTGTACAGGCCGCGGCCGAGCTTGCCCTGGGGGTTGTGAGCGTTTCCGGGGATGTTGTTTTTATAGGCGCTGGCATAAGTGGCGATGGCTACGCCGATCTGACGTTGATTGGCGAGGCAGGCGGTTTTGTAGGTTTCATCCCGGGCTTTTCCGAGCACGGGAAGGAGGACGCTGACGAGGACCGCGGTAATGGCGATGACCACGAGCATTTCAACCAGAGTGAAAGCCCGAAAAAGCGTGCGATGTTTCGATGTGATCATCATCGGGATTTGCCCTGACTGAGTAGAAACAAAATTGAAAGACGCTTAAGCGGGAGATGAGCGACGCGATGGTATTGTCATGACAATATGTGGTGAAACGGCGAGTGTCAATAGTTTGTGATTTTTTAAAGCTGATGTTACTGCCGAATTTGGCGCGTAATGCTGGTGTCGGTGATTTTGTCGTCCGCGGCGAGCATGATGGCTTTGCTGATGATGACTGAGAGGGTGGAGTCGCCTTCAAAGGGAAGATAGATGGAGCCCGCGGTTTTGCCTGCGGCCGCGGAGGGGACGATGCAGAGGTATTGATTATTCGGCTGCATCTGAATGTTTCCCGACCCAAGGTGGATTTTATAGGTGTGCAGCTTGCCTTTGACGATGAGCCATTTGTCTTCGAATGAACAGACCTGCGCGATCTTGAGTCGGGGAACGATGGTTTGGAGAAGCTCCCTGCGGGTGATGGCCGATGCGGAAAGATCGCCGAAGGAATAATCGTGCCAGTAGTTGGTGTAGCGCTGGTCTGAGCCGGAGTCCGTCCAGTTGGGGTCGTTGGCCACGCTGGAGACGCCGACGAAGAGGTCGACATCACGCATCACTTCGCTAAGCACCAGCGGCGGGATGGAAGCCAGCGGTAGAGGCGTGTTCCGGTCGTTGACTTGATAGAACCGGACCTGGTCGGTGGCAAGGTGAAGGAAGACGCCGGAAGGGCCGGTGCCGGTGGCGATGGGCTGTACCCAGTATTCGGCGACAAGACCGTGGACCGGGAGGGGTTTGATGGCGTTGCCGGCGCCGGTGTCAGCGCTTTGGATGTGGAGGTCAAAGCCCCAGCCGCGGGCGTCGCAGAGGGCTTTGAACTGGTGTTGCCGGATGATGTGCGCAGCGAACCGGTTGGAGTAATTGTGGGTACGGGTTTCGGCATCGGTGAGGAGGTAGACCTCACGGTGGGCTTGTTTGAAGGGCTGGACGATTTGCTGGGATTCGATCCACCTCCGCCAGGCCAGGGCTGAGGCAGGGGGCTCAAAGAGCGGGTGCCAGAGCTTGACGGTGGAGTCATCCGCAGGCGATACGCCGTTGCCTGAGGAATCGATGAGCGTGCCTTCGCGTACGATTGCAGAGAAGCCGGTTACGCCGGGTTGATCGGGCAGGAAAAACCAGACAAGCCGGCTGGCGAGCGTGCCGACAAGGGGATGGCCAGCGATGTATTTTTTCCATTCCGGAAATGACCAGGACCGGCCCGTGAGATAGGTGGATTCCAGCCTGGATTTTTGGATGCGCAGGATGCTTTGGGCTTCCTTGGCGGTTTTCGTGAGGTCTTTAAGCCGCGCAGCATGGTCGGTTTTCACCTGGGCGGGGATGGAAGCCTGGGTTTTGCCGGAATCGAGCGTCCAACCGAAGGAGATGGTTTCGCTTGCGTCGACCTGGAAGGTGCATCGGGCAGAGCCAAACTCGATGGTGGTTTTGCCTTGGCTGTCGAGGTTGTAGGTGGGGACGATCATGTCCGCCATTTGTTCCTGGGTGATGCCAAGGACGGCGGCTGCGTCGTTGAAGGCTTTGTAGAGGAGTTTTTGAGCCTGAACGTACTTCACTTTGTTTCGGGCGATATCCAGTTGGACGAGGCCTTCGGGGGTGGCGTCGTCACTGAGGGCGATGATGCAGGCGTTGCCGACGATGCCGGAGCGGCAGCCGAAGTTGGGGATTTTGATGTAGGCACTGATGATGGCGCTGCCGATGGCCCGGGTGAGGTCGGAGCGTTTGAGTGCGCCGGCGGCGAAGACGATGCCGCGGAGAATGAGGGAGTTGTCCGGGTCGAGCAATTTGGCGGCCAGGTCGGGTGTGAGGTGCCCGGCGATGTGTTCTTCACGGGAGCCCTGGTCGTAATAGTCGATTGCAGGGATGGGCGCAGAACGGGGGAGGTCCAGCGCCTGGAGCCATTGGATGGCGGCGGCGGAGAAGGTGTCGTCGCCGATGTCTTTGATGAGGGCGACGGCTTTTTTCCGCCAGGCGTTGGAGGGCCGGTTGGTTTTCTGGGACTTGGCATGTTCCAGCAGCGAGGCCCATTTGGTGCGCTGGGGTGTCGTTAACGATTCAAGGTGGGTCAGGGCAAGATCTGCCCAGGCGTCGCCGGGTTTGAGTGGGATCGTGTCGGAAGGCGCGGTGGTGCCAAGCAGGGAGTCGATGGAATCAAGGATGGGTTGGGCATCCTTGGCCCGCTGCAGCTTTTTTTGGATGTTGGCCTGGATGTGGCCGGCCAGCAGGGTGAGCTGGGTTTTGGTTTCATCCGGCAAAGGAGCGGTCTGGGCATAAAGGATCAGCGGGCGCAGAAAGATATGTTCGTTGGAGATCCGGTGCCCGCGGGAGATGGGCTGGGCGATGTCTTGAACGATTTGGGTGAATTCCTGGGGTGCAAAGTCCAGTTGGGTTTGGCTCAGACGACTGCGCAGGCGACTTAAGGCATTACCGACACTGAGTTGATAGGTGAGGCCGCGAACGTCTTTGAGCAAGGCGGTCATGATCGCAATCGGATCGCTGATTTTGGCCGCGGGATCAAGAGCCTGCGAACGGGAAACCTGGAGCAGTATGGCTTTTTTAAGCGCAGGCTCCAGCGCGAGGATGGTTTGAAAAGCGGGAAGTGCTTCGGCGTCGTTTGCGGTGAAAGAGAGGCTTTGGCCTTGGGCAGCTTCTTTAATGAGCGCTTCGATATAAGGCTGCGCGGCTGATGGGGTATCGATGGCGGGTGAGGACATTGAAGGTTCCGGAGCGGTTTTGAGGAAGATCAGCCGCCAACAAGGGGGGTAAGCCGGAGGAAGGTGACGGTGGTGGCGTGCGTGAGAATGAGAGGTTCGTCCAGGGAATCAGCTTGTTTGTCGTCGATCAGCACGAGAAAGCGGTTGGCTTCGAAAGCCTGGCAGGCTTTTTCGAATTGGGGCCGCCAATCGAGAAGTTTCGTTGTTTTGAGGCTGTTTAGGATTTGTTCGATGGGGCCGGGGCTGACGAGGGGGTGGGTGGGGGAGCCGCCTTGGTTTTTGTCCTGGACTTCCTGGTAGACGCGTTCACGGATGATTTGGCGGACGGTGATTTCCTCGGTGGGAAAGGAGAGCGTGACCGCGGGTGAGCGATCGCCGGTGATGGCTTGGTCTGTGAAGGAAAGAGTGGGCATGCGCAGAGCCTCCAGGATGGTTTTAGTTATACCGGGGGCGTGGTGACAGCGGTATGGCATGCGGTTTGGGAATGCCATTGCGGGCCATGTGAAATGCGGCCGCGGTCAGTTTTTCTTTTCGTGACAGGCCATGTCGATGACGACGGTACTGGCGAGGATGAGGATGTCGTAGTTTGGCGTGGAGACATCAACGCCATAAGTGTCTGACCAGGAAAGCCAGGTTTTGGAAACATTGGCGATGGGCTGGCCGAATCGGTAGAAGGTGTATTCCTTGTCCAGGAAGTCGCCTTTGGCTTCAATATCGTTTGGCCCGGGGATGTCGACGGTGAATTTACAGCTAAGGAAGGTGAAGAGGTGCTTTTTCACCACCGCATAGAGCTGGCCTTTTTCGTAAAGCTCATAGGTGGGGCCCCAGGAGAGAAGTTTTTGCCTGATGAAGGCGAGCTCGTTGCCCTGCATGTCCTGAAACGAGAGCTGATTGCCCAGGCTGAAGGCTTTGCCGTCGACATAAAAGCGTTCGTTACCGTGCTCGTCCTTGATGATGAAGTCGTCGCCCCAGCTAAAGAGCTTTTGTTTCATGATGTAGCGCATGGCGGGTCTCCCGGGTAAGTGTTGGCGCTATCGTATAGGAATGCCACATTCGCAAGCGGAAGAAGCGTGTTGTTTTTTCGCGATTGTGAGATGAGGTTTTGTGCTGAGCCGGCTTGAACCTTTGGGGGGATGATGGAGCGCGAGCAAAAAGGAACTGGCAAGCACGACCGGTTGTGGCGCTGGGCTGGGTTTTTGTTTGGGTTGGCGATGCTGGTGATGGGGGTGGGGTGTCAGGTGATGATTTGGTCGGCCTACCTTTTCAGTGCTTTTGAGGAACGATGGGAAAAGGCAGGATTGTTTGACCCAGTGCGACCACTGATGTACTGGGTAGGGACGGTTATGTTTGAAGCAATAGACTGGATTTCATGGTCTAGCTTCATTTTTTCTTGATTCCATCGGGGCACCTCATTTTCAATTTGCGTTAGGTGCGACATTCCTCTGGTTTCACTTGGCTTTTTTGGGATGGCTGTGCGCTCGAACAGTTGAGCGGCCTTCAAGGGTGGCATGTGTCGGATGGGGGATGTTGTCGGGAGCATGTGTGGCAGTGGGCCTGGCCATATCATTCCTCGTGGCTCAATTGAACTGGTGGTGGTTTAACGAAGCACCAGACAAGATCATGTTATTTGCCATGTTAGCCAGCACGATGGTAGGTTTTTACTTTGCGTGTCGTAAGAACCTGACCGGCCGCGGATTGATGTGGATGCAATTGGTCTTTTTCGCTGTGGTTGAGGTGTTGATTTTATTTATCATTATTAAAGGAAGCAGTTTGCGGCTCATGCTTGTCGTACCTGCTTCCGCGACCTATATGCTTGGCCAGTTTCTTGCTTTGTACATGCTGCTTAATGGTATTGCTTTGGCTGCTTCGTATCGACGCCACGTTCGACGGGAGCGCGAGATCGCTGATCAGCCGACATGCGTAGCGTGTGGATATGACCTGCGTGGCGCAGCAGAAAATCGTGCCGGTGTTTGTCCAGAGTGCGGAAAGAGCTTTGGAAGCCAAGCGGTTATTTAGGACTGGTTGTTTGGGCCAAGCCCAGGCGGACATCGTCTGCTTCGTGCGGGTGACGGACGCAAACAGTGAGCGGTGGGTGATCGCGGTTCAAAAGCGCCAGCGCCAATGCCTGGCCGAATTGCTTGTGTGAAAGCGGGCCGTACCCAGTGCCAAGGGCTGTGAGGGCGATGTGGTTGGGGATCAATGGCGCGATGAGGTTTAAAGCGTGGATGATGGTTTGAGCGGTGATTTGAATGTCGGTTCGATAAGCGGCATCAATGGCGATGGCGTGGGCGATGGCTTTATAAGGAACGTTGGGCGGGGTATCGAGGATTACGGTGCCGGGTGGGAGGACTTTCTTGTTGAGTGCGGCAAGCTGGGCGTGGAGGCGGGATTGGAGGGTGAGGCCATAGCGAAGCAGGAGTGCGCCGCCGACGCCGCCTGAGAGGTTGAGCCAGGGGTTGGCGCTGGCGACGAGGATGTCGGCATTTACGTCGAGGATATCGCCGTGAATGATTTTGAGGGTGGGCAAAGGGTGCCTCGGAAGGGGGTAGAATCGGCGGGATAATCGATTCTAATCCCGGGAGCGCATGATGTTTGTTTGTCTGGATGTCCAGTATCGCGATCCTGATGCGACGGTGGGGGTGTTGTACTTTCGCACGTGGGCTGATGGTGTATCCGCAGGGGAACTGGCATGCGCGGTGACAGGCGTTGCGCCATATGAACCGGGAGCGTTTTTCAAGCGGGAATTGCCGTGCCTGCTGGCGGGGCTTAAGGCCGGCGGCCGAGATGTGGAACTGGTGGTGATTGATGGGTATGTGTGGCTGGATCATGCGTTGCGGCCGGGGCTGGGGGCGCATCTTTATGAAGCGCTGGATAGACAGACTCCGGTGATTGGGGTCTCAAAGACACTGTTTCATGGGGATGGGTTTTCCGCCCGGGTGCTGCGGCCGGGAAGTAAGCTGCCGCTTTATGTGACGGCGGTGGGGGTGGGGCAAGAAGATGCGGCCCGGCACGTTGAGCAGATGCACGGAGAACACCGGATACCGACGCTGCTTAAGCGTGTGGACCGGCTGGCCAGGGGCGATGTGGGCTAGGATGACGTAACGCGTGGCAGGAAGCATTCTTGAGATTCATTAACCGGCAAGTTGTGTGTCTGGTGTTGATGGCGGTTATGGCATGGGCGGGGGCTGCATGGGGTGCGGAGGGCCCGCCTGTCGCGGTGAAATATGAGCTGCAGGCGGACGGGTTTGTGACGGTTGCAATCAATGCCGCGGATGGCACACGGGTGCGGAATCTGGTGACGCGCCAATGGCGAGCGAAGGGTACGCATAGCGAAGCATGGGATTTAACCGATGACCAGGGCCGGCCGGTGGGGCCTGCGGACTACAAGTGGGTGGCGATCACCCATCCGGGGCTCGGGTTGCGTTATGAGATGACCGCGTATCCCAACGTGCAGAACTACTTTCCGGATCAGCCGGCCTGGCCAACGGGGCCGCATGGCGCGGGTGGGTGGGGGACGAATCACACGCCCCCTGGTGCGCTGGCGACGGTGGGCGGGAGCCTTTACGTGGGGTCGCGGGTGGCGGAGGGGGGCGCGGCGCTTTTTGAGACGGATTTAGCGGGGCGCAAGCTGTGGGGCACGGGGAATTTCACGAATTGGACGGGGCCGGAGTTTCTGGCCGCGAATCAGAAAACGGTGTTCGCCGCGGCCCGGACCAATGGCACGGATAACGACGTGACTTATGTGATGGATCGGGAGTCGCGGGCGATCAAGCCGCTGGTGTCGCTGCGGCCCAGCGCGGATCGGGACCGGAAGGTGGTGGGGCTGGCGGCGAGTGAGTCAGAGGTGTTTTTAAGCAGCCGAACCGAGCCGGGGAGGCTGGTGGGGGCGATTTCCGCGGATGATGTGGATTTTGGAAATTCGCTGCCTCGATTACCGGTGAAACGCAAGGAGCGGGTGCCGCATGAGATCGTGCCGGACCCGCGAGGCGATTGGCTGGGGCTGTTTCGGATTTTGGGCAGGGTGCCGGGGCAGAGCTTGTCAGGCGGGCATCTGGTGGCGCTGGAATCGACCAGGGGACCGGGGCAGACGCAGCACATTGTGCTGGCGTTTAAGCGACCGGTGCCGATCGGCAGCATGGTGCTGCCATGGCCGACCGGCCCGGGTGTGAAAGCGACGCTGAGTGTGCTGAAGCCTGATGCGGCGTTTCCTGGGAATCCTGGAAAACCTGAGGTCTGGGAGGCATTTGAAACGCAGCCGGTGCGGGCCTGGGATGTGGCCGTGGCCAAGGCCGGGACCATGACCCGGGCGCTACGGATCACACTGACCAGCGGCGGGGGAGATCTACTGGCGCTGACGGACAGGTCCGCGGACTTTGCGGGCCCAAATGGGCCGGCGGAAGGCCGGTCGCGGGGAGATGCGGGATGGGTGGGCAAGATCGATGGAATGAAGGTGCTTCGCGGACGGTTTGCCAATATTGCGGGCAGTGCACAGGTGCGCGTGAACTCCGGGGTGGTGTCACCGGACGGCGTGTGGGATGCCAGGCGCAAGGCACCGGTGAGCCAGGAAGCGCCCGGGGTGTATGTGATGGCGTGGAGTGAGCCGCAAACCATCGCCGGGCTGGCGTTTAAGGAGATTGACGGGAAGCGGACGGAGATTGATGTGTTTAGCGGCGAAGGGCCGCTGGCATTGGAAGGCGACGAGGGGTGGGAGAATGTTGCCACCTATGAACAAGGACGGCGCAAGCACCGATGGGGCGGCGGGAACCTCACTGAGCAATACGCCCGTTATCTGGATGGATATGTGGATCTGGGCACGCCGGTGCGAACCAAGGCCATTCGGCTGCGGGTGGTGGAGCAATGGACGCAGACGGGCAGCAACCCGTCTTATGGCCTGCGGGCCGACATGGGCGCGATGGAGCTGGACCCGACACGCTGCCGGGTGTTTGGCGTTGCCGTGCTGAGCTATCTGGGCGGGGAACCAGCGATTGACGCCTCAAAGTTTGAGCGGATTGAGGCTTATGAGGCGACGACCGGCAAGCTGCTGCGTGCGTTTCACCTGGCCAGGCCGGGGCAGATTGCCTTGGACGCCAAGGGGGCATTGATCGCGGTTTCGAATGGGAAGATCGTGCGTGTTGATCCGGTGACGGGCGAGGCGAAGGTGCTCGTTGAGGATCCCGGTACACCTGGCGCGCTGGCGGTGGATGGCAGCGGAAATATCTACTGCTTTGATAAGGGAATGCGGCAGAACATTCAGGTGTATGACGCAGCCGGGAAACCGACTGGCTCGATTGGTAAAGAAGGCGGGAGAAAAGTCGGGCCGTGGGATGCCCAGGCGATGAAGAACGTCACATCCATCGCGGTGGATTTGCAAGGGCATGTTTGGGCTGCGGAGGCCAATATGTGGCCCAAGCGGGTGACACAATGGGACGCCGGCGGGAAACTGATCAAAGAGGTTCTGGGGCCGACCCAATACGGCGGCGGCGGGGTGCTGGATCCATGGGATAAAGCCCGGCTTTTCTACGGCCCGCTTGAGTTTTCACTTGATTGGAAGACAGGCAGGACGCAGCTTAAAAGCTGGACCTGGGAAGGCGCTTTGCCGGGCGAACTGCCGGTGCATTTGAATGGGCGGGTGTATCTGGTGAATCGGCCCGAAGGAAGCCTGCCGGAAATGCCCGTCGGGGCGGTGTACCTGCTGGAAAACCAGAAGGCGCGGATGGTTGCGGCGATGGGGGATTCTGAGAAGTTTCCCGGACTGGCCGGCCCGGCGGTGCGCAAGGCGATTGGGCGGGCGATTTTAAAAAACACCCGGTTTTTGTGGATGGATATCAACGGAAACGGACAAGTGGACGCCGGTGAGGTGACGTTTACCGATGTGCCCGAGGGCGTGCGGCCTGCGGGGATCGCCAATTTCGGACGTGACCTTTGCGCGCAGTCAGGCGAAGTGCGTTACCAGGTGACGGGGTTTTATCCCAATGGCACGCCGATGTATCAGCCGGAGCGGTTTCCGATTGGCGATGCCAAGGGGTTTTCAGGGGTTGGCGTGATGCGGCTGGAGAATGGGAATTTCGCGGCGATCGGCAGCAAAGGGAGCCAGACATGCGTGACGCCCGAGGGCAAGACGCTTTGGACGTACCCCACGGAAGGGGCGGGGGTGCATTCGCTTTATAAGGCCGGTCCGTGGTCGCCGTCACAGGTGGTGTCTGAGTTTTCCTGGGTGGGGCATGAGACGGAACCCAAGGGCGATCTGGGGGAGTTTCTGGTGGCCTCCAGCAATGTGGGGACGTGGAACGTGTGGACCGCGGATGGGTTATTGGCGGGGCAGGTTTTCAAGGATATGCGTGCGCCGGGAAAGCGGCCATGGAGCATGGATGAAGCATCGCGCGGGCTGAATCTGGATGATGTGACGGTGGGGCAGGAACACTTTCAGGGGTACTTGGGGAAGTCGCTTGAGGATGGGCGTTATTACGCGGTTGCAGGGCATTTGCATGCGAGCGTGGTGGAAGTGCTGGGGCTGGATGGGTTTAGGCGGATGAGCGGCGAGATGAAGGTGTCGCCTGAACTGGTGAGCAAGGCCAATGCGTGGGATCGCGGGCAGAAGAAGGCGCAGTTGGCCAAGGAGCCGATGACGATGGACTGCCCAAAGTTGTCGGGTGCGCCGGCGCTGGATGCCGGGCCTGAGGGCTGGGGATTCACGAGCGCGAGCATCGGGAAGGACAAAGATATTTCGCTGAGCATGGCTTATACGGATAAGGCGCTGTTTTTGCGATACGAGGTGCGAGGCGCGGGGCCGATGATCAACACCGGGCAAGATTGGGACATGCTGTTTAAGACGGGGGCATGCGTGGATCTACAGATCGGAGTGGACCCCGATGCGCCGGAGGAGAGGCAGGCGCCCGTGAAGGGGGACATGCGGGTGCTGATGACAGTGACCAAGGAGGGGCCGGTGGCGGTGGTTTATCGTCCGGTGGGGATTAATGGAATGGTGGGAGAGGGATGGCGGGTGGAATCGCCGCTTTCGGAGCTGAGGTTTGATCAAGTGAGCCGGGCGGAAGGATTCAAGGCGGTGCTGCAGGAAGCCAGGGGCGGGCGGGAGAAGGGGTATGTGTTTAGCGCGATGATCCCGCTGAAGGAGATTGGTCTTAAGCCGGTGGAAGGGATGACGTTGCGGATGGATTGGGGCGTGCTGGAGAGCGGGCCGCAGGGGCGAGAGGTGCTGCGGCGGGTCTATTGGGCCAACAAAGCGACGGCGATTGTGTCTGATGCGCCTTCGGAAGCCGCAATCTGGCCAGCGATGTGGGGCCATGTGCGGTTTACAGGCAGGCCTCCGGGGCCGGGCCAGCCGGGGGATGAGCCGGTGGGCAGCGATGGCTTTGATTTCAAGGAGCGAGGGTTTTGATGAGTTTGTCGGCGTAGAGGGCGAAGCCTTCGGCGTTGGGGTGGACTTTATCGACGAAGTACTTTTCGTCATCGGGGATGAGGGCATCCCCTGCAATGAGCGTGACTTGCGGGAACTCATCAGGGATGGGGGCCAAGGCGCGGCGCATGTCGGCAAGGGTGTGGCCGGCTTTATTGAGCCCGGTTTGGCCGACCCAGGTGAGCGGCGTGAGGAGGAAAATAGAGGGCTTGGGCTGTTTTTGGGCAAGCCCGGCGATGAGCAGGCGAGCGCGGGAGGCGTAGGTTTCGGGAGTGATGTTGTGGGCGTAGTCGTTAGTGCCGTAGGCGATGGTGACGATGTCGTAGGCTTCGGGGGGGATGGTTTGATGGAGTTCGTGATCGAGGTCTGCGCCGCCGATGCCGAGGTTCAGGACGTTGGCATGGAGGGCGATGGCGGTGCGGGCGATGGCGGTTTCGGTGGGGAGTTTGGACGTCATGCCCTGGGTGATGGAATCGCCGTAGGCGAGCCAGCGGAGATTCAAGGCAGGGGCGGGGGCGAGGGATGCGCCGTCGGTGAGCTCCAGGGAGAGGATATCCGTCTGGGCCATGTGGGGGAGCCAGATGTCGAATGTGCGGGGAACGGCGTGCTTTTGCTGGAAGATTTCGCCTGACCAGGTGGGGGCGTATTCGTCAGGGCCAAAGCCCATGGGGGCTGCGGAATCGACAATGAGTGCGGATTTGAAGTGTTCGCGGGCGCGGGCGCCGAAACGGAGGGATATTTTGATGGATTGGGTGTTGGAATTGAAGCGGATGCGTACGGCGGCAGGGCAGTTCATACGGGTTTTGAAGGCTTCGGTGCGCTCGTAGAGGCTGACCATGCCTGCGGGAATGCGCAGGGGCCGCCAACCGTTTTCGACGGTGCTGCTGGAGGCGAGGCCCAGGGCGTATGCGTGGAGTTGCTGGTGCGTTAACTGCATGGATTCAAGCCCTTTTGAGCGTTGGGTA
The DNA here is from genome assembly GCA_964542875.1 of uncultured Phycisphaeraceae bacterium. Classification (GTDB taxonomy): domain Bacteria; phylum Planctomycetota; class Phycisphaerae; order Phycisphaerales; family Phycisphaeraceae; genus CAZGOM01. Next base: position 14,963 of record CAZIWA010000076.1, read on the forward strand.
CGGATAGGGAGAGTGTAACGAAAACAGGCCCTTGCGGGCCTGTTTTGTGTGTGATTGGGATGAAAAGAGGTTTTTAGATGCCTTCGCCGGCCTGGAAGGAGTGTTGGCGCGAGGCGTTGGAGAGATCGCCGAGGATCAGGCCGTAGAGGGCGCCGATGGCGGTGCCGGCGCCGGGCTGGATGACGCTGCCGATGGCTGCGCCGACCTGAGCGCCGGGTGAGAGGAAGCCGGCGGCTTCCGCAGCGGCGACGCCGGTGTGCACGATCCGATTCAGGTTCTTCTGCAGGCCGGTTTCGCGCAGGCGGTGCATCTGTTGGATGTCGGCAGCGGAGAGCTGGCTGAGGATCTGCTGAACCTTGTTGGTCTGCACGTACTGGGCGACGGCGTTGAGGTCGACAGGGCGCAGTAAAAGCAGCACAGGGCTGATCTTAAGCGCGCTGGCGAGCTCGGTGAGGGTATTCAAGCGGCAGTCGGATGCGCCGGCTTCGATCTGTGCGATGGCGGCGCGGGAGACGCCGGAGCGCTCGGCGAGCTGGTCCTGAGTGACGCCCAGAGCGACGCGGGCGAGCACGAGATTTCGGGCGAGCTGGTCGCGAATGACTTCCGGGGTGAGCCGGGTGGGGTCTTGCTGGGTGAGGTTGATCTGAAACGGCGAAACAGGTGTAAGCGTAGGTTGTTCCACAGGTTGAGAGAACGTTGGCAGGGGTGCTGCGTCCTCGATGGGAGGAAGCGGCCTGCGTTTTGCGCGGGCCAGGGGCGGGAGATCGGTGTCCATGAGTTTCATTTCGGTGTCACTTCTGGGTGAATGTCATTGGCGATTAATAACGACCAATTTAGTAGACATTAGTTTAGCTGGACATTGTGTGGCGTCAATGCGATTTAGGGGTTTACATGTGTTGTATTCGAGACAAAACGCTTTTGCGGTGGGCTTTTGAAGCGCTTGTAATGCCGAGTGGAGATATCGTCATTAAGGGTTTTTCAGTTTGTGAAAGGGCGGGATGATATATGGAATGGGGAAATTGATAAGATTCGTGGCGGGTCAGACCAAAAGACGGTTTTTATACCTGGAGTGATGGCCATGGCAGAGCAATTCACACTGAAGAATGACGTTTTGAAGGTTTGCCTGAGTAATGAAAAGAATGGGGCGATTTCGGAGATAAGTCTTGTCCGGAGCGGGTTTAACCATGTGGGGCCGGTGCCATTTCAAGGATGGTTGAAGGTGGGTAAGGCGGTGGACCCGCTGGGCGGGATGCTGCATTTGTTTCAGCGAGACATGTTCGGCAAAGAAGCGACGGTGACTCGGCATGACAAGCGGTCCGTGGAGATGGAGATCACCACGCATGGAGTGACGAGCTACAAGAGGTATGTGTTGGGCGAACACGAACCCGTCATGGGAGTGACTCTTGGAGTGAAAAATGGATCAGGAACTGAAAGTGTTACGGAACGCTTTCAATTTGAGACTTTTCAGAACTGGGGGTTTGGTCCGCTTTGCAAACGCAAAGCGGTGGCGACTCATTGGGTGGACCTGACGGGCCGGGAGCCGAGCAGGAAGATTCATGCGACGCCTTACGGGCAGATGCATGGGAACCAGTTGAGCGCCAAGGGGGCGATGACCGCGGTGTGCGACATGGACCAGAAGGAAACCGTGCTGGTGATCCCTGATGGAAGCTGGGAGAAGTTTTCGTTTCTCTATCAGATGGGTGACAACTGGCGCGGGGCGTACACGGATGTGAAGACGCTGGCGCCGGGCGAGTCGTTTGAGTTTACGTATTGGCTGTATGTGCTGGATGGCGTGGCGGGCGTGGACTCGCTGACGGAGGACTACCTGGTGGGGCTGACGACGGATGACGCGGTGTATGGGGCGGGGCAAGGGATTCGAGTGGCGGCATCGCGGGCGGAGATGGCGCCGGAATTGAAGAAGGCGCTGCGGATGGCCAAGAGCTGTTGCGGGTCGCCGGTGCCGCTGACGGATGAGACGACGGTGCGGCTGGCGCTGGGTGAAGGCTTGAGCCTGACGGGGCCGCTGAAGCATGGCAAGCCGGGTACGGGAGCGACGTTTGAAGCGGGCGTGGGCGCGGGGACGCTGCCCGCCGGGGTGGCGACGCTGGAGGCGGGGTTTCATCATCGGATCGATAAGTCGCCTTTTGCGGTGACGACGTCGACGGTGAAGGTGCTGGCCAAGGCGGAGGGTGCGGCGGGAGCAGTGGACATGAAGCGCTCGCCGTTTAAGGTGCGCGGGGCGCATTTGATTTTGAGCCAGCAGTCGGCGGCGGGGGTGACGAAGGAAAAGCTGGCGTGGGTGCTGGAGAATCTGATCGCCGCGAACGGATACAACACGGTGGTGATGGAGTTCAACAAAGGGCTGGCGTTTAAGAGCCATCCGGAGTTGGCGGAGGATTGGTCGCTTTCGCATGACGACGCCAAGTGGCTGGTGGCGCGCGGACGGGCGATGGGGCTGGAGATGATCCCGCAGCAGAATCTGTTCGGGCATCAATATGAAACGAACCTGACGAAGGTGTACCCGGAACTGCGGGAGGTGCCCGGCGAACCGCAGGCGTACTGCCCGACGCATCCGCGGGTGCGGGCGATCGTGGCGGACCAGGTGCGTGAGCTGATGGAGATCTTTGAACCCAAGTACTTTCATCAAGGGCATGATGAAGTGCAGTTCCACGGGCGAAAGCAGCCGTTTGTGGGCGTGTGCGAACGGTGCAAGGCGTTTGGGAAGTCGCATGAAGTGTTTGCGCATGATGTGAATGAAATCAACGCGGTGGTGAAGAAGCATTCTCCTGCGTGCAGGTCGATCATGTGGGGGGACATGATCACGCCGCTTGCTTATTCATCGCTGAACAACAACGGGTTGGAAGGGGAGATCTACAACGCGGTGGACATGCTGCCCAAGGACCTGGTGATTACGGATTGGCACTACTACGACACGGAGGATTTCCGGAGCGTGGAGTATTTTGTCTCCAAGGGTTGGGAAGTGTGGGGCGGGTCGTGGTTTCATCCGCGGAGCATGAGCGCGTTCACGAAGCACTGCCGGGATCATGGGGCGGCTGGGATGCTGTGGACGACGTGGTGCCGCCCGGACCCGACGAGCCTTCCGCTGGAGGCGTGCTATATGCAGGCGATGATGATGGCGGAGCCGGACCTGGCGGTGGATGAGAAGCTGATGGAGGAGGTGCGGACGCGGGCGTATGGGGCGTGGTGGAAGTGGGTGGAGGCCTGGGGGAGGTGAGGGGGTTTTTTACTCCAGTCGATGATTAGCAGGTGCGGTTGAGAGGCATATTGCCTGGGTGAATGAGGTATGCACGGCATCAAGGAAATGCAGATAAATCATATATCAAGGTGACTGGAAGTCATGGTTTATGGTTATATCCTCCATGTGTTTTCCAAACCATTGAAAACGGCTTGGTGGTGCTTTGGGATGTATGTTTTAAATTTCTATTCAATGTGATTTAAAGCCCCTGCCCGATATGCTGCAAATTAAGCAGGAAAAAAAGTCGCAGCCCTTGACATTCCGCATTTTTCGTGGGTCGGGATTTTTGATTTTTATCGGATTTTCAAGTGTTTTTTCATTGCTTTGCGATATCGCAAGCCATAGAATCCAAACATGACGTGATGCTTTTTAAAGGAGCGAGTCTTGACAACCTTCATTCAATCAGGTCTAATGTTCGGCTTGACTTACCTAGAGCGAGGGTTTGATAAGAAACCTCAACTTGATGTAAGTTCGCAAGTCTGTCGTTCCGGGATCGAATAACAGACTGAGATGCATAACACCGACCGTTAAGCTGGAAGCCGATTCCGGCTTAAATTGTGTACCTTGAATCTCATTATTGTTTTTCAGAGGCAGGGTTTGGCAAGCCCTCCGACAACCAAGTCACAGGTAAAAAGACCATGATTCAATTGACACTTGAAGACCGAAAAACGCTCAAGAAACTAAAGAAGATGATGAGCAAGCCGGCTTCAAAGGCGCACCAGGAATTCTCGGCACGCCGGCGCAACGAAGTGAACGCGATGCTGGATGCGGAAGAAAAGGGCGAGCAAATAAGTGCAGCCGCCTTGAGCAAACAGATCAACGCTCGCACGCAGTATTGAAACAAGCCCCATATTCCCCGCCCCGCCAAAAGCGGGGCGGGGTTGTTTTATCACCACAATTCCAAGGACCGCCATGTTTCTCCGGGGATTGATTTTTAATCCGATTAAATTCATGGAATTCAATGCTCAGTCATTGAATTTTTTTGTGTCAGCGGCGGCATAAAAGTTCAGACAAGTCAACAGCACCCCGGGAATTCTTGTCAACATGTCAACTGATCCTCTCATCATTTTCCAGGACCTCCGACGCACTGATTCACTCTTGAGCCATTTCAAACCGCTTAAAGAGTGGCAGGAAAAAAATGACCTTTTCAAAGCACTGATCGGCACGACCCGAAGAAACACCGAGGGGAGTCTGGATCAACTTGAATATGTGCGCGACCATCTCTTTGACAACAAAGAGTTCGACTCGGAGGGATACGGGAATGCACGATCGATCGTCCTGGAAAAGCACTACATCGACCGTGACTTCATGGAAGACTTCAGCGGTTTCCATGCGATGAGCCACAGCGCGCCGGTGAACCATTGCGCGCGGATACACTTTTTTTCACTACCCAAAAGTGAAGTTGAGGACAGGCTTGGCAAGTTCTGGGTTGCGGCGCGCAAATCCGATGGGCAGGCTCTCACACTTGCAATGCAGCGCCATAATCTTGCAGTTTTTTGCGCTGACCACTACCTGGGTTTTACGGTTATCCGTCCGCTGGGGAGTACGCCCGTGGGGCGGACGGTGCTTCGCAGTCTTCCTGAACAGTTGTCCGAAAAAGATGCCGGCCAGAAACGGGTGATGACCAACATCCGGCCATACACTGCCCATCTGATGGGACTGGACCTGACGGTGGAGGGCCTTGCGTTTCAGCAGCAGGACAATCGGATCGGCGCTTGCGCCACTGTCTCTGTGTGGTGCGCGCTTCATCGTGCTGCGTATCTGGATAACGTACGTCCGCTGAGCACGGTTGAAATCACTCATACTGCGGCACGTCATCGGATGATTCCCAGCCGGACTACTTCCACAACGGGTTTGGACATCAATCAAATGTGTGCCGCAGTGCATGCGGCAGGCGCATGGCCTTACCTGGTGGAACTGCAGAATGCTGCCCACGGACAAGCGCTGGTCCATGCCGCGGTGGCATCGGGGCTGCCGGCGATCCTGGTGCTCAGCAAAGAGACCCCGCTTGATGCGGCGGAAAGAGCAGAGCAGGCGGGCGGCAAAGACACAAAAGATCTTCTTCACTCGGTCACACTGGCGGGTATGAAAGTGCGTACACAACGCCAGGCTCCGACCCAGCAATCGCGCCGACAGGGCTTTGAGGATCAGAGCATCGATATGACGGAACTCTACCTTCATGATGATCGGATCGGGCCTTACCGGAGTGCGCCATTATTTACGACCAAAGAACTCGGGCTCTACATTCCCAGTGCAAGCCATATCAAGCGCAAGCGGCAATTCTCTTCTGATGAGAAGCCTGAGAAAAAAGACTATGAGGAGTGGTCGGCGCAGCATCTGTTGGTGCCGACGTACCCGAAAATACGGATTACCCTGGCGCAGCTTCGGCGTTTGGCGGTAGGGACGCTGGCGTTTCCGGCGACTGATCTTTTGGATCAGGCCGCCGGGAAGCTCAACATCATTGATGAGGAGCACGCCCTTAACACGCCGCCTGTCTTAAAGTATCGGATTTGGAAGAACCACGACTATGTGGCTGCTCTCAACAGTCCGCAGGGGCTCTCCGACAAAGAATTCCAGCGTTTCGCCAAGCACATTCATTTGCCCCGATATGTGGCGACGGTGACGCTGGGTTCCGACAAGCGTGGATGGATGGAACTGGTGCTGGACACCACTTCCACCGCCGATGCCCCGCAATGGCTGGCAATTGTAGTGCGTGCGGGGAAGGGGCCTTTGATGGAAGCGTTGCTCATGCGTCTGCAGCAAGCACTGGATTGCCTGCCTTTTGGCGCTCAAATGAATATTAACGCAGCGGCGCCTCCGCCGTTGGACGTCCTGGCGCTGGATCAATTTTTGAAGGTGCTTGAGCAAGACCTCGTGATTCATGACGCCAAGCTTTTGCCTACACCGACCAAGAAGCATTTGCTGGCATCCCTAAATTGGTTTTGGAAGAACCGCGGCCGGTACGATTCACAGCAGACCGTTGATTATGACATCTCAACACGCATGGCGAAGGCGTGGAAGTCCTATTTCCAATGGCAGAAGATTGAAAATCAGGATGCGGAAGAGGTTGAGCATTTCAATAGAGACCGGGTGGCTCCGTACCGGAAAATGACCCCGGAGGAAAGCATGAAACTTCTTAATGCGTTGAAGCAAAAGTACAAGAAATTGGCGGAAGCGGAACGTATAGCTAACCCGCGGCATGACTCCATGGCACCATGGAATATCGGTAATAAAGCAGGTAAAGGCTGAGGTTTTAGAGAAAGAGTTTTACGAGAAATTATGGTTTCGGGGTGGCAGAGAGAACCCCAAAAAGAATTATTCGACGCTAGGCGTCGGTCGGGTGATGTAGACTGAAGATGCCATGAATAAGTTATAGCGGTTGATTAGAGTGTGATGAATTCGTCGTTTAGATGATATTCGCCGAAGGGACAATCGAGGATCTGGACGAAGTAGGCATCAATCCAATGTGCCATGGCGGTGGCGTCGAATTCGGGAAATTCAATCGTGACCCATTCTCCTGGCTTCCAACTGTCGATGCGGGTGGGGAGAAGCCTGGGGGAGAGGTTCTCAACTTTGTTCATCGGAGGGTCGGAGTGCGGGTATGCCGCGTTAACGGTGCGGTTAACGACCTGGAGCCATTTTGAAGGGGAAGAATCGACTTCAAAAGTGACGCAGGTTTTGGGGGCGCCGGCAATGACCTCTCGGAGGGAAGGGCGGATTTCAGCGATCTGATCGGCATTGTTCATGGATTTGAGTCACTCTTTGCAAGAGGTGTTTCTCATTGGGCCTACGGGAGAGACTGGGATGTTGAAGGTAGCGTGAGCAGGAGACGTGCTAAGCCGAGGAATGGATACGGTTAAGTCATGTGATTTTAAGGATAATCGGGAATGCATGTCAGAGCCACAGAGGTAGTGATTCTGAATCGAAGGATAGTGTAGTGGTTGATTAGGTGGTGTGCGCAAGACACAGCACTGCTGGGGGTGTGCGTGTCATCCAGATTGGTTCGGCAGTAATGGTGGCGAGTGGTTTTTGTGGGTTGAGCGGGAGGTCGGGCTGACACCCGAATACCCTCGTTTGCACGACGGGCTAACGTGTTTTGGGTTTGAGGTGGGTTGGTGGGTTTATTGTTGGCGCATGCAAGACACAGCACTGCTGGGGGTGTGCGTGTCATCCGGATTGGTTCGGCAGTGATGGTGGCGAGTGGTTTTTGTGGGTTGAGCGGGAGGTCGGGCTGGCGCCCGAAGACCCTCGTTTGCACGTCGGGCTAACGTGTTTTGGGTTTGAGGTGGGTTGGGGGGCGTTTAGCCTTTGTAGCTGCCGGAACCGGGGCCGGAGGATTGTTTGCTGAGGCGGTTGTGGACGTAGAGGAATTCCAGGAGGAGTTCGCCGACACAGGCCATGGATTGGAGGTCGCGGACGTCCATGGAGAGGCGTTGGGCGAGGTCTGCGGCGGCTTCCAGGAGACCGTCGACATGTTTGAAGCCGGCGATGAGTTCGGCGGCGGGGACTTCGTCGCCGACGACGAGGGTGAGGCCGGATTTGAACTGTTGGGCGATGTGGTCGAATTCGTCGGGGTCGGCGTAGGGGGCGAGGGTGTCTTTCACGGATTCGCCGATCATGGCGAGGATGAGTTTGTCTTCGGTGCCCTGGCCGTCTTCGCCGAGCATGAGTTCGATTTTGCCGCGTGCGCCGGCGACGAGGTGGGGGAGGTCAGAGGCGCGGGGCATGACAGAGGTTTCGCTGTTGATGAGTGCGCGGTGTTCGGCGCTGGAGATGAGGTTTTCCAGGCAGGTGATGCTGGCACGGACGCTGACGCCCGAGGACTGGTTGATGTGGGGGCTGGTGCGGGCCTTGGCGATGAAGGCCTCGACGATCTGGTGCATGATGGGAGGGAGGCGGACGAGGGATTTTTCGCTTGTGCCCGTGGCGGAGCGGTCCAGGAAGGCGCGGGAGCCGGAGACGGACATGGCCTGGGCGAGGGTGGCGGGGTAGTGGGTGCGGATGACGGAGCCGATGCGGTCTTTGAGGGGGGTGACGATGCGGCCTCGGTTTGTGTAGTCTTCGGGGTTGGCGGAGAAGACGAGGCACATGTCGAGCTTCATGCGGACGGGGTAGCCGCGGATCTGGAAGTCGCGTTCTTCGAGGACGTTGAAGAGGCCGACCTGGATGCGGGGGGCGAGGTCGGGGAGTTCATTGATGGCGAAGATGCCGCGGTTGGTGCGGGGGATGAGGCCAAAGTGCATGGTTTCCTCGTCGGAGAGGAGGCGGCCTTGCGCGTGCTTGATGATGTCGACTTCGCCGATGAGGTCGCCGATGCTGACGTCGGGGGTGGCGAGTTTTTCGTTGTAGCGCTCGGAGCGGTGGAGCCATTTGATGGGTGTGTCGCCGGCCTGCTCGGCGATGATGCGCTTGGCGTGGGTGGTGGCGGGGGCGAGGGGGTCGTCGGGGATGTGGGCGTCGGCGACGATGGGAACCCATTCGTCCAGCAGGCCCGGGAGCATGCGGATCATCTGGGTTTTAGCCTGGCCGCGGAGGCCCAGGAAGAGCATGTCGTGACGGGAGAGGACGGCGGCGATGACATCGGGCACGACGGATTTTTGATAGCCGACGATGCCGGGGAAGAGTTCGCCGCCTGCCTGGAGGCGGGTGATGAGGTTTTCGCGCATCTCCTGCTTGACGGTGCGGTAGCGGTAGCCGGAGGATTTGAGCTGGGCGAGTGTGGCGGGGGTGGGGTGGGGCATTTGGGTTCAGGAGGGAAAGGGTCTCGGGTCTGGGGTCCAGGGTCTGGTCGGAGGGGGAGGCGGGGGTCGGTTGTGTGAGGGCATTGGTTGGCGGCACTCACCCTAACCCTCTCCCAAAGAGAGAGGGGACCGGAGCCGGGGTGGAGGTTGTCCACGGCGGGAGCGGTTTCGTATATATTAGGCATGTTCTTTTGTGGAGCCGTGGAGACAGCCTTGGCAAAAAGCAAGCTATTGATAGCGGTCAGCTCACCCTGGGCCGCGGAGAAGTTGACGAATCCCATCGCGGATCTGGCGCGAAGGCTGGATGGCGATGTGATTGTGGCGCATGTGGCGCAGTTCACGGATGACGATGAAAATGAGTCGGAAGCACGGCAGCGCGGCGAACAGACGCTGAAACTGATGACCGACAGCCTGGTGAAGGCCGGCGTGCACGCGGAGGGCGTCATGCTGTTTGCGGATGACATTCCCAAGGCGATTTTGAACACCGCCAAGAGCCGGGGATGCACGATGATCATCCTGGGATTGACGGGCAAAGGCGTATTTAAACGGCTGATCGCCGGGGACGTGCCGGGGAACCTGATCCGGATGTCTGACCTGCCTGTGCTGCTTTGCCCGGCGAACTGGCAGGGGCAGCTTTAGGAAGAAGGGTCTGGGGGGCGGGGTCTGGGGTCTGGGCAGAGGGATTTTAGAGGGGGTAGGTACGGAATTTTTGGCTGGGGTTAAGGGGATAAGAAGATCGGATTTATTACATGATTTACAAGATGAATTAAGATCTACATGCTTGGTTTTCGGCGGGCGGGGGCGGGATGTGTTTTTTTGACCCTGATTAAGCGGATTGGGGATTAAATGTGTGGTGCGGGGGGATTTTAGCTGCGTGGGGTTTGGAATTTTTTGATGCTTTTTCCGTGCGGGTGGGTGGTTTTCATTAGAATTGGCGTTTTGCCCTGGCCCTGGAACCTCCTAAAACCCCAGACCTTATCCCATGAGCGATACGAAGCGGTTGATTGAACTGGACAAAGCGCATGTTTGGCATCCGTTTACGCCCATGAAGCAGTGGCGCGAGAACGAGCAGCTTGTGATCGAGGCCGGGGAAGGGGCGTACCTGATCGATACCGAGGGGCGAAGGTACATCGACGGGGTTTCCAGCCTGTGGTGCAATGTGCTGGGGCATCGGGTGCCGGAGATCGACCGGGCGATTGTCGCGCAGCTAGGGAAGATTGCGCATTCCACATTGCTGGGGCTGGGGAATGTGCCTTCGATCGAATTGGCGCAGCGGCTGGTGAGGATCGCGCCGGGAGGAAGCGGATGCAAGACAGGCAATGGCGAGGGCGTGAGGCCGGGACACAACACGGCATCGGGTTGTGCTGTGCCGTTCGGAGTTGGGAAGCGGCTCAATAAGGTGTTTTATTCGGACTCCGGGGCGACGGCGGTGGAGGTGGCCTTCAAGATGGCGGCGGGGTATTGGCACCACAAGGGGAAGGCTAAGAAGACGGGGTTCATCGGGCTGGCGGGGGCGTATCACGGGGATACGGTGGGCGCGATGAGCGTGGGGTACAGCGAACTGTTTCATAAACCGTTTTTATCGATGGTGTTTCCGGTGATGTCGGCGCCGGTGCCGGACCCGGTACGCGCGGGGGAAGAGGACTGGGCGCTGTACAAGCCGGGGATGGGCGCGGGACACATGTGGCCCAGCGAAAGCAAGCCGCTGAACGATGCGCTGATGAAGCGGTGCCTGGCGGCGTTTGAAAAGATGCTGGCAGAACACGCGGAGACGACGGCGGCGGTGGTGATCGAACCGGTGATGCAAGGCGCGGCGGGCATGGTGTGCCAGCCGGCCGGGTTTGTGAAAGCGGTGGCAGACCTGGCGCGCAAGTACGGGGTGCTGCTGATCGCCGATGAGGTGGCGGTGGGGTTTGGGCGCACGGGGACGCTTTTTGCGTGCGAGCAAGATGGCGTAACGCCTGACATCCTGTGCGTGGCCAAGGGGATCACCGGCGGGTATCTGCCGCTTGCGGCGACACTGGCGACGGACGAGGTGGAAGGGGCGTTCGCGGGGGAACTGTCTGAGCGCAAGACGCTGTTTCACGGGCATACGTACACGGGGAACCCGCTTGCCGCGGCGGCGGCGAATGCGACGATCGATTTGATTGAATCGTCCGGGATGATCGCGCATTCACGGGTGTCGGCGAGGATGATCGCAGACCGGCTGACGGTGCTGCGCGATGCGGAGCGGTTTGGGCATGTGATCGATGTGCGGCAGCGCGGGGTGATGGTGGGGATCGAGCTTGGGATGAACCGGGGCGCGCGCGAGCCATTTGACTTCGCCAAGCGGACGGGGGCGATGGTGTGCATGCGGATGCGGGCCAAGGGATTGATCATCCGGCCGCTGGGGGATGTGCTGGTGCTGATGCCGGCGCCGGGGATGGCGCATGATGTGCTGGGGCGGATGCTGGATGTGGTGGTGGAGACGGTGGCGGAGGCGAGGTTGGGGTGAGAAGAGGGAGAGCGGAATTTTTGACTGGGATTAAGAGGATTGAAGATGATTAAGAGGATGGAAGAGCGGAT
>CAZIWA010000077.1:0-26377 GCA_964542875.1 uncultured Phycisphaeraceae bacterium
GGGGCCGGTCGTAGAGCCAGTAGATGACGCCCAGGGCGTACATGTTCTTGCAGCGTTCGGCGTCTTTGGCGCCCAGGCCGGTGGAGGCGAGCGCTTCGTTGTTGAGGCGGGTGATCGGGATGGGGACGATCTTGTAGCGGGCGAGGTACTTCTCGTCGGTGATGGGGTTGTAGCCTTCGGGATAGCCGGCTTTGCGGAGGCTGACCTTGTCGAATTCGGATTCGTTGACGACGACGATGCCGCCTGCCTGAACGTCGGCGATGTGGGCCTTGAAGGCTGCCGGGTTCATGGCGATGAGTGCGTTGACTTCATCGCCGGGGGTGTGGATGTCGTTTGAGGAGAAGTTGATCTGGAAGCCGGAGACGCCGGCGACGGTGCCCGCTGGGGCGCGGATTTCAGCCGGGAAGTCCGGGAAGGTGGCAATGTCGTTGCCGATGATGGCGGAGGTGTCGGTGAACTGGGTGCCTGCCATCTGCATACCGTCGCCGGAGTCACCGGCGAAACGGACAACAGCTGCGGGTAGTTCGTGAGTGGGCTTGGGGGAGGGGAGGAGGGGGGAACCAGCGGACATTCGTTATACTCCTGCATTAATTTTTCTAATAATATTGCGGCAAATATTTTAGTAACGCAGACTTGAATTTGCCAGTGGTCAGCAACTTTTCGGTGGATATCTCAAAGCGCGGAACTTGTGGTATTTCATGGCAGGGGGCCGGGGCCGGGATGGGGTTGGATGTAAGCCCTGATTGCCATTGTTGTTAGCAGAGGGTTTGGGTTGTGCGACAAATCGCCATAGGTCAGATCGTCTCTTTGGGGAGTTAGAGGGCGCGATGGGTGCGTCCAATGGATAAACTGCGTGATCGTTTTTGGCGGCCCTTGCATGAGGAAGTGGTTCTTTGAGTGTTAAATACGAACGGATCAAGCAACAGGACATGGCCCTTCCGGGGCCGATTCGATGGCTCACGCGCGCGTTCAGCTCGGTGACGCTGGCGGTGATTCTGCTGGTGATGGTGGCGTTGTACGGGTTGATTGCGAGTGTGCCGCTGGGGTATCTGGCGAAGCTGGGAACGGGCGCGGTGTGCGCGTTTTTGGGCCCGGTGCTGGCGGCGGTGCTTGGGTACAAGGTGCTGACGGGCAAGCTGGGAGCGGCGAGTTTTCCGACGAGGACGGCCCGTTGGTTTGTGGCGCTGACGGGGTTGATCCTGGCGAGCCTGGCGGCGCTGGCGCTGGGGTGGCAGGGCGTGGTGATGATCCACGGGTCGGACTGGTACAAGCTGAACCAGGCGACGGTGATCTACCGGCTGCCGTTTTTTGAGATGACGGAGCAGGAGTTTTACGGCTGGTGGCCGCTGAAGGTGATTTTGAGCCTGTTTGTGATGAACATGGTCTGGGCGACGATCCGGCGGATCGAGTTCAAGTTTGTGAACATCGGTGTTTTGACGGTGCATGTGGGGATCGTGCTGATCAGCCTGGGAAGCATTTTCTACAACGCCAACAAGCTGGAAGGCGATGCGCTCTTGTGGCGCCAGGACATCCGGCCCGGCGGAGTGGTGAATCGGTTTTACGACGCCACCCGACCCGCGCTTTATTTTTTGACACCGACGCAGCGGGTGATGGTCGATTTGCCGACGCTGCCCCGATACAACGACTATCCGCTTGGCAAGACGGACCTTTACATTCCCATCGGCGATGCGCCGGGCGTGGGCAAGGCGCTTGGGCCCAACGTGGAAGTCTCCATCAATGGGTTTATCGCCTACGGCACGCTGGAGAGCGCCTGGGTGGACGCGGTGGCCCGGGGCGAGGCCGTGCCGGACAGCACCAACCCGGCGGTGATCATCGCGCCGGGCACACGCAGCGAGGTGGAACCCGACGAGGTGTTCGCGCTGATTTCCAGCATTCCGTCCAAGCGGGTGGTGGAAGCGCCCAAGTGGGCGGTGGAATTCGTCTATAAGCCCATTCCCCAATACGAAAAAGACTGGGCACAGGTGTTCACCGGTCAGCATGGCCTGGTGGTGGAGATCCCCGGGAAGAATTTCTACGAGGTATACAGCGTTCAAGAAGGGCAGACGATCAAGGTCGGCGATACCGGGTACACGATCAAGATCGAGGCTCTGGGGGACTACGGCATGCCGTTTGCGACGCCCGGGTATCAGGGTGCGACGGACACCCGGGCGCAGGTGGTGATCAACGACGGCGAGAAGGAATACAAGCGCATTGCGATGCACCGGTACCCCGAGCGCACGCAGGATTTTATTCCCGCGCCCAATGACCCGACGGCGGGACCGATGGGCAAGCGCGTGGCGCCGAATCCCGCGATCCGGCTGCAGTATCTGGATGCGACCAAGGCGCAGTTCCGGCTGATCGCCCAGCAGCAGGATCTTTCGGACATGGTGCTGAATGTCCGTTTGCCGGACACCAAGCCGTTTCAGGGCAAGCCAGACAAGCTTTCGTTCCCCATCGGGACCGCTAACGGTCAGGACCGGTGGCTGCATGTGGTGAAGACGCTTCAGCACGCCATCGAGGTGGCGGAGCCGACGACGACGACCAAGTCTCACCGGATTCCCAAAGAAGAAGGAACGCTGCTGCATGCGCTGGTGCCGGTGACGATCGGAATCACAGACCCGGCGACGGGCAAGAAAACGCAACGGACGATCTGGCTGTCTCACATGCGCTACCCGGAGCCGGACATGGCGGCGGGGATGAACAAGCCTGAGTGGTTTGATGCGCCGGGCGTCGGGCGCGTTGGCGTGATCTTCAGCCGAAGGGCGTACACGCTGCCGTTTTCGCTGAAGCTCAACAGCTTTGAGATGCAGGCGTATGCGGGGTCTGACATTCCCAGGGATTACGTTTCCAACCTGACGTTTACGCCGATCGACCTTAAAGGCGTGCCGATCGACGAACCCTTCACGGGAGAGACGCGGCTGAATAATCCCTACATCGCCAAGACGCCGTTTGGAGACTTTCAGAAGACATTTCAGGCGTATGGGTTTGCAACAACCCTGGCGCAGTATGTGAAAATGGGGACGCTGAAGGTGAGCCAGACGGGGTGGGACCCGGGCGACAAGACCGCGCCCAACAACCGGGCCAAGAACGAGCAAGGCCTTTTCGCCAACCAGCAGCGGTACTCGATCGTGGGCATCAGCAACAACGTGGCGATCCAGGTGATCTTCATCGGCGCGGTGCTGATCGCGCTGGGGATTCCGTGGGCGTTTTACATAAAACCGTGGCTTTTGCGCCGCCAACGGGACAAAATCAAGGCTTCGCTGGCGGCGAAGGCGTGATGCCTGGCGGCGTGATGTGTTTCCAGGCAGGCTGTCGGAGGCTCCCGGCAACCCGATACCCAGACAACCCGGGTGAGGTGAGCCTTAAAGTGTCACGCGCGCAACTGTAGAAGTCAACGAAGTAACGAGGTTAAGACCGTGAATACAGTGAAGTTTTGGATGATGGCGATGTTGCTGGTGGTGGCGTGCGCCGCTCCGATGGCCTTTGGCCAGGTGCGCAATGCGCCTGCGGGCAACGCCCAGCCGGATGCCAACGAAGGCAGGCAGGGGAGCACCGAGCAACTGCAGAAGCATTTGCAGGAGCAGATGCAGGCACGAGGCGACGGGCATAACCACGCCGAGCATGCCGCCGGGACGGCTTCAAATGCGAAGATCCTGGATAAGGCAACGCATGACCAGTTCGCCAAGAACCTGGACCTTACGGAGTTTCGCAAACTGGCGGTGTTTGATGCGGGCCGGGCGAAAATCGTAGACACGGTGGCGCGCGAATACCTCAGCCGGGTCTATGGCAAGGAGCGGTGGAAAGACCTCGACGGCACGACGTACGACCCGACGTTCACTTACCTGGACTTCCTGCTCAACAAGCCGTACTACTTCGACAAGCCTGTGATCTATGTCGATGTGCTGGGCTTGCGCAGGGAACTGGTGAAGCACATCGCCGATGAAGATGAACGGGAAAAGTGGCTGAAGCTGGGTCGGCTGGAACCCCGGATGCTGGCCAACCAGCAGACCGCGGCGACGCTGGCCGACATGGATCGGGACATTTTGATGACCAATGCGCTGACGCAACTGCGCATCGCGGCGAACTCTTATGATCAGCCGGAAGCGATGATGATGTTCATCAGCCCCGAACCGGGCGGACAGTACTGGACGTCCCTGGCGGAGGTGATTGAGCCGAGCTTGACGGCTCCGGGCTCAGCCAAGGCGATGACGGGCAAGGCGCCGGAGATTTCGCCGATCAAGACGGCGGCGATCGTGGCGGCGGTGGAAGAACTGCGCAAGTCGTGGCGCGATGCGGACTCGGTGGGCGCGAACCTCGCGCTGGCGAAGCTCAGCAGCGCGATCAAAGCGGTGAACCCCGAGACCTACCCGAGCGATTTTCACCGGTCGCTGGAGTACTACTACAACAAGACCCAGCGGTTTACGATCGGTTATGTGGCGTACCTTTTCGCCACGCTGATTTTGCTGGTGTCGTTCGCCGGTCAACGCAAATGGCTGATCAACACCGGCATCGGCCTGTTGTTTGTGGGCATCAGCATCCATACGCTGTGCATCCTGGTGCGCATGGGGCTTTCGGGCCGGTGGCCGATCCACAACCAATACGAGAGTTACATCTTCATCTCCTGGGTGGCGGTGGTCGTCGGTACGGCGATCATGCTGCTGCGCAAGCAGTGGCTCTTTGGCGCCGCAGCGGCGGCGCTGGGCGCATGCACACTGTTGGTGGCCAACACGGTGGACATTCCTTCCAAGGATGTGGGCCAGGTGGCAGGCATCCTGGCGACGAGCCGGATTCTGTACATCCACGTGAACATGGTGCTGGTGAGCTACGGGCTGATCGCCCTGGGCTTCCTGTTGAGCATTTTCTACCTGGTGGTGCATTACACCCAGGGCGGCGCAATTGTCCGGTACGCGCAGACCAGCCTTGGCGAAGCGCCGGTGGCTGTGGCCGGCGGCGGGTCCACGGTCGGCTCGGCCGGCGGTCAGGATGATGCAGATGAACCCGCACCGGGCGCAAAGTCCGGCATGCTGAGGGAAATCGACCATGCGCAGATGGTGGTGTTTCAGCTTGCGTTCTACATCCTTGGCGTAGGCATTTTGCTGGGCGCGTACTGGGCTGACCATGCCTGGGGCCGGTGGTGGGCCTGGGACCCCAAGGAAACCTGGGCGCTGATCACCTGGATCGTCTATCTGATCGTGATCCACGTGCGCTTTGGCGTGAAAAACCGCGGACTGACGACGGCATGGCTGGGCGTGATCGGCTTCTTTGTGATGCTCTGGTGCTACTGGGGCGTGAACATGCTGCTGGCGGGGTTGCATAGCTACGCCTGAAGCAGAGGCCGGAAAGGGAGGCGCATTGGACGATTTAACAGCGATCCGCACGGCGATTTTCGACAAGCTTGCGGACAAAGAACGTGTGCACTTGAAGGTACAAAGCGGCGGAGGGCGGCCGTACTTTGATATCTCGTTCATCTCCACGATGACACACGATTCAACATTTGACCCCAAAGCGGTGAAGTTCAATGAGAAGTCGAAAGTCCTGAGGATTCCGATTCTTCGGGAGCGTGTGGAGATGGCTCATCGCATGGAGTCGCTTCCGTGCGTGAAGTCGGAACTGAGTTTCAGCAACGTGTTGAGGTATCGGTGGATTTTCGAGGATCTGAAGGACGCCGGGAGCGAGAAATTTTGGGTCTACAGCGTCAGTCTGGTCAATGGAGACCAGATGAGCCGACGGCCGATGCGAGCGATTATCGACGGTGGCAAGTGGCGTCTGGTGGTCTATTTAAAGACGTGGGAAAGCCAGATCACCCTTCGGGATTTGAAGGTGTGATCACCCGGGTCGGAAGCGCCTCACAGGTGTGAGAGATCCATGCTCCATGTTCCATCGGTGACGGTTACTTCGCCGGTGGTGGGGTATTCGTATTTGATTTGATCGATTCGCACGTTGTCGGGCAGAACGTTGACGATGACTCCCGAATCCAACGAAATGATCCGGGTGCGGACCGGCTGGTGCGGTTTGAATTTGTTGCTCTTGCGGTCCGCTGCGTAGAGGAAGCCAGCAGCGCGGACGAGCGAGCCTTCGCAGGCATCGACCACGCCGATGAAGTGGCGGCGGGCGTCTTTTTCAAAGAGTTGACGGTGGACGACATGAATTTTGTCGCCGGATTTAAGCATCATGGCTTTTCTCCGTGAGAGATGAGAAGGGGCTGTTGATCTGAGTATATACGTGTATTTTATAGTATTCAACAGGAAAAAAAGTCGCAGTGAGGCAGAGCTGCGGCCCAGTTTTATGTCGACAATCGCTTTGGTTTTGGATTGGTTGTCTTCAAGATTAAATGTGATCGGATCGTTGATGCATAAAAGTGGTGCAATTGGGACAACCAACGATCACGAATGATGGGTGATTTCAAATAAACCAAGTGCATATTAAGCAAAATTGATTGAGGCTTCACTTTGTTTTCATGAATCGCAGGTATCGATGAAGTCGTGAGTTAGATGCAATGCTTAACACGCAGGCAGTGTGCTTAAGTATTTGTCAGGTGTGCGCGACAAATTGGAAGGCTGATATGGGGGAATTTCCTATTTATCAGCTTTCAATGGCCGTTATTAATAAAAGAACGGCCTATTCAAACCGCATTGTACGTTTGCCGATTCATGTCTTGAGTTTGGGCATGAAAATTGCAATGCGAAATTCAGGTTCACCTTTTGGTCTTATTTCAAAGGAGTTACCGGCGATGGCTAAGAAGCGTACGACAACCAAGATTGATGTGAAGAGCGTGTCCGCACCGGCTGTGGCGGCGGTGCCTGAGCCCAAGGGTGCAGAGACGGCGACCGAGCAATCTGAAGTGCATGTGACGCACGAACAGATTGCGGCCAAGGCCAAGGAGATCTGGGTCAAGCGCGGCGCTCCCGCCGGCCAGGATCTGGAGATCTGGCTTGAGGCTGAGCGCGTGCTGCGCGGTTGATCAGGCTTTTCGGAATCGCGATCAGTTGCGCTTGAGCAGGGCGTGGTAACCGCCGTCGTGGTAGGTGGTGGTGTCGCCTGCGGGCAGCAGTGTGTGCTCCTTGATGAGCGTTGCGCGGAGGAAGTCGGCCAGCCAGCGTGCCTGGTCTTGGTTTTCGCGTTGGTCGATGCTGCAGGTGCTGTAGAGGATGTGCGCGCCGGGAGCCAGCAGGGGGGCTTGTTCGCGGATGATTTTCCGCTGAAGTTCACTGAGCTGGTCGATGGATTTTTGAGAGTACCGGTAGCGTGCTTCGATGCGGCGTGCGAAGACGCCGGAGTTTGAGCAGGGGACGTCGAGCACGAGGAGGTCGACGGTGTTGGGCTGGACGGTTTTGGCCAGGTTGCCGTACCAGAGAGGTTTGATGTTGGGGATGGTTTTGACGGAGGTGCGAAGGCTTTCGAGCCGGACGCTTTCAGTTTCAGCGCCGTACACGAGGGCATCGGGGTGAAGCCAGGCGAGCTGGCGGGTTTTGGTGCCGCGGCCTGCGCAGGCGTCGAGGATGGTTTTGGGCGTGAGCCCGCGGGTGGATTCGATCACTGTTGCGGAGGCTGGGTCCTGCACCCGGCGATAGGGGTGCGCCGCGAGGAAGTCTTTCATCTTGGCGTGGTGGCCCATCCAGACGACAAAGCCGGGGAGCGCGTGAGGGAGCCAGTCGGGCTCAAGCACAGGCTCGGAAAGCGTGGTGTCAAAGCCGGGCTCAACGGCGATGACGATCGGCGGGGTTTTGACCGAGTGCTTGGCCAGCTCCACCATTTGCGCCGTGCCGAAGGCGTTTTCCCAGGTGGTCAAAACCATCTCCGGCGTGCTGGTGGCGACGACGGTTTTAAGGATGGCGGGGCTCAGCTCCGTGAGGTAGTTTTCTTTAAGAACCAGGTGTCCGGTGGGGGTGGGAAGCGTGTTGTCCTTGGGAACCCAGGGTTTGTCTGAGCGTTCGACGACGGCCTCAGAGAGCCTGCGGAGTACGGCGTTGACCAGGCCGCGGGCGCTGGGGCGGACGAGTTCGCCGGCGAGTTTCACGGATTCATCGACGATGGAGTGGGTGGGCAGGTCGTGGAGGTAGAGGAGCTGTGCGCCGCCTGCCATCAGGACGCCCTGGAGCTTGGGATCGAGTGATTCCAGGGGCTGCTTAAGCCAGTGGTCCAGCAGATATTCGATGGTGATCCAGTGGCGCAATCCGGTGCGGATGATGCGCAGGCCCAAGCGGCCGTCCTGGTCGTGATCTGGCGCGCCCTTGGGGCTGACGGAGTCTGGTGTGATGTCGGGGAATTCAACTGCGGCTTTGGCGAGGGCGCGCGAGGCGATGAGTCGACCGGAGGGTTTTAGCATTTGGGGAGGGTCTGGGTGTGGGGTCTGGGTCTAGGGTCTGGTCAGAGTGGGACTGGGTATTTTACGGGAAAGGTGTGTGAGAGGGAAAATGTAGAGAAGGGCGGGGATATAGAGTCCTGCGTCCCGTGTCCAGAGTCCAGAGTGTAAAGGTGTTTCGGGAGGGTCGGGCTTGGGGGGAATGCAGTGCGAATGTGGTTTGGCTCTCTGATGGTTTGATCTTTCAACTGACGGATTAAGATTGAAAGTTCACCTGGGCATCACCTGAGTGAGCGTAAATCAATGAATTTCTTGCATTTTTTACATTTCCGAGCCAGAAGCTCCTTGATCAATGGTTGCTGAATCGCCATAATTACCGAGGCCTTTCACATTTAATAAATTACTTTAATTCAGGACTTGCAATGCGTAGCGCACACACAGTTCTGGGGGCCAGGAAAACATCCGTCTCGGGCTTCACCATTGTGGAACTGCTGGTGGTTGTTTCCATCATCGCGGTGCTTATTGGCCTGCTGCTGCCCTCCCTTAAGGCTGCGCGTGAAACGGCGCTCTCGACGCGCTGTCTGGCCAACCAGCGGCAGATTTTTAATCCCATTGCCATGTACTGCGATTCAAACAAGGAGTGGCTGCCGACATCCGGCTACAGCAATACGCCGGCCATCGCGCCAAACGCCCCGAGCTGGCCGGGTATCGCCGCCAATACGATGGGTGTGAAATACATCACGGAATATGCCGCAAATGCCAGCGCTTTTGGGCAGATTCAAAACACCGGCACGCTCACGCGTAAAAACGGTGTCTTCCAGTGCCCTGCTGACACGTATCCCGGCTTTTGGGGTGCGAACCTCGCGTCCACTTCTTATGGCTGGAACGACGGGAACTTCGGCCTGGGCCGAAATGACGTGTTTACCATCTCACTGCCGACGAGCGGGCTGGGCCGGACCCGGCGAACCTCAATCAAAACCGCATCGAACGTGATTATGTTCGGCGACCTGACCCGCGGGGTAACCGCAGCGGGCACCGGGCAGACCGCGGACTACCTGCATGCGCAGCTTGCCAGCACGACGGACCTGGTGAAGTCGATCGTTCATGGGGATTACATCAACATTCTCTGGTCCGATGGGCATGCAAACACCCGATACAAATACTCCATTGTGGCCAATGAGTTTGATCGTCGGTTTTGATGTGCATGCCGTCCATGCCGATAGTACATGTGGGTTTCCACGTGTTTTGAGAGCCGACGCGACACTGGCGGGCGAGCTGGCTGGTGGCGCGGGGATTATTCACAGATCCCAATTGATTTTCGAAGATAAAACAGGAGTCGAGTTACGACGAAGACGTCTAATCCGACCTACCTCAGGTTTATAGGCGAAGCTTTGAGGGGCGACGTCGAAATACGTACGGCTCGGTAATGCGCGTTACTTGGCTTCGGGCTGGAGGGCCTTGTGGACAGCTTCGATGAGCTGATCGACCTTGAAAGGCTTGAAGAGGACGGTGGAGAGGCCTTCCTGTGATGCGCGGACGATGGAGTGGTGAGGGTCGTAGCCAAAGCCGGTCATGAGAATGACAGGGGTGGTGTCGGAACGCCGGCGGGTGGCCGCGAAGATTTCGTAGCCGTTGCGGTGGGGCATTCGGATGTCGGAGATGACCAGGTCGTAGGTCTTTTGTTCGAGCATGTGGCAGGCTTCGTAACCGTCTTTACAGATGGTGGGCTTGCCGCCATGACGGCGGAGGATGTCACCGACGGTGTCGCGGATGTTGGCTTCGTCGTCGGCGATGAGGATGGTTTTGCCGGCGATGATGGGGTCTGCGCAGTCGCCGGAGTGCTCTTCGCAACCAAGAACGCGCTGGGGGCCCTGAGCGACGTTTTTGATGGTTTTGCGGATGGAATCAACGTGCTCGACGATTTTCTGGAGCCGTGAGCGCATGTTGTCGTCGCCGATGTAGTCTTCGACGAGTGTCTGGGCCTCGGTGACGATGTCATTGAGCGGGGCGGCGAGGTCTTGTACGACGTGGCTGGCAAGTTCGCCGGAAGTGGTGAAGCGTTCGACGACCAGGAGGTCGAGGATGTTGAGGGCCATGGCGACGTACTGGCCGAAGATTTCGGCGAACTGGCGGTCGTCTTCGTCAAAGCCGCCTACGGATTCGGATTCGATGTTGAAGACGCCGATGATCTTGTCGTGCAGGCGAAGCGGAACGGTGAGAGAGCTCTTGCAGTGCCGGATGCCGGTGACGTAGCGGGGGTCTTTTTCGGTGTCGTGACAGATGTAGCTGCGGCCGGTGGCGGCGACGTAGCCGGAAATGCCGTTGCCCTCGGGCTGGGCGTAAAGGTCGATCTCCGTGGCTTCCGGGGGGAGGCCTTCGGCGATGACAAGCTCCAGCTTGTTGGTGCGTTTTTCAAGCAGGCGGATGGCGAAATGGTCGAAGTGCATCAGGTCTTTGCAGAACCGGATGATCTTGTCCTGAAGCACATCCAGGCGCTCACCGGGGGTGAGCTTGGCCATGGCTTCGCCTTCGATCTTGGCCAGCTCTTTGCCGGCGTAGTCGATGGCGTTGATCTTCTGCTGGAGGCGTTTGCCCGAGGTGGCATCCCACACGATGGCGACGACGTGATTCACCTTACCGGAACTGGAAATGACGGGAGAGACGAAGACTTCAAAATAGCGGTCGTCTTCGGAGTGGCAGGTGAATTTTTTCGACCGGGAGACGGTGCGGGCGTCCTGCTCGCGCGGCTGGACCTGGGTTTGGTTTGCGAAGATACAGCGGGCCTGGATGCAGATGCGGCGGATTTGTTCGATGACGGAAGGGGGATAGCCTTGAAGCTTGTTGTTGGACCAGGCCATTTTGCCTTCGAGGTCCACAATGCAGACGCCTTCGCCGATGGTGTTGAGGATGAGGCTGGATTGTTGTGCGACGAGTCCGCGTTCCAGGGGGAGGAAGTCACCCACGTCGGCCAGGACGGCGTGGTAGGTGCGTTCACGCAGGGCATCCATGGCTTCGTCGGTGTGGGCGAAAGTGTCGATATCGAAGGATTGGCTGAGTAACTCAACAAGGGCGGGGTCTGAGGTAGACCGGCCAGCCAGGATGAGTGCGCGGGGTTTTGCTTTTGTATCTGCTGGAGGAACCATGGGGGAACCCTCTTTCGGGGAGGTTACAAGAGTCGCGTCAGGGCTGATCTTGAAACCCAAATATCAGAACAATTAATAGTATCGGCCTTATGGGCTGATTTCCTTGCGATTTTGCGGGGTGTGGATAGACACGTGGATGTGCGATGTGATTTTTTTATAAAGACGTCAATAAGCTGTAGTTAAGATTGGGGTTGGATCTGTAAAGCGTAGTCCGATAATGTCGGGGGTGGGGTATCGTCGGGGGATTTGGTGCCCGATTGAAGGGGGGACGGGTTACTGGGAGGCCGGCAATTTCCAATACGAAGGGTGCATGGACCCGGGGATCGGGTTTGGGGTTATCGGAGGGCGAAGAAGGATATCGACGATCGGGATGCAGGCTTGGCACGGCTTAGTGGGGTGCGTTTACCCAGTGCGTTTAATTTGCAGGCGTGCCGGGCTTGATGTTGGCGAGGAACATCCGGATGGTGGCCCAGTATTTGGCTTCGGCCTGCGGGCCGCCTGGGAAGTCGTTGTG
The DNA here is from genome assembly GCA_964542875.1 of uncultured Phycisphaeraceae bacterium. Lineage (GTDB taxonomy): Bacteria > Planctomycetota > Phycisphaerae > Phycisphaerales > Phycisphaeraceae > CAZGOM01. The sequence continues at coordinate 11,960 of CAZIWA010000077.1, forward strand.
GTCTGCGGGGTATTGGTTAAAGGTGGCGTGCCTGGCGAGTTGGGCGAGTGTTTGGCTGTGGCGCATGGGGATGATGGTGTCCATGGCGCCGTGGGAGATGAGGATGGGGCCGCCGTAGGATGCGACGACCAGATCATTTCGAAAAGGATGTTTAACCAGGAAGGCGGGGGCAAGGTAACCCTTGGCGATCTCCACGACGCTGATGAAGGTGGAGGTGAGGATGAGGCCCTGGGGCATGTGGGCGCGGGTGAGGTCGCAGGCGACGCCGCCGCCGAGGGAGCGGCCGTGAAAGACAACCCGGGTGGCATCGACCTCGGGGCGGGCGAGGGTTTGTTTCAGGAAGTATGCGGCGTCTTCGTGGATGGCGGCTTGAGAGGGTTTGCCGGCGCTGCGGTTGTAGCCGCGATATTCGGGCAGGAGGACGGACCAGCCCATGGCGTTGTAACGGATGACGATATCTTCGGCGTAATCGATGCATTCGGCATTGCCGTGGAAGAAGACGACAAGCGGGGCGGGGTGATCCTGCGATGCGCCCAGTGCGGGGAAGTACCAGGCTTCGACGGTTTGGCTTGGTGCGATTTCGCGCTTGAGAACGACAGAGCCGGGCGGCAGCTCCGGTGTGGGGATTGGGGTGATCCTGGTGCCGGGAAAGAGCATGGAGTCTTGAACGAAATAGAGCCCGACGCAGCCTGCGGCATAAAAGGAGAAGAAGATGAGGGCGATGGACCAGAGCATGGGTTTAAGTGCTGTGAAGATAGAGCCGGGTTTGACTGCGACCGGAAGGGGCATGGTGCGATTATTTTACGGCGGGGATGGCATCGAGGAAGTTTTTGACCGCGGACCAATAGGCTGTGTCGGGTGAGCCGGGGAAGTCGTTGTGGCCGCATTTGAGTTCGAGGTAGGTGCCGTGTTTTGCGAGCTTGGCGAGGGCCTGGCTGTTGGAAGGGGGGATCATTGTGTCTTGGCTGCCATGGGCGATGAGGGTGGGGCCGTTGAAAGATTCGATGACCAGATCATTGCGGAAGGGGTGTTTGACGATGACAGAGGGGGCGTAGACTTGGCGGGCCATGGCGTTCATGCTGAGGAAGGTGCAGTTTAAGATGATGCCCTGGGGCGTGTGGGCGTGGGTGAGATCGCAGGCCGCGCCGCCGCCGAGGGAGCGGCCGTAGTAGACGACGCGAGCGGCGTCGACCTCGGGCCGGGCGAGGGTTTCTTTAAGGAAGTAAGCGGCGTCTTCAAGGATGGTGGCCTGAGAAGGGGTGCCTGCGGAGCGGTTGTAACCGCGATACTCGGGCATGAGGACGGACCAGCCGAGTTTGTTGAACGCATCGGCGGAGCCCAGGTGATGGTCGATGAATTCGCCGTTGCCGTGGAAGAAGACGATGAGCGGCGCGGGGGTGTCCTTGGAAGCGCCTGGGGCGGGGACGTACCAGGCTTCGACGCTCTTGGCGAATTTTACGTCAGGTGCGGAGAGCTCGCGGTGGAGAATCTGTACCTGGGGTGAAAGCCGGGGCTCCGGCGTGGCGGGGTAGTCCTTAGCGGGGAAAATCATGCTGTCCTGCGCGAAGTAAAGCGCGACGCAGAAGGCGACATACGTGCCGACAATGATGAGCACCAGCGACCGGAGCGCCCGCTTCCAAAGTGGTGTTTTGGCTTTGGGGGCTGGAACGGCGGCTGAGGCTGCGTCGGCGGGAACGGGGTCCATGAAGCTTTCCAGAGAAGTGATTAAAGGGAGTACGTTATCCGGGAATGAGTGTTCGGGTAAACTTTGCTGAGGGTGTAGGTCAAGAGCGGAACACCCTCACCCCAACCCTCCCCCTGAGGGGGAGGGGGTTAGAGAAGAGTTGAATATGGTTTTGAAGTACAGCTCCGATGTCTGCATCCAGTGCACCGACGCAACCGCGGTGCGTGTGGAGGGGCTTACGCTGCGCTACCCGGGCGCTGATGCGGATTCGCTTTCCAACGTGAGCCTGACGGCGGGCCGGGGCACACGCGTGGCGCTGGTGGGGGCGAATGGTTCCGGTAAGAGCACGCTTTTGAAGGCGATTGCCGGATTGCTTAAGCCGGTGTCAGGGTCGGTGCAGGTGTATGGCAAGCCCGCGGGGACGTGTCACCATCAGGTGGTGTATCTGCCTCAACGCGGGCAGCTTGATTGGCGCTTTCCCGTGACGGTGGATCGGCTGGTGCTCACGGGCCGGTATGTGCATCTGGGATGGCTCAAGCGGCCGACGGCGAAGGACAAGGAAATCGCCCGGGCGGCGATGGCTCAGCTTAAGATCGACCATCTGGCGGGCCGGCAGATTTCAGAGCTTTCAGGCGGGCAGCAGCAGCGGGCGCTTCTGGCCCGGACACTGGCGCAGCAGGCGCAGCTTTTGCTTCTGGATGAGCCTTTGAATGCCGTGGACGCTGAAACCCGGGCGATTGTTTCACAAGTGCTCGACACCCTGGCCAGCGAGGGGAAGACGGCCCTGGTGGCGACGCATGACGTGGGCCGGATGGACACGGAATACGACGCGGCGATCTATCTGGCGGACGGGAAGCAAGTGCAGGAGCCCCCTGGCGGAGCGGCGCATCGGCATGCGTGCGGGCATGCGCACTGAGCGGAATAAGGGGCTAGGGCCCGGGGTTTAGGGGCTGGTCAGAGAGGATGATGTCGGCAGCGTGAGGGTGCAGTGGAGCCTTAATATCATTTATTGGTATTAGGGTCGATATCGAAAGTTGGAGGATGAGATTGTTTAAATCGCCGCTCGCATAGATGTGTTCCACTGATTACAGATAACTGATGAATACGTCCGGTAAGCCGAAATTTAGAGTACACTGAAATACCAATCGCACTATCGTATTGTGCAATCAAAAATTGCTCAAGCCCTAAGTTTTTAGGTATGGTATGGCGATATTGTATGGTCATAGTTGTGGCTTGGCCAGGTAAAAGTAAAGTAGAATCGTGTTTAGGCTCGTCTTTTTCCCAATATATGCGGCAGTTAAATGCGGGAGCGCCGCCGATGTTTGTCACTTTCCCATGATAGATTACTGAAATGCTTCCATGTGTTGGCTTTGCTTCGGATTCAACGGTGAAATCGAGAATAGGAAAATTATTGTTTTGAATTGCTTCGGTAAGCTGTAGTGGGAGAAGATGCTGTTTAAAGTACTTATTAATGGCTGCCTTTAAATCGATTGAAGTGCTAAAAGTGGAATACCAGTTTGATGATTCTGCATCGTGTTTTAATGTGCGGTGTTCGTCAATTAGCTTAAAGAGATCGGTTTCTTTGTTGGGAACCCAGGTGAAGTCAACAACGCTGTCGTTTTTGTTGCGTTTCCAGATTGAGAATTCGGCTTCAAGTTTATCGCGAACATACATATGTATGGGTTTTTTTAATTTAACTGCGTGGCGGTATTCTAAATGGGTTGCGGAGATATTTTGATAGTAGTCGCCTAGTTTAGGGCCGTATCTTCTATCTAATAGTATGATTATTTCGTCGCATGATTCTAGGTTTACAAGGCAAGTCTCGATTGAGTTGACGTTGTGCTGGATTCGAAAGTCTGAGAGTTTGTCATCAGATAGCACAGGTACGACGTTAAGTTCCCGTAATTGTTCTGTGATTTCGGATCGGACATCTATGAGATCGTAGACTGTTGAGCTGATGAAAACACGCATGGATTTCCCTCTTTTTGTAAGATTACTGTCTATTTTTGCTAGGTTGATCAGAAGAGAGTATAGGGTATCGGAAATATAATTGCTTTTGATTTGATGATAGTAGGACAAAGGGACGTCATCCTTATCCACGGCAGGAGTTTGTCCTGACTTAAGCCATGACTTCTATTTCTGACTTGCAAGATGACTAGGTACCGAGAGCTGATCGGAGAGGATGATGTCGGCCGCCTGGGCGAGGTTTTTGACGGTGTGAAGGCCTTGGAGTGAGTTGGTTTTGGTGAGGGTGGCGAGGGTGTGGGGGCCGTGACCGGTTTCGACGAGGAAGGGGGTGACGCCGGCGGCGCGGGCGGCCGCGATGTCGACTTGGGAGTCGCCCACCATGAAGCCGCCTTGGAGGGTGAGGTTTAGAAGCTTAGTGGCTTCGTGGAGCATCGCGGGGGAGGGTTTGGCGCGCGAGGCATCGGCGAAGGAAGGGTGGACGGCTGAGTTGCCTGCGTTGGTTTCCAGGTAAATGGCGTCAGGCTGGGAGGCGTAGGAGCCGGATTCCTCCAGCAGCAGGCGGCACATTTTGTTGTTCACTGCACGGACGGTTTCGTCCAGCACGAAGCCCGCGCCGATGGCGCTTTGGTTGGTGACCACGACGATGGCATAGCCGGCTTCGCGCAGGCGCTTGATGGCGTCGGCAGAGCCGGGGATGAGGGCCATGGCCTCGGGGCCGGTGCGGTAAGAGGGGAGGGTGTTGATGACGCCGTCGCGGTCGAGGAAGACGACCTTGCGGCCTGACTCGACGGGTTGGGATGTCAGATTGATGGTTTGATGGGAGATGCCGCCGGGGCCGGTTTCGTAGATGCGGATCGGGTGTGGGCATTGTGCGAATGCGGCGCCGGTGGTGAAGAAGGCGTTGGCGTGGGGGAGAAGCTCGGTGCCTTCGTGGTAATGGCCCGAGAGGCTGAGGATGTTTTTACCGGAATCGACGGTGCGCTTGACCAGCCAGTCGGACTCGAAATAGGTGTGCGGGTAACCTTTGTTGAGCGCGGGGGTGACGACGTAGTGCTGGAGATGGATCTGGTGCTGCGGGCCATCGGCCAGAGTGGTGTCGAAGAGCACGCGTTCGCGGTCGAGCCGCCGGGGGACGTGGCCGGACCATTCACGATCACTGAACCGGTAGACCCGGCAGCCGGGAAGATCGAGCGTGTTTTGTGAGCGGTCGAAGACCTGCCACATCGTGGGCTCGTGGTCGTGGTTGCCGGGGACGACCATGTAGGGGATGCCGGTGCTATCGAGGGCGTCTTTGAAGGATTGATAGTCGCGGATGGCGTCGGTGAGCCAGGGCTGGGGCTGGTGGTCGTAATAGTCGTCGGGGGTGAGGAGAAATTCGGGGACGTCCAGAAGATCACCGGTGACGGCGATGAAGTCGACTTTTTCCGCTTGAAAGCGTGCGAGCGCCTGAGTGAAGAGGGCGGGCATGAGGCGGCTGCGGCGGCGGTTGATGGCGCTGGAGCCGGGGAGGAAATTGCGGGCATGAAGGTCGGTGATGTGGCCGATTTTCAGACGCGGCCAGGCTGGGGTGGTTTGCATGGGGGAAGGATAGCAGTTGATGTGAAAGAATCGAAATTCAGAGCAAGTCTGAAAACTCCCGAAGACGACGGATTGATTTGATCAGGCCCTGATTTTCAAAAGTAGCCAACAATTGATCTGTGGTTGCTGGCGGGTTGAGAAGGCTTTCTCGCTGGCGTTTAGGTTACAGGTGACGATGACCTGGGCAGTCTATCGTTTTCGTCCGGCAATGAGAGTGAGTCGATCAATTTCTCATATCCAAGTACGAGGCAATCGCGGACGGCCTCGTTCATTAGATTTCGCGTTCGTGCGAGCCTTTGAGGGGATAGCTGAGGATTGTCTTTGAGGACATTTCGAGTCCATTCATCGTGTATCGCCTCTGTCATTTAAAAGAAGATAGGAAGAGTGGAATCCATCGGATGAAATATTGCTGCATCAGCGGATGTTTCAGAAGGCGGAATCGCTTAGTTGCAAACGCACGTTCTTGCACTACGCTTTAGCTCCCTCACCTCATGGAGATTTTCCCGTGTCACAGGCCCCTTTGATGCTTTCGATTTCCGGGTTGCGTGGTTTGATCGGTCAATCCCTGACGCCTGTGGTGGCGGCCCGGTATGGAGCTGCGATCGGGCAGTGGCTTAAGACGACCAAGCCCGGCGCGCCGACGGTGGTGGTGGGGCGTGACAGCCGGCCTTCGGGGGAAATGATCGAAGCTGCGGTGATTTCGGGGTTGATCGCCACCGGCTGCAAGGTGGTGAAGCTGGGCATCGTGACGACACCCAGCGTGGGGGTGGCTGCGGAGGAAGTGAAGGCCGACGGCGGGATCGTGATCACGGCAAGCCATAACCCGATCATCTGGAACGGGATCAAGGTGCTCAGGAGCGATGGGGTGGCTCCTCCGCCTGACCAAGCGAAAATCATCATCGATACGTTCAAGAATGATGCTGCGGCTTACGCGCCCGTCGAGGGCCTTAGCCCGGTGACCAGCTATGAGAAGACCAATGAAGTCCACGTAAACCGGGTGCTGGCGAATGTGGATGTGGCGCTGATCAAAAAGAAGAAATTCAAAGTGGTGCTCGACAGCGTACACGGCGCGGGCGGGGAAGCAGGCGCGATGCTGCTTAAGGCCCTGGGCGTGGAGCTGGTGCATCTCTTCGCAGAGCCGACGGGCCTCTTTCCTCATGTGCCGGAGCCGACCCGGGAGAACCTTGCCGGCTTGTCCGACGTGGTTCGGCAGCACAAGGCGCATGTGGGTTTTGCGCAAGACCCCGACGCGGACCGGCTGGCCATCATCGATGAAACCGGCGGGTACATCGGCGAGGAATGCTCGCTGGCTTTGGCCGCGATCGAAGTGATGTCCGGCGGTACGGGCCTCAAGCCCGGCGGCGTGGTGGTGGCCAACCTCTCCACCAGCCGAATGGTGGACGATATCGCCGCGAAATACGGCGGGCGCGTGGTACGCACCGCGGTGGGCGAGGCCAATGTGGCCCAGGCCATGCGCCTGGAAGGCGCGGGCATCGGCGGCGAAGGCAACGGCGGGGTGATCTGGCCCAAGGTGATCCATGTGCGCGACTCCCTGGCCGGCATGGCGCTGGTGCTGCAATACCTGGCCCGGAGCGAGAAGCCCCTGAGCAAGCATGTCGAGGAAATCAGCAAGTACTCGATCATTAAAGACAAGATCGATCTCAAGCCCGGGATGGCGGAAAAAATCCGCCCGGCTCTTATGGAGAAGTACAAGGCGCAGAAGCTGGACACCCAGGACGGCGTTCGCATCGACTGGCCCGATGCGTGGGTGCATGCGCGCACCAGCAATACGGAACCGATCATGCGCATCATCGCAGAAGCGCCGACGGAAACGCGCGCACGCGAATTGATCGCTGATGTGCGCAGCGCACTGGGGCTGTGAAGCGAGATTTGATCAGCGAATGAAAACGACCCGCGGATGCGCGGGTCGTTTTCTTTTTGGAGGTCGAAGAAGACATGCTTACGCGGATGAAAGCATGGCACCTGGGAGGAGCGTTATTTCATTACGTGGTCGATGGCGGCGAGAAGATTCAATTCGTAGAAATCAAACCCGGTGGCGGGGTCGTGAATCTTATGGCCGGTTTCCTGGAAGATGCGCAGCATGGCGTCGGGCAATGTGGGGGCGAGGGCTTTCCAGTTGTAGTCCTTGAGGGTGATGGCTTCGCGGAGCACCTGTGCGCAGGCGCAGGCATAAGCGTTGGAGGAGGACGTGGCGGCGGCGGGGACGACGAGATCGACGTTGGACCAGCGGTCCAGATAGACCTCGTGGGTTTGCGGGCGCACGCCGCCGATGGCGAAGCAGGCAGGCTGGCAGGCGGGCCAGGAGATGCCGTCGGTGTATTTGTTGTTGGCGGTGGGGGCGGAAACCCAGATGTTCATTTCGCGCAGGGCTTCAAGCTCCGGATCGATGACCGTGGGGAGCGGTTCCTTGTGCTTTTGATCGTCGACGGCGGCAAGGTTGACGGTGGTGATGTTCAGGCGCGCGGCGTTGTCGCGCACCCAGCGCAGGCCCCGGGCGATGGTGACGGATTCATCCTGCCGGAGATGGACAATCGTGTTGGAGCGAATCTGGGCGACCTGATTGTTGTAGGCGATCCCGCGCACGTTGTTGACGTTCATCGATGACGGATGGCCGACCGAGGTGCCGTGGTAGCCGGGGGGGACGGGCTTGCAGTCGTCGTTCATTTCAATGCTGTTGAAGGTGGCGATGACTTTAGGCCCCCACGGGAGCTGGGCGCTCCATGCGGGGTCATCCAGCTTGCAGCCGTCATCCAGGATGGCGAGGCACTGGCCTTTGCCCCAGGTGAGCACGCCGTCGTACTTTTTCCATGCGTCCAGCACGCCTAATTGCCGGAAGTTGGGCTCGTTGTAGGGCTGTGGCTGGGAGGCGTCCTTGGCGGTGAGCGGGTCGATGCCGGGGGTGTTGCTCATGCTAGGCTCCGGAGAAGAAATGGGATTATTGCGGCAATGCGCCTTCGTTGAAGGGGTTGACGTATTTTCGATCGCCGGACATGCCTTCGGGAATGAAGGAGAAGCCGAAAACCAGTTCATCGTTGATGGTGTCGTACCGGGTGATGACGACGATCCGGAATTGCTGGAGTTTGCGGACGATGGAGAGCTCGATGCCGCGCATCTGGCCGTAGTCGAAGTCGTAGGTTTGCCGGTAGGTGATGTGGTATTTGGGGGTGAGCTTGTAGTTGAAGCCGAAGCCCATGAGGTCGGAGCCGATCCGGTCGACCTTGTTGTAGTCGATGAAGGTGGAGAGGGAGGCGTCGTGCTGCATGACGAGCCCGCCGCGGTATTGGGAGACGTAGTCGTCTTCCATGTTGTAGGTGATTTCGCCGGTGGAGGAGAGCGAATCACTGATGGCCCAGAGGACGTCGGAATGGAAGTGGTCGCCGCCGGTGGAGTACTCGGGCTGGTAGGAGAAGTAGCGCGCGAGCGTCTGATTGTTGTTGGCGGTGGAGTTTTGCTTGATGTAGTCGGTGTTGACGACGAGCCAGTCGACGCTGCGCCAGCGGCCGTTTCCGCCGCGCTGGGTTTGCAGGGTGTTGCGCAGGCCGGCTTTGAAGCCTGAAGAGTTTTGAATGCCTTCCACATCGGGATCGTAGATGGGGATGTTGCCGTCGGGCACGGTGGAGCCGGTCATGAAGAAGTCCGCGTTGGGCTCTGCGATGTGCCGGACGCGGTTGATGTCCAGCAGGCGCGAATCCACATTGTCGTACGAGCGGCTGAACTTCGTGGAAAGCCGGGTGCCGACGGAGCCCCAGAGCCGGTACTGGTTGTACTGGTCGTTGGCCAGGTAATCCCGGAATTCAGAGTCGTAGGCAGTGAGGCGGCCGGCCGCGTAAGGCGAGGCGTCCAGGAAGCCCATCTTGAAGGGGGCGGCGATTTCGTGACGGCTGTCGAGCCGGGCGATATCACGCGTGGGTACGCCGAGGCTTTCGTAGTATTGGTCCCACGAGGTGGTGGACAGGAAGCCGAACTGCGCAAGGCTTTGCGCATCGGTGAAGCCGCGGTCGCTTGGTGTATCGGTGCCGGGCCGGGCGCGCATGCTGGTGAGCCGGTTTTCGGTGTAGTAGGTGAGGCGGTCGTCCCAGAGGTTGGTGCCGACGCGGTAGTAGCCAAGCTCAGGCAGCTTGTCGACGGTGTATCCGGGGGTCTGCAGGACCTGGGTTTGCTGCTTGGCGTTGTTGACGTCGTACTTGGCCAGGAAGGTGAAGGCCTGGTCGGCTTTCTGATGTTTGAGGTAGAGCGATGTTTCGTACGGTTTGGAGAGGTCGGCTTCGTCGATGAAGTAGCGTTCGAGGAAGGTCTTTCCGCCGCCGTAGCCGACTTCGACCGAGGCTTCGAGTTCTTCGCTGAGCAGTTCGCGGTGCTGGAGGTCCAGGAAGCCGCGTTGATCGCCGTCGAAGTTCACGTCGTTGCGGTTGCCGAGGCTGTCGTAGCCGGTGTCATAGGCGAGCAGGTAACCATTGAAGGTGCCGTAGGAGTGGGCGGTTTCCCAGCCGGTTTCAAGGCCAAAGCCCGGACCGTTTCGGCCCATGTAGTCGAAGTTCGCGCTGGCGTCGACGCCGTCGATGGGCTCTTGACCGGTGAGGGCGAAGACATCCCACTTGGTTTCAAGCAGGGGCCCGCGGCGGTTGGAGTAACCCACCTGCACACCCCGGTTGGGGGTTTGGGTGGTGGGGTCGCCCTTGAGCGAGGGCCACACGAAGACAGGCGTCTGGCCGACCTTCAGTTGAGTATTCTTGGCCTCAAATGTGTATTTGGGGCCGGACTGATCGGTGGCGCCGGTGGAGAAGCCCATGGCCTGCATCGGCGTCTGATTGGCGGGCTTGTCCCCTGCGGGGCCGGTGGCGGGCTGCGTCTGCGCGACGGGCTCTGTGCCGGGGAGGCCGGGCATGGCGCCAGTGCCGGCGGCGCCTGAAGCGGGTTGCTCGGGCTGCTCCACATTGAAGATGAGCTTTTCGGCCGCCAGCGAAATATGCGGTTCAAAGAAAGCGCTGGTGGTGAGCGTGGCGTCGTTGGCCGTCCACTGGGAGCGGGATTCCTGGCGCAGCTCCTGGGCCCGGATGTAGATGGGGAGCTGTTTTTTGATGTCGTAGGCGTACATCACCGCCTGGAGAATGCTGGCCTTGTTGAACTGGTTGTCGTAGTAGACCTTGGGGGCGCGGATGGTGTAGTCATTGACGCTGACCATCACGTTGTCTTCAAGGTAGACACCGAGGATTTTGGAGGAATCGATCTTGCGCTGGGCCACGCTGGACGCGGCATCGGCCTTGATGAAGACGACCACTTTGTCTGCCGAGAGCGTGGCATCGATTTTGTTTGCCCGGTCCAGGTACATCAAGCGGGCCTGGCCTTGGAGCACGAGGTTGTACTCGCCGGGTTTGCCGGGCTCGGCGATGTACTTGTCTGCGACAAACAGGAGCTGCGATCCTTTGGGCAGAATGTTTTTATCACCCACAAGCCGGATGGGATTTCCGGTTTCGGGGTCGATGATGACTTCATCGCCGGCGGCTTCGCCGTCAGCGCCGGGCAGCCTGGCGGGCTTGGTGGCCGGCTGAGTGGTCAGCGGTTCCGGGGCGGTGTCGCCGGAGTGGGCGATTTTGTCGATCGCGGCGAAGTCGTTGGCGAAGCGTTCTTTGCGGATCTGCGCGTGGCGCTGCTTGCGCAGCTCGTACATCTGCGGCGTAAACAGAGGCCCGCCCGGGGGAACGGGGAGAACGCTTTCGTCGAGTTCGCTGTAGTACCGGTTGATCCGGTTTTTGCCGTCGTTGACGAAGACGTCGTTTAAGACGGGGTCCTTGGTCAGGTAGAACGTTTTGATTTTCGGTTTGCCGGTGGTGGAGCCGGTGACCAGCAGCCTGGACCCTTCCGCGGAGATGGGGCCTTTGTTGGGGAGGGATTTGGCGTTTTCGATGTAGACGGCGATGTGCTTGATGGGCAGGCCGGGCTGATATTCCTTATCCATCCGGACGAGCATCTTGTCGCCACGGAAGGCGAAGTTTCCGATGGAGAAGCTGGCGTCGCCCTCCAGAAGCAGCATGTCGGTTTTGCCTTCCACCCAGACGGCGACTTTGGATGCGTTAAAAATTGCGTCGTCACGCAAAAGGGGGTCGGCCAAGGCGGACTTGAATTTGGGCGCGGGAGACTTTGCCACAGGCTGGGTGTCTGGGGTGGAGACGGGGACTGGCGTTTGCGCGCTAAGCAGGCCAGCCCAGAGAAGGCTGGCGCAAGCCGCTGTTAAACCTGTGGCGAGAATAGACTTAGAAAACATCCGTGCGCGTGCCGCTGGGGCCTTGTTTGCCGGAGACGGCAAGGCCGGGGGGCGGGCATTTGAGATCGCACGTTGAGGGCGTGTCACGAGGGTTGATGCATTCCTTTGCGGGTGAACCGGCGATTATAGGCCCCGGCTGAAAATCGGCCAAATGGCTGGCCGTGCGAGGCGGGGCAATTGCGTTTGGGCAACGCTAAAGCACATGCACCCGGCCACCCTAATGCGTGGGCTTTCGTCAAATGCGACCGCTCTGCCGGCCCAAAGTGGCGGCGGGCACAGGGCTGGGGTACAAACCTTGCGTTGCTGCCCCCATGCACCAGCCTGACGAGGCTGAGGAGCCATCCGGTATGACCGAGTCTGAGCCGCCATTCCCCAACCCCAAAGATCCTGTTGCCTATTGGGCTCAGTCGCCTTCCATTTACCAGCACATCGCCGGGCACATTCGCGTGGGCCAGCCGGGGCTGACCCCAGGCGGCGAAACGCTCCCCGATGCCGGCCGATTGATCGGCGGGATGAACCCAAACATGGCCCCAGGCGGGCGCGACGGCCTGGTGGTGCAGCATGCCGAACTGCCTCCCGCGGATGATCGCGACGCCGTGGCAAGCAGTCTGCTGGATCTGATCGACGAATTTTGCCACTCACCCATCCGGGCCCACAAGCAAAAAATTCACGACTATGTCGTCGACAAGCAGGTGATCGGATTCATCGATCCCTTTGTGATCGGCCTGGTGAAAGACCGCAAGCCCGACCCAAGCCGGGTGCATGAGCTGGCGCGGTCGCTGGCGATCGAGTCTCCCGATCGGGAGCCGGTGAAGCTGGGCATCGCGCTTTTGGGGATTTTTCAGGGCCTGGCGCAGCAAAGCCTGTTTAAGACACTGGGCCGGCATGATGAATTCACCTTATTCTGCGCCGTGGCCCTCAAGTCCGTGGTGGAAGACCCGGATGAGGAAATCTGGGACCTTGCGCGCAATGTGCATGGATGGGGCCGGGTGGCCGCTGTGCAGCAGCTCACGGGCACCAAGCATGCCCAGGTGAAGCAGTGGATGCTGCGTGAGGGGTACAAAAACACGGTAATGAATGAGTACCTGGCCTACACCTGCGCAGTGCATGGCGGGCTGCTGCAGGCCCTGCGCCGGGAAAAGATCGATGATGAGCTTCTGCACGCGACGGGAGAAATTCTCCAGGCGCTGCTGAACCCCAGCACGCCGGCGCAAGGCATTCATGAGTACGACGACGCGCCGCATGTGGTTGGGCTTTATGTCCATCACATGGGCACTCGGCCGGGCACGCCGCAACGCATCGCGGCGCTTAAGAAAGTACACGCATGGCTGAGCCAGCCCGATCAGGACTGGGACACCAAAGACCAGATCGCGCAGCGCCAGCGTTCTCTGGCCGCGTGTGATGAGGTACTTGGCCGGCCGGATTGGCAAGGCAGTTGAGAGGGTATTGGGGTTTCGTTCGCCGATGCGTTCGGGGTGTCGGGTGGCGGTTATCGGGGGGCTTTGAGGTAGCAGACGCCAACGAGGGATAATGCCCTTTTGATATCTGAATTCCCTTTGACCAACCTTATGGATACCTGACAACCCGTCACCGGATTCTCCGAGCGATGATGGCTGAGGAACGGCCAAGTTGCGGGCCTCCCTGGCCGTTTCGCTTTTTTTGATTGTGTCGGCGATAATCCGGCGTTCTGACACCCAACAAGAGAAGCAGCAATCATGGCCAATGCATCAGAAGGCTCAACCAAGATCATTTACTCGATGGTCGGCGTCTCCAAACGGCACGAGAAAAAGGAAGTCCTCAAGGACATCTATCTCTCGTATTTCTACGGCGCCAAGATCGGCGTGCTGGGTTTGAACGGCTCGGGTAAATCCTCGCTTTTGAGGATTCTGGCCGGTGTGGACAAGAATTTTGAAGGCACCATTCAGATTTCGCCGGGGTACACCGTCGGCTTTCTGCCGCAGGAACCTCAGTTGGACGAAAGCGCCACCGTGCTGGATATCGTCCGGCAGGGGGCCAAGGCCACTTACGATCTGATCGAGGAATACAACAAGCTTTCCGACCAGCTTGGCGAGCCGATGTCCGATGAGAAGATGACCAAACTGCTGGACAGGCAAGGCACGCTTCAGGAAAAGCTGGACCAGATGAACGCGTGGGATGTCGATTCCCAATTGGAACTGGCGATGGACGCCTTGCGGTGCCCGCCTGGCGATGCGCCGATCAAGCGCCTTTCGGGTGGTGAAAAGCGGCGTGTGGCGCTGTGCCGGCTTCTGCTGGAAAAGCCCGACATTCTTCTTCTTGACGAACCAACCAACCACCTTGACGCGGAATCCGTCGCGTGGCTGGAGCAGCACCTGCAACGGTACGAAGGCACCGTCATCGCAGTGACCCACGACCGTTACTTCCTGGACAACGTGGCCACGTGGATCCTGGAACTCGACCGCGGCGCCGGCATCCCCTGGAAGGGCAACTACACCTCCTGGCTGGAGCAAAAGGGCGCCCGGCTGGCGATTGAAGAAAAGCAGGAATCCAACCGTCAAAAGGCTTTGAAGCGCGAGCTTGAGTGGGTGAAAAAGAGCCCGCAGGCACGGCAATCCAAGAGCAAGGCGCGTCTGGATGCGTACGACAAGATGGTGGCCGAGCAGCAGGAAAAGCGTGCTGCGGAAGTTGAAATCTACATTCCGCCGGGCCCGCGGCTGGGCAACAACGTCATCAAGGCGCAAGGGCTTTCCAAGAGCTTCGGCGACCGGCTGCTGTTTGAGAACGTGACGTTCTCGCTGCCGCCCAACGGGATCGTCGGCATCATCGGGCCCAACGGCGCGGGCAAGACCACGCTTTTCCGGATGATCGCCGGGCAGGAAAAACCCGATGCGGGCACGTTGAAGATCGATGAAGCCGTGAAGCTGGC
>CAZIWA010000078.1:0-26214 GCA_964542875.1 uncultured Phycisphaeraceae bacterium
AGCCATGCGAGCCAGGGTCGGGACTTGAAATAGGACTGAAAAGGGGTCACGGGTTACTTGGTGGGATCGCTGAGCCGGCCCATGAAGAGGATGGTGTCGGTTTCCTTGTCGACGATCTGGAAGATAAAGGGACGATCTGCTTTGAAGACGATCGGCGGAGCGGCGGGGGCTGCGGTCATCGTGACCACCACCGCCGTGGCGGCAGCGGCTTCGGTGCCGGTTTCGTCCACCAGCACGTAGGTCTTGTGGAGGACCGCCGAGATCTGCGTTTTGCCCATGGGGGGGGTTCCGGCAAACATGGGGCTAAAGTCGCCGTCGGAGAAGGCGCGCTTGATGCCCAGGGCTTTAAGCGCCGGGGTCAGTTCCTGGGACCATTCGATCTTGAATTTTGGCAGGCTGATGTTCACTTTGACGCTCTTGGCGCTGTCGGCGAGAGCATCGATCCGCTGAGCGTCCAGCGTGGCGGTGGTGTTTTCCTTGGGGAGGATGGCGCGCAGAACCACGCGGTTGCCTTTGTAGGGCAGCTCCAGCATTTGGAAGGCGTCGTCCTGGGCGTAGTTGGTGCGAATTTCAGCGTGCATGGTGTCGACGGGCTTGCTGGTTTTGCCTTCGACTTTAAACGGCTGCTTGGAGGTGGCGTCTTTTTTGAACTGGGTGACCCAGTCCGCCTTGAAGTAGACCGCATTGGTAAGAACGATCCGGGTTTGCGCGTTCAATGCGTTGGCGGGGACGAGGTCTTTGATTTTGTTGTTGGTTTTGGACTCCACCCACGCATTGATGATGCCGGCTGCTTTGGCGGGCTGCGAGAAGTCCAGGTTTTTCACCCAGGCTTTAAAGAGGGTGGCCATCTGGCTGGTGTAATCGGCTTTGAGGGTTTCATTTTTGCTGACCCAGAGTGCATTGGCGCTCTGGAGTTGAACGTGGTCGGTCTGGGCGTTGTTAAGGCTGGAGATGAGTGTGGCCTGGTCTGCCAGGGGGTTGGACTGGGAGGTGAAGCCAAGAGCCTCCCAGATTTCCTGGCTGGTGACTCCTTCGGTGCCGGCGGCGGTCATGGAGAGGGCCTGAGAGACGCTGGCGGCGCTGATAAAGGCATTGCCGGTGCTGCCTGCGGCCTTAGACCAGAGAGCCCAGGTGAACTTGTTGTTGGCGCGGGCGGCCTGGTCGGCGCTGCCGGGGGGAAGGTTTTGGTTGATGGGGGTGATGCTCGCGGTGGAAGGAGGGGTGGGCTGATCAGGGTTGGCGCTATCGACAGGCTTTGACTCGCAGCCGGCGGCAACAAGGGCGCCAAGAGCAAGAACAAAAGAAAGTACGTGATGGGTTTTCATGAGAGAAGTTCCGGCAAGGCGGGTGTGTGTGGTTGTTTAGATACTTTACTCTTTGGGATCGCTGACACGACCCATAAAAACGATGGTATCCGTCTTGAGGTCGATGATCTGGAAGATGAAAGGGCGGTCAGCGATGAAGGTGTATTCGGGGGCTGCGGAGAATTTTGCTTCAAAAAAGCTTGATGCGGCAGCCTCCGTGCCTTTCTCGTCGATTTGGATGAAGGTTTTGTGGCGAACGTCAGAAATCTGGATGGGCTGGATTGATGGCGTGGTGTTTTGAAAGGCCGGTGTGAAGTCTCCATCGGTGAAGGCTTGTTTGATGCCAAGAGATTGCAGCGTCGTAACCAGTTCTTTTTCCCACTCCACTATGAATTTTGGGAGGCCAACGAAGAACTGGGTGTTTTCTTTTTTCTTCATGAGCCTGGCCAACCGCTGGGCATCTAAAACGGGTGATGTCCCTTCCTGGGGAAGGAAGGCGCGAAAAGCCATACGGCCACCTTTGTAAGGGAGTTGGATCATGAGAAATGCATCATCATCGGCCCAAATGCCGTGGCGCTCGCCGGACATCATGTTGACTGTGACGGGTGTTTTCCCGATGGGCTTGAACTGCTGAGGGCGGGTGTTTTTGACTTCAAAGGGATCGTCCCAATCGGCTTTGAAATAAACCGCATTGGTGACGACAACCCGAATGTCCTTGTTCAATGCGGAAGCGGGAACGAGGTTTTTGATTTTGTTGGATGTATTGGCCGCGATCCAGTCGTTGATGGTGCTGGCTGCCGCGGTGGGCTTGGTGAACTCGAGGTTCTGAACGTTTGCGCCAAAGAGGGATTGGGCCTGGGTAACGAATGCTGGCTTGAGAGGATCGGCCGCAGTAGCCCAGAGGGCGTTAGCGCAGCTTAGTTGAACCCCTTGAGTCTGGGCCTGATCGAGGCTCCAGATGAGTGCGTGCTGATTGGCGGCCTGGTCTGAGGCATCTGCGAAGCCCAGCGCGGACCAGATTTCCTGTGCGGTGAGGCCTTGTGCGCCGGTTGCCGCTAAAGAAAGGCTTTGCGAGATGCTGGCGGGTGAGAAAAAGACGTTCTCAGTTTCGCTTGCACTGAGTTTGGCCCATAAAGCCCAAGTGAAGGCGTTGTTGGCTTGGGCGGCTTTGCTTGTGTCGCCTGGGGGTTGAGGTGTGGTAAACCGGAGCTTTGGGGCGTCTGAGCCACAACCCACGAGCGTGGCGGCTGAGAGCAACGCCAGGATGAAGAGCTTAAGGCGGAGAATCATGAAGCCTCCGGAAGTATGGGTGATTGCAGGGTCAATTGAAGGTGTTAGGACTCCGGGTTCCACCAGACGGGGCCTTTGTCTTTAATGGCGATTTTGGCGCGCTCGCGCAGGTCGGCCATCTGGGTGGGGCTTAAGGGGTGTTTAAAAGATTGGGCCGCGGTGAAGGCGGCATCCTGTTCGTTGGGGAAGCTCATGCCAAGAAGGGCGACGTCCGGGTCGCAGGTGAGGGTGTAGTGAACGCATTCTTCAGGCGTGAGGCGCGGGAGGGTAGGGGTTGAGGAGGATTCGCCGCCTGAGGAAACCTTGCCGCGTGGACGATTAGAAAGCGGGCGGTTGTAGCCTTCGGTGTCGCCGACGAGCTTGCCCGCACCGAAGGTTTTGAAGCAGACGGTGGCGACACCGAGTTTCTTGGCCAGAGGGAGAACCTGCGTGACGTAACGCTCATCGACAAACGCGCCGATGGGGAAGAGGACGATGTTGCAGAGGCCGGAGTTCAAGGCTTCCAGAAGCACGTCGGGGTGGTGGGAGGAGATGCCTTTGAAGCGGGTTTTTCCTGCTTTGAGGCAGCCGGCAAGCTGGTGCATGGGGCCGTCGGGTGCGGAGATGGCGCGCCAGGTTTCAAGCTTGGAGACGGAGTGGAAGACAAAGGCGTCGGTATGGGAGAGGCCAAGCCGGGTGAGGCTGGAATCCACCTGCGGGGCGACGGGTTTATCCATGTGATCGATCTTGTCGATGACGAAGAGCTGGTCACGATTTTTGTGGGCTTTGATGGCGCCGCCTACGACGTCTTCGCTGTATCCGTCTTCGTAGCCGGGGGCGGTGTCGATGACGTTGAGCCCGGCGTCAAAGGCGCGGCGGACGGTGGTGATGAGGTCCGCCAGGGGGATCTGCCGGTCTGCAATGTCGCCGATGCCCAGTAAGGAAGCGGTGAAGCCGGTGCGTCCAAGCTGCCGACGCGGGGAGAAGTGCCAGGGGCTGGTCATGGGAGATTCCTGGAGGGGGGATGGGTGGATTATATGCCTGTGGCGGGGGAGATCAGCGGCCTATAATGCAAGAGTTGGAAGAGGAGTGCGTTGGTCTGACACGAAAGAAGGCCAAGCGATGAAAAATAGCCGATTGGTCATGAGCGCCGGGGCGTTGGCGGCGGTGCTTGCGCTCGGTGTCGCGCATGTCTTACACGGGCAGGATGCCAAAGGGCAGGAGCCCGCGCAGACTCAGCCCAAGCCCGCTGCCACCGTGGCGCAGGTGATGCAGAAGATGCGGGCCAATATCGACAAGGTGGATATCCAGGACGCCACCAGCAAAGAGGCATTCAAGTGGTGGTCGGATACGGTGGGCGTGAAGCTGCTGATCGACTGGGACGGCATGGCCGCAGAAGGGGTAACGCCCAATGCGCCGGTGACGCTTGATCTTAAAGATGTGCCCGCGGGGACGGTGCTGGGGCTGATCATGCAGCGGGCATCGCCGGAGACGGATCTGATCTACCAAGTGACGCCGTGGTACATCCAGATCATGACCAAGAAGCAGGCGAATAAATCCAATGTGCTGCGTGTTTATGACGTGGGAGACCTCGTGCATGACGCGAGCGTGGGGCCCGCGCCCGGGATGGGTCTGACGGCATGGACGCCCAATTCGGTGCCCGGCGTTTCGGTGTTTGGCCCGACAGTCGTCGGCACGGTGGACGTACCGGGGCAATGGGCAGGGGCGAAGTCTAATCAAGAGATGGGCGAAGAACTGGCGGGGGTGATCAAATCGCAGATTGAGCCGGAAGTGTGGCAGGAACGCGGCGGTAAGGCGTCGATCCGGTTTTTCAGGGGAACCCTGGTGGTGAATGCGCCCGAATATGTGCACGCGCAGATGGGTTACGAACCAAAAGAAGGCAATCGCCCGGTGGTGTTTTTGAACAAGCGGGAAAAGATCGAAGGCAAGCCCGCGGTTCGGGTGCAGGAGGCGGGGGTGATTCAGAGCCACGAAGTGGAATCAACCTCCATCGGCATCGGCGTGGGTGTGACCATCAGTAAGTGAATTTGCTTCGGTGGTGAGGCGCATCTAGATTGTGAAGGCGTTGTTGCCCTGTCTTTGAATATTCTGTGGGAGCTTATCGATGAGTTATCGTTTTGTGCTGCCGGGTGCGTTGTGCATTGTTGCAAGTGCCTTTGTGTTTGGCTTGGCGCCGGTGAGCGCGCAAAACACGACACCGCCCGATGCGAAGCAAGCCGAAAAACTTGATAAAGAGAAGCAGGAAAAGGAACGCCGGGCGCGCGATGGCCGGCAATACGGCGCATTGCAGGAACTTTATGCGGCGCTGAGCGCGCCGGAACCCAAGGCACCTGCGGTGATGGAGATCGACCCGGCATTGCTTGAAAAGAATCGGGCGATCATTCGCAAGGGTGTCGATGGCGTGATGGTGTGCGAGGGCAGCACGGATGGAATAAGGCGTAAGAGCGAAGTGAAAGACGTGGATGCGACGCTTTCATGGGGTTACTGGACAGGACGCGACAAGAAAAAGCTGCCGGTGATGCACAATTACATCATTCATGTAAAAGCCATTGACACCGGCAGCAAGGTGAAGGTAACGGAACTGACCGTGACGGAGAACACCAAGGAGTTTCTGGAAAAGATCGCCATCCAGCGTCAGCAAGTGCAGAAGGACCTGGAAACAAAGACCGGGGAGAGAAAGATTTACGCCGCAATGATGTTGGTCGATCTGGATCGATACATCGGGGATCTGGCGCAAGCGGAGAAGGATTTTGCGCAACTGGCGAAGCTTGTGAATGATCCCAAAATGGTCGAAGAGATAGAGAATAGCCTGGTCAGCCCGATCAAGATTTCCCGGCTAAAGCACAAGATGTTTGTGGATGCTGTGGACGCTTATGAGCTGGCGCAGGCGGGCAAGAAGTAGACGTTAGATTTGCTTAGAAATGCGTGTACGATGCGAGGGGAAAAGACATGCTCACAAAGACAAGAGCATGGCGCCCGGAGGGCACGATGAATTACGGCATGGCGCGGCCGCGCGGGCCCAGGCGGCGGGCGTTGGCATCCTGCCGGTGGGCCTGCATGGCGGTGGGGATGAGAGTGGCCAGCTCCATGGCCAGCAGGCCTGCGGGGCCGTTTTCCTGAGCCCAGATATCCGCGGCAAGGCCGTGGAGGTGGGCGCCGAGAATGCCGGCGTCCAGCGTCGGCATGCCCTGGGCGATGAGCCCGGAGATGATGCCAGTGAGCACGTCTCCGGAGCCGGCAGCAGACATGGCGGGGTTGCCGGTCTGGTTCAAGTAAAAGTGCGTGCCGTCGGTTACCACCGAATGCTGACCCTTAAGCAGCACAACCGCGCCCAATGCCCTGGCAAGCGCGCCGGCGGCAAGGGGGCGCTCGTCACGGTCCAACGGGCTGAGGTTGATGTCCAGCGCTTTGGCCAGGCGTGAAAATTCGCCGGGATGAGGCGTGAGAACCAGCGATGGGCCGGGCCGTGTGCGGATGGAAGGGTCTTTAGAAAGCAGATTGAGCCCGTCGGCATCGAGAACGATGGGCCGTTTGCCTTTGAAGAGGAGTTTCAGCAAGTCTTGCGCATAGGGTTCCTGGCCCAGACCGGGGCCAAAGCCGATGACGGCTTTGGCGTAGGGGTCGACGGCATCGAGCTTTTCAAGCGTGGACGAAGCAGGGGCTGCGGGGTCCCAGGGAAGCCCGGTGCAGGAGGGCTGGATGGCGATGATGGCCGGCAGCGTCTGAGGGGTGGAGAGCACTTTGCAGAGGCCCGCGCCGATGCGCAGGGCGCTGGTGCCGGCCAGGGCGGGCGCGCCGGGCATGTAGGGGCTGCCGCCTGCGATGATGACGGTGCCGAAGGTGCCTTTGTGGGCGTCGGACGGCCTTAAGGGTAAGGCAGGGAGCGTGGTGATCCAGCGGGGCTCAGGGGTCATGGGAAAGCATCGCTCTCAACTGGCGGCGGCGGTTTCGGCTTCGTACTCATTGGCCTTGTTCACCAGCAGGCAGCCGCCCAGGAAGCCCAGGAGGGAACCGGTGGCCAGATGGCATGGGAGGGCATTGGCCAGGCCAGGAAGGGTGTTGCCGTACCAGGCGGTTAGAAGATGGGCTTCGCCGTTGATGGAAAGCCCGGTGTAGAGATAGACGATGGGGCCAATGAGCCCGGGGATGAAAAACAGGGGGAGCGGGTTTCGGCTGGGAAAGTTCACCCGGGCGACGATGGCGGCGATAAAAGCGGCCAATGCCGAGCCCCAGATGGCCTGCGCCGGGCCCGGTGCCCGGACCAGCGCCCAGGAGCAGATAAGGAACACCACCAGCCCAACGCCTGCGCTTGCCCAGGTGCGGGAGGTCCACCGGTTGAATCGGACCTGGGTGAGAAGGAGGGAATCGAGATTCACGGCGCTGCGGACGTGCGGCGTCCAGGGTTTGGGGACGTCAGCGGCGAAGATGAAAATCAACACGACGCCGGCCTGCCAGATGATCGATTCAGCGGCGAGCTCAAAAAACACGGATTGATCGGGCTGGACGATGGATTTAAGCCAGGTGTCGAGCCCGGGTTTCTGCAGGAGAACGAGCGTGAGCGAGCCTGCGGCCGCCAGGGATCCGAAATAGGGGTCCTGGCTGTCTTTGTTGATGGCCCAGGCACCAAGGCCAAGCAAGGCAAAGCCAACGATGAGGATGATCAGGGAGAGCAGAAGGCTTGAGCCCGCAAAGAGCGACGGCACGGATTGGTACCCGTTGCCGCCCAGGCCCCAGGCGATCACGCAGGCCCCCGAAAGCGCGAGGGCCAGGCCGATGATCCATTGGGCGAAGAGTCGCATGTGGGGGTTCCGTGAAAGCCGGGCGAAAGCACCGGGCGTAAGGATACATGATAGTGGCTGGCAGACTCCCTGGACGTCCGGAGGGATTACATCGCGGGCCGGAACTCCACACGCCAGGATGTGGCGCTGCCGTGCGGGTCGATGGTGTCGAGCCGGGTTTGCGTCCTGGGGGCCAGGTTGAGGATTTTAAAACCCGAGTTGGGGTTCAAGACCTGGCCGCCTGCGTTGAGCCATTGGATACGGTACTGAACAGTGAGCGCCCGATCGACAAGAGACTCCACATCCATGACGGCGTGGATGGGTTTGGCGGTGGAGAGCTCCTGGGGGAAGACGGGGCGCACGTCGACGGACGTCATGTTCGGCCAGAGGTTGACCGCGGGGATCTCCGGCACGCCGGCGGGAGGGGCGCCGGATTCCTGGGTTTGGGCGCACCCCAGGGCCAGGGTGACAAGAGCGGCGGCAAGGGCGACCCGGACAGCGGTGCTGAGTGGAAGGTTCATGGGCGTGCTCCTTGGGGATGAGTTGGAATCAGTCTGTGTGGGGAAGCCGGGTTTCGGAAGGCTCGTGTGTGGTTTCATCAAACCAGCGGGCGATGGTTCTGGCGGCGAAGGCGGGGTCTTTGGCGGCGCAGACCGCCGAGCTCACGGCTACGCCGCGGGCACCCGCCTGAGCGAGGATGGGGGCGTTTTCCGGGGTGATGCCGGCGATGGCCAGATGAGGAAAGTCAGGGAAGGACGCAAGAAAGGCTTTCAGGTAGGCAGGGCCGACGATGTGGTCTTTTTTCTTGGTGGTGGTGGGGAACATGGGGCCCAGGCCCACGTAGTCCGCGCCGGCGTCTTTGGCGCGTTTGGCGTCGTCGACGTTGGCGGTGCTGACGCCGACGAGGAGCTGCCTGCCGGCGAGCTTGCGCACATCGGCTACGGAGAGATCGTTTTGTCCCACGTGGACGCCATCGGCGTCGGAGAGAAGGGCGATGTCCGGCCGGTCGTTGATGACGAGGGAAACGCCTCGGGGTTTCAAGAGCGCCGAGAGGGTTTTGGCGCGTTTAAGGAATTCTCCGGATTCCAGGTCTTTTTCGCGGAGCTGGATGCAGTCGGCCGCGGGTTTGCCGGAGGCGTCAGGCCTGGAGATGGCGTCGACGACGGCGAGCCAGTCGTGGTTGGGGCATAGCGCGCCGGTGATGAGCACGCAGAGACGCCACTGGCGCGCCGTGCCGGTGGCCAGGCGCGCGGCAAGCCGGCTTTCGATGTCGTAGCCCTGGTAGCGCAGGGATTCAATCACAGCGGCGAGCGGGGCTTTACCCCCTGCCGGCAAGGTGACGAGGGTGTCGAGGGTTTTGGCGTATTCCTCAATGGCGCGCAGGGCTTCGGAGAGCCGTTTGCCCGCGGCGGTGACCACGTGGGGGATGCCCTGGCGGGACATTTCGCCCGAGGCCTTCACCGTGGTGCCGACATCGCCCGGGGTGTCCCGGTGCCAGGGCAGGTTTTCCAACTGGGCCATGGCGTGGGAGAGCTTGTGGCGAAGGGATTTGATGTCGGTGACGAGAGGGGTGTCGTCAAGGATGAAGCGTGCGGCTTCTTCCATGACGCGCAGCGCCTCACGTGCGCGATTGAAATTGGCGTCGAGGATTCTGTGGATGCCTGGCATGGGTTTAGTTTACTCCGGCTCAAGCCCGCTTGAGCTTAAAGCCTGGCTTGGGGCCTGAGAGCCCGACGAGCGCCCGGAGCGAGAAGCTAAGGGCGACCACGCAGGCGAAGAGGACGAGGATGACCGCGGCTTGCTTGTAGAGGCCCAGGGCCAGCAGCCACGCGGCGTCGTAGAGAATGAGCCAGAGGGTGCCCAGGGCCATGAAGCGGGCACCGGCTTCGCGTCTGCGGGGCAGGGGACGCATCTTGTGGCGCAGCGTCCACCAGCCGGCGACAAAGAATGCAGCGCCCACCAGCGCGGGCAGCAGCCAGGTCTGGCCGACTTTGGGGCCGGGGTTGTAGGAGAGCACATCCGGGTCGCGCCAGCGCATCCAGCCGATGAGGACCATGGACCAGAAGCTCCAGCCCAGGCAGATGCCCCAAAAGTGCGTGCCGGTGAGGCGCGGCCGCTTACCCATGAGCACGTAGGCCAGCGTGGCCACGACCACGACGTGCGTCATGGTGAGCCAGATGGGCCAGCCGAACTGCATCAAAGGGTTGGGCGTGAGCATGATCAAAATTCGGATCAGCCCCAGCGTCACAATGCCCAGCGCGGGGAGGAATTTGCCGGCCAGATCGTAAAAAAGCACAAAGACGGCTGCGGACCCGGCGATGAGCACGGCCACCTTGCCGAGCCAGACGGAGGCGCAGAGCGCGCCGACGAGGCCCACCACGGCCAGAAAAAGCCCGGTGTGGCGGGTGATGGCACCGGCAGCGATGGGGCGCTCGGGGCCAAAGTCCTTGTCGCGCTCGGCATCGATGATGTCGTTGATGGCCAGTCCGTAAATGGAGAGCCCGACGGCGACGAGCCCGGAAATGACCATAAGGATGGGGAGGGAAAGGTCGGTGAGGGTGGAGCTGACGGTGTCCTGGTTTTCGATGGTGCGGGCGAGGAACAACATCAGCCACACGCTGGAGAGGGCAGAGCCGACGACTTCAGGTCGCAGGAGTCGGAGGAGGTTGAGGAAGTCGATCCAGCGGGAGGTCATTGGGGGATATCGTAGCGCGTGCCGCAACGGCACGAGTGAGTAGAAAATAGTGCCGTCGTGAGTAGACGGAAAGAAGCGGGTACGGGTGAGGGATTTTTTTATTTGAAGGGCTTGACTCTTTGGCCGAGATCAATTATTGTTTAAACAAGTATCGTCTAAACAAACAAAAGGGCGAGGCGCCCAGAACTCTCTTGAAGGAGAAAGCCATGACGACCGCAACCGCTACTGTGAACCAGACTTTGAGCCAGCGCGTGCAGGATCTGCAAACCTACATCGCGACAGGCCGGATTCTGGAGGCCATGACCGAGTTCTATGCGCCCAACGTGGTGATGCAGGAAAACGCCAAGCCCGGCACCGCGGGTCTGGCGCAGAACATCGAGCGTGAAAAGCAGTTCCTGAGCTACGTGAAGACCTGGATCGGCTACACGGTGAAGTCCGTAAGCATCGGCAAAGACACCGCAGCGGTGGAATCGGTGATTGAATTCATCGGCACCGATGACAAGAAGGTGACGATCGAGCAGGTCAGCGTGACGCGCTGGGTGGACGGGAAGATCGTTCACGAACGGTTTTACTACGACGCCTCGGGGAAGTGAGATTGAATTAAAGTGAGCGCGTAACGGGCCTGCCTTTTAAGGCGGGCCTGTTTGTTTTGGAATGGCTAAGGAAGCTTCCCGTCTGGCGTGGAGGAAGGGTCCTGGGGGAGTCTTGTTGGTGAGCGTGATGTGTGGTGATTGCTCAGCCGATGAAGCGCTTTGCGCGCAGAGGGGATGAGAAAGAGGCGGGCACGTGTGCGCCCGCCTCTTTGGGTTGAGTTAAAAAAAATGATCAGGCCTTTTCCATCGGGGGGCAGGTGCAGACGAGGTTGCGGTCGCCGTAGGGGTTGTCGACGCGGCCGACGTGGGGCCAGAACTTGTGGTCCTTGAGCCACGCGGCGGGGTAAGCGGCCTGCTGGCGCGAGTAAGGGTGCTTCCAGTCGTCGCTGGCGATGTGGCCTGCGGTGTGGGGCGCGTTTTTGAGGACGTTGTCCTTCTTGTCGGCCTTGCCCTGCTCGATGGCGCGGATTTCTTCGCGGATGAGGATCAGGGCGTCGCAGAACCGGTCGAGCTCGGGCTGGGATTCGCTCTCGGTGGGCTCCACCATGAGGGTGCCGGGGACAGGCCAGGACATGGTGGGGGCGTGGAAGCCGTAGTCCATGAGGCGCTTGGCGATGTCTTCGACTTTGACGCCAGCAGAGGCTTCGAAGGGGCGGCAGTCCATGACGAATTCATGGGCGACGCGGCCGTTCTTGCCGACGAAGAGGACTTCGTAATGGCCCTTGAGTTTGTGGGCCATGTAGTTGGCGTTGAGGATGGCGACCTGGGTGGCGCGTTTGAGGCCTTCGGCACCCATGAGGGCGATGTAGACCCAGGGGATGGGGAGGATGGCGGCGCTGCCCCAGGGTGCCGCGGAGACGGGGCCGATGGCGTGCTGGCCGGCGGAGCCGGGGCGCACGACGGGGTGGGTGGGGAGGAAAGGGGCCAGGTGTTTGGCGACGCCGATGGGGCCCATGCCGGGGCCGCCGCCGCCGTGGGGGATGCAGAAGGTTTTGTGGAGGTTGAGGTGGCAGACGTCTGCGCCGATATCGCCCGGGCGGCAGAGGCCGACCTGGGCGTTCATGTTTGCGCCGTCCATGTAGACCTGTCCGCCTGCATTGTGAACAAGGGAACAGATATCGACGACGGTTTCCTCAAACACCCCGCGCGTGGAGGGGTAGGTGATCATGAGGCACGAGAGGTTGTCCTTGTGCGCGGCGATCTTGGCCTTGAGGTCTTCGACGTCGACGTTGCCGTTTTCATCGCAGGCGACGGGGACGACGTGGAGCCCGGCGACCACCGCGGAAGCGGGGTTGGTGCCGTGGGCGGATTCAGGGATAAGGCAGATGTTGCGGTGGCCCTGGCCGTTGGACTTGTGGAAGGCCTGGATGACCAGGAGGCCGGCGTATTCGCCCTGCGAGCCGGCGTTGGGCTGGAGGGAGACGCCTGCGAAGCCAGTGACCTCCGAGAGCCACACTTCCAGATCCTTGAACATCTTGGCGTAGCCCTGAGCCTGCTCCCTGGGCACAAAGGGGTGGAGCTTGGCGAACTGCGGCCAGGTGACGGGGATCATCTCACTGGTGCCGTTGAGCTTCATGGTGCAGGAGCCCAGGGAGATCATCGACGTGGTGAGAGAGAGGTCGCGCGATTGCAGCTTGGTGATGTACCGGAGCATTTCGTGCTCGCTGTGGTACGCGTGGAAGACGGGGTGGGTGAGGATTTCGCCGGTGCGGGCGACGGTGGAGGAGTATTCGGGCTGGATGGCGCCGGCGAGGACGCGGATGTCCGGCGCGGGCTTGCCGGTGAGGAGGGCCAGGAGGTTTTCGACGTCCCTGGGCGTGGTGGTTTCGTCGAGTGAGACACCGACGAAGGTGTCGCAGTTATCGAACACCCGGAGGTTGATTTCGTTGGCGAGCGCACGCGCGTGGACAGCGGCGACGTTGCCTTTGCCGACGTTGATCTTGAGGGTGTCGAAGACTTCGGCCTTGTCCGCGTTGGACGAGAGGCCGGCCTGGCGAAGGCCTTCGGCGAGGCAGAGGGTGAGGTTGCGCACGCGGCGGGCGATTTTCTTAAGGCCCGAGGGGCCGTGGTAGACGGCGTACATGCCGGCCATGATGGCCAGAAGGACCTGCGCGGTGCAGATGTTGGAGGTGGCCTTTTCGCGTTTGATGTGCTGCTCGCGGGTCTGGATGGCCAGGCGCATGGCGGGTGCGCCGTGGGCATCACGGGAGACGCCGATGAGGCGGCCGGGCATTTTGCGGGCGTGTTGTTCCTGGGTGGCCATGTAGCCGGCGTGGGGCCCGCCGTAGCCCATGGGGACGCCAAAGCGCTGGGTGGAGCCGACGGCGATGTCTGCGCCGAACTGGCCCGGCGGGCGCAGCAGGGTGAGGGCGAGGATGTCGGCGGCGACTATGAAGACGGCCTTGGCCTCGGCAAGCTTCTTGCCGAAAGCTTCGTAATCAAACACCTGGCCGTTGGAGGCTGGGTACTGCACAAGCGCGCCGAACACGCCTTCAAGGCTGACGGAGCGGTGGCAGGCGACGACGGTCTTAAAGCCCAGGGCATCAGCCCGGGCCTGGACGACGGCGATGGTCTGGGGGTGGCAGCGGCTGTCGATGAAGAAAGTTTTGCGGTCATCTCCGGCGATGCTGTGAGCCATGGCCATGGCTTCGGCGGCGGCGGTGCCTTCGTCCAGCAGCGAGGCGTTGGCCAGGGGGAGGCCGGTGAGGTCGCTGACCATGGTCTGGAAGTTTAAGAGGGCCTGGAGACGGCCCTGGGAGATTTCAGCCTGGTAGGGGGTGTACTGGGTGTACCAACCCGGGTTCTCAAGGATGTTGCGCAGGATGACGGGGGGGACGATGGTGTCGTAATAGCCGGTGCCGATGTAGGACTTGTAGACCTTGTTGAGGGATGCGGTCTTGTGGAACTCTTCGAGGAGCTCGTGTTCACCGCGGGGAGCGCCGAGGTTCAAGGGGCGGTTTAGTTTGATCCGGTCAGGGACGGTGGCGTCGGTGAGGGCGTCGAGCGAGGAATAGCCAAGCGCAGCGAGCATGTCCTTGATTTGTGCGCAGGAGGGGCCCAGGTGCCTGCTGATGAAGCCATCTGAGAAGGCCAGAGATTGCTGGATGGAGGGGTTGGAGCCGTGAGCGGTTTTCTCGGGTGTGAGGGATGCGGTCATGTTTGGCTTGCTCGCAGGGTGGGTGGGGCGGGAAAAAGTCCGATAATTGTACGGGTTGGGGGGGCTGGTTGCCAGAAAAGCGGGGTGGATGGGGTGGGGCAATCAGGCGCAGGGGGCAAAAAACATATGGAAATGCCAAACGCATCCGCGCCCAAGTGGGCGGGGGGATCGGGTGATGGGGACTTGGAGAAGGCCGATGCCATGCATGGGACCGGCCAAACGTGCATGAATTTCCATGGGGTGCGCGGGAAATCGGTAACGGGTTTTCCCTGATTTGGCGTGTGAAGAAGTAACGCCAAGGATTGGGACGGCACGTTCCATCTGACTGAATACCTGTGAAACTTACGAATTTAACCCAACTTCCTAAAAATTGAGAGGTTGGGTGAATGACGCACTTATTTGAAAATCAGATCTTGCGAAAGATAAGCCGGGCAAACCCGGGAAATAACGGTTCATGTGACACGAAGATTAATTTGTATTGATTTGACGTTCGAGACCTTTTAGTTACTTAATATTTATTGCAAAACGTTGTGTAAGCGTAGTCTATGGACTTAAGCAGATTTGCGACTTAGAATCAAAACAGACCGAAGGGCTTGATTCTGTAAAGGAATGTGCTATAGTGACACGCGAATCGCCCAGGCGATTTGAAATTAGCCCCCCAACCTCGGATTGGTCCCCCCCGACTCAATCCGAGCACTCGCCCTCAGACAGTTCCCCCCCGACACTGTCTGAGGGTTTTTTTTGCCTTTGTCTTGAACAAGTGCGGCTGTTATACGTTTGAGTGTTAGTGGGCGGGCATAAACTTTTGAGTCTCTGACGTCGAGAGAACCTGGTTTGAGCCTGTGCGTTCCTGTCATCTGGCGAGGTTCGTCATGGTGCATGATGTGCGTGGACGCTGGTTGTTGTCAGGCGCCGTGGCTGCGGTGCTGGCGTGCGTCGGGCCTGGCGCCGGGCAAGCGCAGGATCGAGCTGCGGTGAAGCCGGCTCCGGCCGTGAACGATAAAGAAGGGCCCAAGCCTGACCCTGACGGTAACCCCGACAAGCCAGTGGTGCTCAAGGCCGTGCCGATCTCGGTGCAGGTCAACGGCAGCGTGAGCTTCAATGAGAACGGGGTGATGAATGGGCAAAACAGCTACTTCAATATCGGGTTTTTCGTGCAGCCGTCCGGGAACATGCCGCTCCGATCGATTCGGAATGTGAAGATCCAGAAGCTGGTCACGGATTCGGGAGAGGATTTAACACTGGGGCTGCGCGAGCAGAACAGTGATAACTTTCAGATACCCGATGATTTGTTTGTGCCGCCTGGGGCGCAGGATCAAAACCGGGGGAGGAATCGGCGGCAGAGCTACATCACGCCGGCGTTCCCCAGGAAGCCGTGCAGGAAGATCGCCAAGCTGCAGGGGACATGCGATGTGGAGGTTGCGCAAGGGCCGCTTAAGCGGGTGACCGTGAACAAGATGAGCGAAGTGGACGGCAAGCGGTTGAAGATCGACGGGATGGATGACGGCTGGGTGCAGTTTTCGCTGACGCAGGACGGCAACCAGCGTCGGATGATGGTGACCAGCAATGCGTCGACGATCGGGAAGGTTGCCCGGATGTATTTCTTCACGCCTGAAGGGGCGCTGATGCCCAACCAGGGTTTTTCTTCCAACTATTCCGGCCAGAACCCGGGCGCGGTGGGGATGAACGTGTATGGGCAGTTTTCCGAGAATACAAGCGTGGTGGTGATCTACTACAACAGCGTCAAGACGATGAGCCTGCCGTTTGAAGCGCTGGATGTGCCGATGCCGCAGATCTTCGCCGAGGGGAGCAGCTTGTTCGACATGGTGCTTAAGCCGGAGTCTTTGGAAGATGGGTTTGCTCTGGCGGACATTGTGCCGGGGGAGAAGCAGGGGCCGGGTGAGCGGCCCAAGCCTGCGTCTGTTGAAGGCGTTCCGCAGGACATCAAAAAACTGGAGGAAGGGAAGCTGACACCCGAGGACGATCCTGCGAAGGTGAAGAGGGAAGATGCCGCCAAGGAAGAGAAGGCCAAAGCCGAGGGTGAGGCGGCGAAGATGAAAGCGGCCGCTGTCGAGGCAGCGTTGAAGGCTGCGCAGGAGGGGAACGGGCCTGCGAATTAAGAGGGGTCCTAATCGGCTGTGGAGTGGGGCATTTGGGTAAAAAGAAAGGCATGCTCCCGCGGACGAGAGCATGCCACGTGGAATTGCGGGGCCTGGCGTTGTGTTAACGCTTGAGGCTTACCAGCGGAAGTTTTTGGCCGGTGTCGGGGCAGATGACCCAGCCGGGTTGATCGGGGGCGGGTTTGAATTCCGACAGCGGGTGCTTTTTGCCGGACTTGGGGCTGATGACGATCTGGGTCTGGTCAGGCGCTTGCGTCTGCGTGGTCTGCACGCCGGTGGGGCCTGCGGTTTGCCAGGGCTTGACGTAGAGGAGTGCGCCCAGAAGGCATGCAATGGCCAGCGAACCCAAAATCAGTTTGTTTTTGGAGGTCATGGTGAAGTCCTGATTGTGGTTGGATTACTGGCAGTCGAAGAACGTGAAGTCTTCGGGGCCAAACCAGCCCATCCAGGTGCTTGGTTTATCGGGTGTGTAGGCGTAGGCGGCGGGGGTGAGGGTGATGCCTTCGGGTTTCACGTGGCCATCACCCCAGAGGACGTTGGCTTTGCCGCCGTGACGGAAATGGATGGAGGGGACGGGGTCGCCCCAGCCGGTTTCGGGAATGTTTGGCGGGGCCTGGAAGTACCAGCGGGGCTGGGCGAAGGAATACTCGATGATGTTTGCGCCGGAGTTGTAGGCGGTGTCGGTGAAGTAGACGGTTTCGCCGGGTTTTTGAACGTCGAAGCGGCGGCTGCAGGTTTGGAAGCCGATGGCGTCGTAGCCAAGTTTGTAGACGCGGGAGCCGATGAAGAGGTCGTTGATACCGTATCCGCCGCAGCCGCGTTCGAAGGCACCAATGCCGGCTTGCGTGCTGACATAACGGTCCAGGGCCGGGCAGCGTTTGGCCTGGCCGGTATCGCCGAAGTAAGTGTAGAGGGGACCGGTGACGGGATTGAAGGCTTCTGACGCGGTGGTGCGGGTGCCGTGCCATCGTTCGAGGTCGATGCCGAAGATGGTGGGGCTGGCGCGGACGTATTGTTCTTTGTAGTCGTTGGCGTAGGCTTCCATGACGATGCCCAACTGCTTCATGTTGGAGAGGCATTGCGCCTGGACGCCGGTTTCCCGGGCGCGGCCCAGAGCCGGGAGCAGGATGCCGATGAGCAGGGCGATGATGGAGACGACCACCAGCAGCTCGATGAGGGTAAAGCCCGTGGACGGGCGACGTTGGGGGGACGAGGCAAAAACAGACCGCATGAAGGCTCCTTGCCCTGATTCGCGCAGGACATTCCCCTTTTGTGAAGGTTTGGTCGTCGCGAGGGAGTTTGGAGCCAAGGGTGCCGGTGTTTCGGGGAATGCAAACAGGGCGAGCCCAAGGCGTCCCATTCGCGAGGACACACGAGGTAGCTCGTCAGGCAGGTCTTCCGGCTTTGGATCTGGCGCGTGTCGCCTTCCCGCAAGAGGGTCTTGCAGTGGCTTTTGTGACACGTGTCGGGGCCTAATGGCAGGCCCGTATCCATTACGGCGGCGCGTCCGCGAGGGCTTTACACCCTGCTTCCCTTTTCAGCTTGGTGCGTCGGTGAAGACGCGGCCAAGGCACCTGGCGAGGGGGGAGAGTGTAACAGAAGGTTTGGGTATCGACAAGGCGACGTGGTGTTGGCGATACCAATAGTTGTGTCATGAAAATGAACGCCACTATATATAGTATGTTCCACGTGGAACACCTCAATTCCCAGCAGATTTGAGGGATGTTCAGTGGTTTTATAAAGCAGGTTTCGGCAGGGGGCAATTGCATTGGGACAATGCGCAGGCGCATGCACCCGGGGTATTGGGTTTCGGGTTCTCGGAGGGCTTAAAAGAGTCTGTTCATCTCCAGGTGGACCCCCTTTTTTGGTACCCAAACGTCAATCATCTGCTCATGGGCTTTCGCCAGATGTGATTGCCCTGATTCCGCGCGGGCTTGCTGTGTCGCCCAGGATGTTGGGCGGTACAATCCCGGGTTTGAATCTTCCACCAACCCACGGGCTCTATCGACATGTCTAATGACAACCTTGATCAGCGTTTTGCAACAGCTCAAAAAATGCTTTCGTCCATCAAGCAGGAACACCTGCTGAAGTTCTATCCCACGCTCCCGGATGATGAGAAGAAGGGCCTGCTGGATCAGTTGGACTCGATCGACTGGCCGGAGCTGGTGCGCCTGATCCAATCACATGTGCTTAGCAAGCCGGAGTTTTCGCTGCCGGAGAACGTGCTGCCCGCGCCGTGGTACCCCAACGTGCCGACGGCGGAACAGAAGGGCAAGTACAAGGAAGCACGCGCACTGGGCCTGGAACTGCTGGCCGACGGCAAGGTGGCGGCGTTCACCGTGGCAGGCGGACAAGGCACGCGCCTGGGCTGGGATGCACCCAAAGGCACCTTCCCGTCGACGCCGATCCGGGGTTTTTCGCTCTTTCAATCCATGGCGGAATTCCTGCTGAAAGCCGGTGAAAAGTACGGGCACGCCATCCCGTGGTACATCATGACCAGCCCGATCAACCACGCCGACACCAAGGCGTATTTCGAGAAGAACGACTATCTGGGCCTGGGCCGCAAGAACGTGACGATGTTCCCTCAGGCGATGATGCCGGCGGTGGATGCAAAGTCCGGGCGCGTGCTGCTGGAATCGCCTGGTTCGCTGGCGCTTTCGCCCAACGGGCATGGCGGGTCGCTCAAGGCGTTGTACACCTCCGGCGCGATCGACGACATGAAGCGGCGCGGGATTCAGCACATCAGCTACACGCAGGTGGACAACCCCATCGTGAAGATGGTGGATCCTGTGTTTATCGGGCTGCACGCGCTGGATGGATGCCAGATGTCATCCAAAATGCTGCCCAAGCGCGAGCCGCTTGAGAAGCTGGGCAATTTCTGCGTGGTGGACGGCCGGATGACGGTGATCGAATACTCCGACCTGCCCGAGAAACTGGCGCGCGAGACGCTGGTGAATGGCGAACTGCGGTTTAAGGCCGGGTCGATCGCGCTGCATGCGATCCGGGTGGATTTTGTGGAGTGGCTCAACACGTCGGAGAAGGGTTTTGCGCTGCCGTTCCACCGCGCCGACAAGAAGGTTGGGCACATTAACGCGGAGACGGGCGAGAAGATCGCCCCTGAAAAGCCCAATGCGGTGAAGCTGGAGACGTTTGTGTTCGATGCGCTGCCGATGTGCACGAAGTCGATCATTTACGAAACCAACCGGGTGGAAGAGTTTGCACCGATCAAGAATGCGGACTCGGCCGCCGGCCAGCCGGTAACGCCCGACAGCCCGGCAAGCAGCAAACTGCTGCAGACGGTGCGGGCGGCCAGGTGGCTGGAAGCGGCGGGCGTGAAAGTGGCGCGCACCGCAGACGGCGCGGTGGACGCGGTGATTGAGATCTCCCAGCGCAACGCCATCGATGCGGATGACCTGGCGGGTTTGAAGCTGCCAGGGGCGATCAAGCCTGGCGAGAAGGTGCTGCTGTAAAGCCGAGAGGCGATTGTCCGAGTGTTTGTTTTGCGCCCGGGTGATCGGATCGGGCTGCTGGGTTGTCGCGTGTCCGTGAGAAGCCGGAGGGCGACATTCAATGCATGAAGGGGCATTGGCCCACGGATGGCGTTGTCATTGCTAAAGTCCCCGATAGGCGCTACCCGGAAACCCGAGTTTTGGATGCAGGAGGCGCATCAAGCGCCCATGGCTTGGACAGCGGCGCCATACGCGAGGCCGAGAATTCGGGCCGAGAGGCCAAAGGGGCCTGCGCCGGCCTGGTTGTCGAGGATGAAGCAGCCGATCCAGACGGCGATAAAACCAAACTGCTGGAACGACACGTTGGAGTAGACGAAGTCGCGGTAGCGATGGTCGAAGTTCATGAGAATGTGGCTGCCGTCCAAGGGGGGGACGGGGATGAGGTTGAAGATCATCAGCGCCAGGTTTATGTGGGCGAGCCAATAACAAAAGATTGTGCTTTTGTCGTAGGGGAAGGCGGCTTCCGGGGCAACCATGCTGCCGTAAGTGATGCCGACAAGGAGCAGGAAGAGAAAGATGGCGATGGCGAGGTTCATGGCGGGGCCGGCGAGGGAGACCCAGGCTTCGGCGTAGCGGCCGCGAAGGCGGGTGGGATCGATGGGCATGGAGCCCCAGGCGACGCCGCAAATGGCGGCGAAGATGAGGGAAACGGGGCCGACGTTGACCATCGGATTAAAGGTCATCCGGTTGAGGCGAATGGGGGTGTCGTCGCCGAGCTTGATGGCGACGTAGCCGTGGGCAAGTTCATGGAGAACGATGCTGAGGATGACGCCGATGAGGAGGCTGAGGTAGAGCGGTGGGTCGGATTGCAGGAGGTTGATAAACATGGCGAAAGTATAGGAAGGAACCGGGATGAGGTTTGGAGGCGGGGTTAGAAATAAGCGAAGGGGTAGCGCGGGATCAGGCGCCGCGGCCCGAGAGCCTGCGGACGGTGAAGTCAAAGCCGGAGACGATGGTGGTGAGCATACTCCAGACGATGCCGGCGTAGACGCCGCCGATGATGAGGCCGGCGAAGACGAGGACCATGCGTGTGGCGAAGGAGTTATCGACGGAGCCGGAGACTTTGGCGTACCAGGGGCTGAGGAACATGATCATGCCGGAGGTGGGACTCATGGCGTTGATAACGGGGCCGACGAGGGGGACTTCAGCCGCCATGAAGCCGCCGCAGCCAGCGGTGATTGAGACGAGGACCGCCATGATGAGGAAGGTGGGGACGATGGCGCCCAGAACGCTTTTGGCCCGGACAGACCAGTAAACGCCGGTGAGGCAGCACAAAGCAGTGAAGCCCGTGAGCAGGATGGCGATGAGGAAGGGGGCTTCCAGCGTGGTGATGCCTACGTACGCGGTCTGATTTGAAGTAGATACGACTTTGGTGGTGGCGGTGGAGAGTTTGCTTACCGGTTCTACCCAGCCGAACACCTGGGAGAGGAGCATGCTGATGGTGAGCATTGCAGAAGTGAGCACAGGGAGGCTGATAAGCAGGGCCAAGAAGCTGACGAGCCCGCGAAGCTTGCCCCAGATGTAGAACTTCTGGGTGATGGGCGTGGTGAGGATGAGGTCAAGCGTGCCGTCTTCACGCTCTTTGCTGACGCTGCCTGCGGACATGTAGATGGCGACCATGGTGATGACGCCGAATTCAATGAGCATGAGCGAAGAGAGGCTGGCGATCATGGCGTCGTAGGTGAGCTTGCCGGCGTGGTACTTCCAGATGGAGAGGAAAGCCAGGAAGAGGCATACGGCAGCAAATGCCCAGCGGGTGAGGACGCTTAAAAGCCGATTGCCGCGGGTGTTGGCCTCGCGCCAGGCGATGGGATTTTTGCCGACGGTGCGGGCTACGCGCGTGCCGGTGGCCTGGGCGCGGCTGGTGAGGAGCTTTTGCCAGAGGGAGGGAATGCCTTCACGCTCCACGATGCGGCGGACCATGTAGGTGCAACCGGCGATGAGGGTGAGGGAGACAAGGGTGGAGAGCAGGGCGAAAGCGCCTGCGGGGTTCCCCAGGTAAAACCGGACGGGGGCCCAATATTCAGCCAGCACGGTGTCAGGGACGGGCTGGTAGCTCTGGTCGTTCAGGGAGGCCTTGAGGACGAGGATGGGGTGGATGGGAGTGAGCCAGGTGGTGGTGCCGGGAGCGATCTGGACGTACTCACGAAGGACGGAATCGATGAGATAACCGGCGATGAGGTAAACGGCGACGGAGATGACGAAGCCGAAGACGGCTTTACGCCCGCCTGCGCGCCAGACGGCGAGGGTGATGGCGACGGAGCCGACGGTGACGGCGGAGAGGGCGGCGACGCAGAAGCTGGTCCAGACCGCGATGATGGGGATGCCGCCAAAGACGAGGACGACGGCGAAGAAGGGGAGGCCTGAGAGCAGAAGGGTGAGGATGAAAAAGAGCCGTCCGACGAGAGAACCCAGGACGATTTGAAGGTTGGTGAGCGGTGTGGTGAGGAGGATGTTGAAGGTTTGGCCCGATTGCTCGGAAGTGATGGCGCCGGCCATGAAGATGGGGGCCAGGAGGCAGATGAAGATGATCTGCACGTAGCTGATGAGCTGGAAGAGTTCTGCGCCGTTTTTGGCGACAGCGGTGACGTTTTGATCGCCCAAACCGGCGGCGAGGAGCATGAGGACGACCAGGCCGGTGAGGATGCCGAGGTAGATCAGACGCGTCCAGAAATGGCGCAACTGTCGTGACCCGCCTTGCACGATACGGAGGACGATGGGGTTGCCCGGGAGTAGCCTCCAGAGCCAAGCGTAGAAAAGGTCCATGAGCCCCCTTGGAGAAAGCGCGTGTTTGCGCGTGGATGACGGTCCATAAGGTAACACAGATGGGGGGCGGGGTTCAGCGGGTTTGGGATGCAGGCACAGGGGGAAATCGATGGCGGAAAGAGAAGCCAAGGAGCGATTAAGATGAGGATACGGCTTTGGTGCCCAAAGCACCCTCAAAATAATATATGTCTGTACATTCTAATCATTTGTTGTATTTTATATGACGGTTGGCATTTTATTGATCGTATCGGCATGTTAAAGATTTCGTCGTGTGAATGTGGCGTGTCGTAAAGTGAGCAATGCTTCAATACCGGGAGGTTTTATGTCGCTTTTTTTGAGCGCATTTTGTTTGGCAGTGTTATGGTTTGCCTGCCGGCTTGTTTTGAATAGTCGGATTATTCAAGTACAACCGGGTAAATCCAAGGTTACGACTATTTTCGTACGCAGTTTGATGAATGCCGTCGGATCAATAGCGTTGGTGGGTTGCATTGTCTATCTGATCGTGGGATTGATGTTTTTGGTGATTCAAGCATTTTTAAACCCGACCACTCCCGAGCAAGCAGTTGCGCTGTTACGAAAAACCCAGGAATGGGCGGAGCGGGTTGAACAGATCAGCACATACTGGGCCTGGTTCGTATTCGCGCTTTTTTCTTGTGGGATTTTTCTGATTGGGCGTACTTACAGGTCTGCCGAGCGCCGGATTCACGCGGCCTATGAAAAGGCCGTAAGTGATGTCAATGCTCGGATCATCAACCAGATCGAGCGGAATGACCCATTGCTTGAACCGTTGGAGCCGACGTCTGAAATGACGGTGCTGACCAACAAAATGCTGGAAAACGACAGGGCGTACGGACCCGTGCCGGGTGAAAACACTGCTGCTGCGGCAGCTCGTGAAGAAAAATATAAAGAGGCTCAGTATCGTCTTCGGTTGGAGATCCAAAGCATCGACAGGCAGCGTCGATTGGAAAGTAAAAAGGCAGAGATTGATGAAGAAGCCGAGAAAAACTTTCGAAGTAGTTCAGCGGGAGGTTCGTTGTCATCACGTCTGACCGGATGGGTGTTGGCAGACGATCTACGCCTGGGTATCAGGCATGGGTCAAAAGCATTGGCCCTTGCATCGCTGGTGTTGACGTTCCTCTCGTTGATTGCAATGACCAGCGGGATCTTGGGCAATCAACTTCGCATGCAAGTGGTGTTGCTCGACCAGCGACTTGTGGAGCTTTCGTCTGAGGAAGTGGACAAGCAGTGGCAAAAGGTGACTGAAAAGCGAGATGTTTCTGATAAATCATCTGATCCTGAAGAATTGGACAACAGGAGTACTCCGCCTTCTGATGACGACGCTATTAGATACCTCGCCCGGGTTTT
Source organism: uncultured Phycisphaeraceae bacterium (assembly GCA_964542875.1). GTDB lineage: Bacteria > Planctomycetota > Phycisphaerae > Phycisphaerales > Phycisphaeraceae > CAZGOM01. Next base: position 23,578 of record CAZIWA010000078.1, read on the forward strand.
TGTGCAGCAGAGCCGGGAGCAGCCGTGGGGGAATCCACCGCAATCGTCATCTGATTGGAACGGGCCAAGCAAGGGGCCGGCTCGCAAGCCCCCTCCGTCGGCTGAAGGCTCTTTGCGCACGCAAGAGGTTCGGCGCGCCATTCTTGAAAGTTACGCAAAAGACTTTCATGAGTCACCTTCTGTTGCTGTTTCTGAGACGCCGATAAAAGCCTCAGCCAAGACAGAGCCCGGGGTGCGGGTTGTTACCGAAATATTCAGCAAAGCCTCAAGCGTGCCGGAAGAAGAAACGCTGCTGGGCAAATATGTTCAAGAGCGGATTCGGAAGGAAGTGGTTGGAACTTCGGCTTGGCCTAGGCTGGCGAAGAAAGCCAAAAAAGAACTGATCCAGGAATTAGAGAATGCGGGCATCAAAAATCCGCGTGCTGCCCATCTTGAGGCAAAAGATGCCTTGCGTGAGACATTTGTCGGGTTTGTCGCCAAGGCCCTTCCGGGGGAAGGGCCTGTGTGGGATGTGACGAAGGAAGTTTTAAGTCCAATCGTAGAAAACTTTTTGGAGAGATACGCCGACAAGACGTTTAAAAAATTTATTAGTTTGTCGCTGAATAACAAAGTGCCCACCAATGACGCCGCACGCGAGGCGATTGCTTACGATCGAATGCGTCCGTTGATGGCAAGGGGCAAAGTGTTTCAAATGCGAGAAGTAAGCAATCGTCTGCCCGACGATGTACAAGTTGCTTTGGCATTGAACATCAAAGACCGTCCGCCCACTCTTGAGCAATTCAGATCCACGACGGCTTTGGTGCCCGGATCCAAGAAAGATGCTGTGGTGCTGAAAAATACCGTGACGTTTGATGAGTGGTTTCCTGGAACCGTTGATGGCCCAATGGCCGCAGCAGGCAGGTTTGCTCAAGGATTGACGTCTGAGAAGGTGCGGCAGGATCAATCAGCGCGTTTTAAGTGGACTCGAGATTTTGGACGTGTGGATGGCTGGAGCGATGTGGGTGGCGTTGTCTTGGGGCAGCCGCCTAGAACCCCTGTTTCTCCGTTGGATATCGTCAACCTGACGTGGGTTCAAAATGACGGCAAATTGAAGCTGATGCTCACCTTCAGAAATGATTCCACGATTACCTTGGACCGTGAGTTTGAGGCGTCAACCGTCCGGCAAGCGCTGGCTTTTGCTGCTGATGGAAGACCCTTGGCGATCACTATAATGTCTGCCCCGCCGTTTGGTCAGCACAGGATCATCATTCATCCGGCTCTTGTCGATACTCAACTGGGTAATGATATGATTACTCTGGATAAATTGGTATTTGACCAAGCTCTTACCAGTTCGGATGAAGATTATAAGCGAGTTGCAGAGCAAGCCCATGCAGAAGTATTCATTTATAAATATATCCAAATGTGTCGGTATCTTCTGATTTCAGAGGTAATTAAAAGCCTTTCCGAATCAGATAGGAAGGTATTAAGCGAAATACTAGAAAAGAAGATTAAAAGCTATTCAATTAAAGCAATTTATTTGGATGATGATGAGTTGGCAAAAGCCTTGAAAATAATACAGTCGAATGACAAAATAAATCTTAGTGTGATTGTTAGGTCTGGTGTGTTTGATTCTGGGATCATTCGGTTAATTAAAAGGTATGACAACCTTCCCAGTATTGTCGTATTTCAAAGTTATTTGGCAATAGAATTTGCACGGGAACTAAAAGGCCGTAATAGAGCGTTGATTGAGGATAAAATCAATGCTTGGTTTGTGCCGCCTTACCCTGGTGGGCAACTTGTCTCGGGTATACGCGACGAGTCTTTCGCGTGCGATTCAAATTTGGACTTTCTCCGGCTTCCTGACAAATCGCTGCCGATTACAGACCTGCGCCCGCTTTATTTCAAATTTCAATTGGCGCTGGACACTTCCGGCAGTGATGTTGGTATCGCGCCGATTGTGTTTACGCAGTTTGATAAGCGCATTCGGGATCGCCTCATGGATTACTTAAACAGCAGCCAAAGGGATCGGGAAGTTTTCGAGCGGATGAGGGAACTTACTGTGTTGCAGCGCCTTTTCCGGATGGCGTTGGCTGGTCACTTGGGAGCGGATTTTCCACTTGAGCGGCTTGTGGACCTTTCAACTGCAACACAGGGCGCGGTGAAAAAAGTAAAGACCCCTCGGTGGGATAAAAAGGACAAGGAGATGTCCCTCGCTTTAACCTTCCGTCGAATATTGACGGAAGTTCCAGCAATCATTCAGCAAAAAAAGACAGGTGCTTCAGCATCTGAGTCAGCCAAAATCCTAGAGCTTGAGGCTTTGGTGAAAACGATTTTGGACAGCAAGGATGACACACAATTTTGGAAGGCGGTGGAGTCCTTGGCGCAAGCGCCGCTTCTCACCAGTCTTGCCAATGGGAAGGACAGGACAGAATTAAACCAATTATCCCTCAGCTTGTTGAGTTTTGCCGAGAGTGCGCTGGAATTGCATGAGATTCAAGAGGTAGACGCAGAATAGGGCGCCAGTTCCCTGTTCGACTCTAATCTTACGCTGTAATGTCGATTTTGAGACTGTTTCTTTACGAGTCCATCGGAGGGGGTTCATTGGGCGGGGTTCAGCGGGGAATGTCCCAGGGGGAGGTGTCGAGGTTGGCGTTCATG
>CAZIWA010000079.1:0-25242 GCA_964542875.1 uncultured Phycisphaeraceae bacterium
CTCCTTCATGCCCTTCATCGCACTTCAAAAAAACCTCGACCAAGCCATCCGGCCGGAGGACAAAGCCCGCGCGATGATCGACTATTTCCAATCCGTCTCCCACGCCGACGCCGCCTGGGCCCTCCATCTCATCCTCGGCAAACGCCTTCAACGTACGCTCACCCCCGCGCAACTCAAACTCTGGTCCGCCCACGCCGCCGACATCCCGCTTTGGCTCGCCGATGAATCCTTCACCGCCGTCGGCGATCCCGCCGAGGCCGCAGCCCTGCTCATCCCCGAACCGCTCACCGCAAGCCAAAGCCCGCTCTCCACCCTCACCCTCAAAAACCTTATCGAAGACCATCTCCCCAGCCTCTCCAGGCTCTCACCCCAAGCCCTTGAAGAACAGCTCATCCGAACCTGGGCCGCTTCCACCGTTCCTCAGCGCATCGTCTACAACCGCCTCCTCCTTGGCGCAGCGGGTTTCAAAGTCTCCCCCACCCTCATCGCCCGCACCCTCGCCGGTGCTTTCAACCTCTCCCACGCCCAGATGGCCGCCCGTCTCACCTCCGACTGGTTACCCACGCCCGACGCCTTCGCCCGGCTCATCCACCAGGAAAGCCAACACACCCGTTCCCCCGCCGACGCCGGCCATGCGTATCCATTCCAAGCCGCGCTCGACCACTCCCCAAACATCAACGATTCCCACCTCTACCTGGACCCCAGTCCTCAGACCCCAGCCCATTCTTCAACCTGCCAATGGCTCTACGACGGTCTTCGCGTCCAGCTCATTAAGCGGCATTCGCGCTGGCTCCTCTGGTCCACCGGGCATCAGCCCGTCACCGGCTCATTCCCGGAACTCTCCCGCACGGCCCACGCCCTGCCCGACGGCACCGTTATCGATGCCGTCATCGTCCCCTGGCAAGACCGTCCCGTCAGCTATGCAAAGCTCCTGCCGCGGTTGGAAGAACGTCAAAAGGAAATGCTCCTCTGGGAAGACACGCCCATCATGCTCATCGCGTTTGATCTCCTCGAACACCAGGGGCAAGACATCCGCGCGCTTCCTCTTTCCGACCGCTCCGCGCGCCTCACCGGCCTCATCACCCCGCTCACCCGTGATCACCCCATCCGCCTTGTCGATTCCTGGCCTGCCGACCCCTGGGAAACCTGTGAAACCCTCCGCAGGCAAGCCCGCTCCTTCTCGCATCGCGGAATCATCCTAAAACCCCTCGACGCATCTTACGTCCACCCCGCCGCCCCCTGGCTCGCGCTTAAAACCGATCCCCTCATTGCGGACTTCATCCTCACCGCCTCTCAGCCCGGCCCGTCTGGCCTTTACACCCACCACACGCTTTCGGCATGGTCAGGCTCCACGCTCGTCCCCGTCGGCAAAGCCCACGCCGGCCTCAACGAATCCGATCTCCAATCCGCCGACCAATTCATCCGCGCCAACATCACTGCGAAGTTCGGCCCCGTCCGCTCCGTCACCCCCACACTCGTCATCCAGGCGGCCTTCGAAAGCATCCACCCCGCCCCCCGTCACAAATCCGGTATCACCCTCATCAACCCCACCCTCCGCGCCTTAAAACCCACCGCTGCCCCCTCCACGGCCACCACCCTCGCCAGACTCACCCAACTGATGTGACTCCAGACTCTGGACCGGGAACGCCGGCATCCCGCTGGCTCCCGATCTACCCTCCACCGACATAAGTAAACTCTTTAGTCGCTAATCTCCCTGAATCTGCTCTCCACCAAATCCATCATGTACCCGGACACAAGACGCGGATGCGCGGCATCTGAACGCTCGACTCTGGACGCCAACCCACCTCCCCTGTAGCCTATGAATCCTTCCAACGCGCCCACCCCATTCGACTTTTGAGGGATTCCCATGACCCCTTTCAACCGCGTTTCTAAAACTTGCGCCGCGGCGGTCCTCTCCAGCCTTCTTGGTGCCTGCGCCGCCTCCACGCAACCCGCTGACCCCAACGGCGTCGACATCGACATCACCAACATCGAAACCACCCCTGTCATCCCCGGCTATCAATCCCTCGCCTTCCCCACCGGCGACAAAGAAACCAGCACGCTCTTAATCGAGCGCAACGCCCGCCGCCACGCCGCCTTGAACGTGCCTTATCCCTACGAAATCAAAGTCACCAACCTCACCAATGTTCCCCTCGCCGACATCGTGCTCACCGGCACGCTCGACCCGAATTTCAAGGTCGCCAAAGTCGACCCCGCCGCCGCCACTTTCGCCGCCAACAAATACGTCTGGACCATCCCCACCCTCGCGCCAAAAGAAACCAAAACCCTCACCATCACCGGCGTCGCCACCAAAGCCGTGCTCATTCAGGACGCATTCGTCGTCACCTTCACCACCCGCCTCGCCGGCGAGGTCTACATCGTTGAGCCCAGGCTCACCCTCGCCACCCATGCGCCCGACACCGCGCTGGCCAGCGATCCCGTCCCCGTCACCTTCACCGTCACAAACTCCGGCAACGGCCTGGCCCAAAACGTCAACCTCCACGTCACCCTCACCAACCTCACCGGCCCCCAAGCGGAAAAATCCCTCTCCATCCCCATCGGCGACCTCGGCGCCGGCGACTCCAAATCCGTCACCTCCTTCCTCAAAGGTAGTGCCCTGGGAGCCGCCTCCGCCAAGGCCACCGCCACCGGCGACGGCAACCTCAAGTCCGACGGCGTCATCTCCACCAAAGTCGTCTCTCCAGACCTCGCCATCTCCAAAATAGGCGTCGAAACCAGCCCCCTGGGCCGCGAACTCACCTACAAAATCACCGTCACCAACAAAGGCGACGGCGAAGCCCGCAACGTCATCATCCAGGACGCCATCCCCACCGGCGCCACCTTCGCCGGCGCATCCGACAACGGCATCCTCAGCCCCGCCAAAGACACCGTCACCTGGAACATCGGCGGCCTCCTCCCCGCAGCCTCCCGGGAAGTCTCCATCAGCCTCACCCCCACCAGGGCCCTCAAGCTCGACTCCAGCGTCATCGCCCGCGCCCACGGCATCCCCTCCATCAGCGCCGTCGCCACCACCAGCATCAAAGGCGTCCCCAACCTCCTGCTGGAAGTCATCGACCAGAAAGACCCCGTCGCCGTCGGCGACAACGCCGCCTACTCCATCACCGTCACCAACCAGGGCACCGGCTCCGACACCGGCATCAAGACCACCATCACCCTCGACCCAGGCATGGAGTTCATCAAAGCCGACGGCGTTACCTCCGGCTCACTCGCAGGAAACACCATCACCTTCCAACCCCTCAAATCCCTCCCCCCCAAAGACAAAGCCGCCTGGCGTGTCATCGTCAAAGCCAAAACCCCCGGCACCCTCAAGCTCAACGCCGCCATCACCTCCGACCAGTCCCCCCAAGCCACCACCCGAACCGAATCCACCACCTTCTACAAATAACTCTTCTTCAACCTCTTCTCCTAAGACCTAAGACACGGGACACCGAACGCAGGACTTCTTCTCCCTCTCACCTAAGTCATAACATTTGAGCCCCGCCCTGTTATAATCCGCCCCCAATCCAAAAACCCACAGGCATCAACCATGACTCACCAACTCGCTTTCCTCGGCACCGGCCACATCCACACGCCCGGATTCATCAAAGCCATCCAGGCCCGTACCGACGTGAAGGTCAAATCCGTCTACGATCACGATCAGGCCCGCGCTCAGAAGAACGCCGCCACCCTCGGCTGCCAGGTCGCCACCGCCGAAGCCATCGCCGCAGACAAAGACATCAAAGCGGTCTTCATCTGCTCCGAAACCCTCCATCACGAAAAACTCGCCCTCCAGGCCATCGCCGCCGGCAAGCACTGCTTCATTGAGAAGCCCCTTGGCTTTTCCGGGCAAGACGCCCTGAAGGTCGCCGAAGCCCTCAAGAAGGCCAACCTCCTCTTCACCACCGGCTACTTCTTCCGCACCATGCCCGTCCACCTCTGGCTCAAGGCTGAAATCCAAAAAGGCAGCTTCGGCAAGATCACCCGCGTCCGCCACGTCACCGGCCACCCCGGCTCACTCAAAGGCTGGTTCGACACCGACTGGCGCTGGATGGCCGACCCCACCCAGGCCGGTTGCGGCGCCCTCGGCGACCTGGGCACCCACTCCCTGGACCTCCTGATGTGGCTCATGGGCCCTGTGCGCGCCGTCACCGGCACCGCCAAGGTCTACACCAACCGCTACCCCGGCTGCGATGAATCCGGCGAAGCCCTCCTTGAATTCACCAACGGCGCCGCCGGCACCTTCGCCGGCTCCTGGCTCGACTGGGCCAACCCCCTCACCTGCCAGATCTCCGGCACCGAAGGCTACGCCCACATCCTCGACGGCAAGCTCTACGCCGTCGGCAAGGCGTTCGCCAACGAAGGCCCCGCCCTCAAGGAAATCACCGACCTCCCCGCCGCCGAAAAGGGCCCCCTGGACCAATTCCTCGACGCCCTCACCTCCGGCAAGGCGACCGGTCTGGTCACCCCCGACGAAGCCGCCGCCCGCAGCGTCGTGATGGCAGGCGTCTACCGCTCCATCCAGACCGGCCAGCGCGTCGTTATCTAAGAAAACGACAACGCCGTATCCATTTTTTACCCCCACTCCCTTTGGGAGAAGGCCCGGGTGAGGGCCAATACGGTTCAATTAAGCCCCTTGCCTCTTCAATCCGTAGTGCTGAAGGCACGGCCTTATTACAGCCAGGGTCGCAGCGCTTCTGAGCGCGTAGGCCCTGGTAAACATATAAAAACGATGCTCTTGCACGCGCCCACGTCCATGCCAATCAACCTGTAACGCCTCAATGACGCCTATTCGCCCCTGAAACCACTCGACCCCGGCAGGCGTCGCAGATGCTTCCTCACTGTCTGCGCTGCACACCATCCCACTTAACTAATTTGAAATAAAATCAATAAATTTCAACAAATACATCCAAACTATCGCTCATTTAATCTTGATATTTAAGCTCCCATCAGCGATCATGCACCCACTTAAAAGCCTCGCACATCTCTTTTAATCGAGGCCCCAATCCCATTTACCCCGTCGTAAAGGTCGACCATGCCCACCACCTCTCCACACAACCGCGCCTTCACGCTCATTGAACTCCTCGTCGTCATCTCCATCATCGCCGTCCTCATCTCGCTCATCATGCCCAGCTTGAGGCAGGCCCGCGAAGCAGCCCAGGGCACCCTCTGCGCCGGTAACATCCGCCAGCAGGGCCTCGCCCTGGTCAATTACTCCTATGAGCATCGCGGCTACGTCTGCGCCGTCCCCGCAGGCAGCGCCGGTACCCGCTGGATGCAGATCGCCTCCCCATACTTCAACGGCGCAGACCCCTCCACTTACGGCACCTACGACTCCCCCGTAGGCTCCCCCACCTATGCCTCAAACGCCATCAAAGCCCTCCAGTGTCCCTCCACCTACCGCAACATCCAGCTCCAGGAATATCCCGCCTACATCGGCCCCGTCTCCTACGGCATCAACACCAACTTCCTCGGTTACGTCTCCTGGCAGGAAGAAAACCCCATTAAGCTCACCGAGCGCAACCTTGAAGGCCGCCACACCGATCTCATCCTCACTTCAGACAGCGTTTGCGCCAGTTTCATCTCCCCCGGCATCATCACCTGGAGCCCAAACTGCGACCTGCGCCTCGTTCTTCACGCCAAAAAGCAGAACTTCGGCTTAGCCGACCTCCACGTCGAAACCCACGCCCCCGAAACACCCCGTGATTTTGTCCTCGGCAAATACGTCGAAGCCAACAAAGCAGCCTTCGGCGGCTACCCCTCCATCATCGCCCGCTGGCCCCTGATCTGGGGTAAATGGAACTACGCCGTCGGCTTCTGAAAATCAGCCCCTCACCACGATAAAAGCATCAACCCCCGCACGGCCCCAGCGGAGGCGGGCCATCGCACGACACGGTGAATTTCCCTTCAACCCATCTGCTGAACACCCTCACCGGCGTCCATCTCCCCGAAATATGAGACATCGGCGAAGACTTTTCTCCTCTCGCCCGCAAACTTTTTGATTTTAATTTCAGCTCCCATCACTTATTATCAGGCGCCTTGATGTTCTGGCCGCATATCGCTCACACACATTAAAATACACCTCGGACACTTCTCCATGGCACGCACAATCACCCTCCCACGCGCGTTTAGCCTCATCGAACTCCTGGTCGTCATCTCCATCATCTCCGTCCTCGTCGCCCTCATCCTCCCCAGCCTTAAACAAGCCCGCGAAGTTGCCCAGGGCACCGTCTGTGGCGGCAACCTGCGCCAGCAAGGCCTCGCCATCGTCAACTACGCCTACGACAACCGCGGCTACGTCTGCGTCCAAACACCCGCGGACATCTATAACTACACCCGCTGGGCGCAAATCCTCTCCCCCTACCTCGCCGGCCCGGACCCCAGCTACTACTCCTGGTACGACGGCCCCAAATTCGCCCCAAACGTCCTTAAAGCCCTCCAGTGCCCCTCCACCTACCGCAACCCCGACTGGCAGGAATACCCCGCAGGCGTCGGCCCCAACTCCTACGGCATCAACTGGAACTTCATCTACCCCAACCTCAACGACATCTCCTGGAAAGAAGAAAACCCCGTCAAGCTCTCCGAACGCAACATCGAAGGCCGGCACTACGATCTCCTCCTCACCGCAGACAGCGTCGCCAGCTCTCTCATCCTCCCCGCCTACACCGCCTGGCACCCCCGCTGCGACCTGCGCCGTACCATCCACAACAAAAAACAGAACTTCGGCTTGGCAGACCTCCACGTCGAAACCTACGACCCTGAAAACCCCCGTGAATTTGCCCTCGGCAAATACATCGAAGCCAACAAGGTCTACTTCGGCGGCTACCCCGACGTCATCGCCAAATGGCCCGTCATCTGGGGCAAATGGAACTTCACCGCCAGCTTCTGAAATACCTTCCGCGCCCGCGCAACCGGGGTGTCGCGTGAAGGAGAGCTTCGCAAAAGCCACGCCAGCCAAGGTGACTGCCCAATCATGCGCCCACTCAAACCACCAACCCGGACTCCTATGACCATCTCCCGCCGCCTCACCCACGCATTCACGCTCATCGAACTCCTGGTCGTCATCGCCATTGTCGGCGTCCTCATCGCCATCCTGCTGCCTTCCCTTGAACAGTCCCGGGAAGTCTCCCGCCGGGTGCTTTGCGCCGCCAATCAACGCGCCCAGACCCAGGCGCTCATCATGTACACCCTCGACTACAGAGGCTGGCTCCCCACCTACGACACCGATTGGGCCCTCAGCCACGGCGATGTCTACTACGCCCTGCCCGGCCAGCCAATGTGGCAATGGGGCCTCAATTACCCCCGGCTCCACCAGATCGTCCGCATCTGGGGCCAGGGCAAATACCTCGCCGACCCCAAAGTCAACATCTGCCCCGCACTGGCCATGCGCACCCCCTACGCCCAGACCATGTGGAACCTCACCACCCCCGCCGCCACCAACTTCCGCGGCCTGGCCATGGGCGAAGGCGACTACAAGTCCTACTACCTCGCCTATCAAAGCCTCTCCTACATCGGCAACACCCTGGGCAAGCTCGAAGTCCCCGACTCCCAGCCCCGCATGCATAACTTCAACATCGGCGACATCTCCGGCACCCCCAACCGCGACTACCTCATCCGCGACGGCGGCAACTACTACGCCTGGTCGTCCCTCCCCTTCAACCACGCCAAAGGCAGCGGTGACACCTACGACTCCACCGTCAATGCCGTCACCGGCTGGAACCTCGCCTACCCCGACGGCCACACCGCCTGGTACCCCAACCCCGCCAACCCATAAATCCCACCCGCAGGCCGGATTAGACGTCTCGTCGTGAGTGCATGGCAGATTCTGTGTGCCGGGGCGCCGGCGTCCCGCCGGCTCCCGATCAACCACCTTCCCCGACATAAGTGAACTCCTCAGTCGCCGATCTCCCTGAATCTGCTCTCTCCGCAGACACGCGCCCCTTTGTCGTCATCCGACATCCCTTTTACGACCGAAATTCAGTTCGCTTGCGCGATTGACTGTTTCTCCAACCCTTGTTCCCACAAAATCTCACATCAGTGCCAGCTAGTTGTCACCGCACTAAATCGATTTGCACGTACTCTATTCACTTATGGGTTCACAGCGTGTCCAAAGGCTGTTGCGTCTGATCACCCTGCTTCAATCGGGGAAGGCCAAATCGGTCTCGGAGCTTGTCGCTGAACTGGAAGTCAGCCGGCGAACACTCTTTCGCGATTTGAACACCCTTGAACAAGCAGGCATACCCTACTACAACGACCCTGAACGCGGCTACCGCATCAGCGAAAAGTTCTTCCTGCCCCCCGTCAACCTCACCGTCACCGAAACCCTGGGCCTCCTGCTCCTCTCCAAGCTCTCTCAGGAACAGCGCAACCAGCCTCTCATCGGCTCGGCCCTCTCGGGCATCACCAAGCTCACAGCCACCGTTCCGGAGCCCATCCGCAGCGCCTGCCATGAGCTTATGAGCCACATCTCCGTCAACCCCGGCTCGCAGAGCTACACGCCTTCCGAGCGTGAAAACTACCCCATCCTGCAAAAGTGCATCGATGAAGGCCGCGTCTGCAAAGTCCACTACCAAAGCCCCCGTCCGGGTGAAAAGGACGACTACACCTTCCACCCCTACGCATTGCACTACGCCACGCGTTCCTGGTACGTCCTGGGCTGGGTTGATCTTTACAACGACATCCGCGTCTTGAAGCTCGCCCGCTTCAAAACCATCGAGCCTCAATCCAAGCTCTTCGTCAAGCCCCGCAAGTTCAAGGTATCCGACAAAATCGGCCGCGCCTGGCAGCTCATCCCCGAGGGCCGGGTCTACCAGATCGAACTGGAATTCTCCCCCCGCGTCGCCACCAACGTCATGGAAGTCCGCTGGCACCCCAGCCAGCAAAACCACGTTCAGCCCGATGGCAGCCTCCGCATCTCCTTCGAAGTCGACGGTCTGGGCGAAGTCGCCTGGTGGATTTGCGGCTACGCCGACCAGGTCCGCGTCGTAAAACCCCCGGAACTGCGCCAACGCGTCAGCGAAATGCTCAAACGCGCCCTGGACCATTACGCCGGGGACGAAAACCTGAAAACGCCCACCCCCGTGGACGACCTCTCCGAGCCCACCCACTCTCTGGACACCCCCCAGAGCTGATTCCTCACATCCATTCCTCCATGTCTCTCTACCTCAACTGTATTGAAGCAAAAACCACCCACAAACGCCTCATCACAACAACCTCTCTTACCATCCCAATCAAAAATCCGCCCCATCGCCCCTTAAACACACACCTTTCTCATCGCCAAAAAACAAGCATGTAAATCCTCAAAATCTTGTCAATCGTGTTAAAAATCTTCTCCGCTCTTCGCTCTTCCAATCCTCTTAATCATCCTCAATCCTCTTCATCCCAGTCAAAAAAATCTCCTCCCCAATCCAAACCTCAGACTTTCTCCGATACCCGCCCACCCTTTTCCATGCGACAACCATCGCATGGCCCAATCCCGCCTCAAAATCTCCTTCGCCCTGGACGAGACCCGCATGCTCATCCTCGCCGCGGAAGTCATGCTCGGCTTTCAATACCAGGCCATTCTCCAGAACACCTTCACCCAGGTCCCCAAGTGGAGCCAATACCTCCAGCTCGCCGCGCTGATGCTGATGATCTTCACCCTCGTCGTGCTCATCGCGCCCACCATGCACCACCAGATCACCTGCGACGGCAAGCGGCGTAAAACCGTCGTCTCCTACATCACCTTCTGCATCCAGTGCGCGCTCTTCCCCTTCATCATCAGCCTCGGCATTGAGTTCTTTCGCGCCGCCAACATCATCACCACACCGGCGCTTTCCATCATCCCCGCGGTTGTCGTGGTCGTTGCCGGCATTCTCATGTGGTACGTATTCCCCTGGACCGTCCGAAACGGCTCCCAAACGGAGGCCTCCGCCATGCTCACACCCGAAGTTTCACCCCCGCCTGACGACGCAGCCCACGAGCCCACGCCCATCGAAGCACGCCTGAAATATGTCATGACCGAGTCGCGCATTGTCCTCCCGGGCGCTCAGGCGCTGCTTGGCTTTCAGTTCATGGGGTTTTTCATGGAGTCATTCCAAACCCTGCCTCGCGTCTCCCAATGGGTGCACCTGGCCAGCCTGCTGTCCATCGGGCTCTGCATCATCCTGCTCATCGCTCCTGCGGCGTTTCACAGAATCGCCGAACATGGCCAAACCACGGACAGGGCCTACCGCTTCGCCAACAACATGGTCATCTTCGCCGGCATCCCGCTCGCCATGGGCCTCGCAGGCGACCTTTACGTCGTCACCCTGCGCACCACCGACTCCCAGGTCTTCGCCCTCATCAGCGTGGGCGTCACCCTCGCACTCACCACCTCGCTCTGGTACCTCCACCCCTGGCTTCAAAAACCCGCCCCGGCAAACGGCACCTGATAAATCTCCGCTCGCCCTCTGGGGAGAGCCTTCGCATCTTCACCGTCTTTATCCCGGTGCATGACAGATTCTGCGTCTTGACCGGGAGCGCCGGCGTCCCGCCGGCTCCCGATCGACCACCTTCACCGACATAAGTGAACTCTTCAGTCGGCAATCTCCCTGAATCTATTCTCTAGGCAGAATCTGTCATGCACCCTCTTTATCCCGGAGGGATTTTCAGCCAGTAGCCGGTGGTTGAGCATGTATTCATGCGACACCACCGGAAACAGCATCTTTTTTGTTTTTCCTTTTTCTGTCTTCGACCGTGGCAGGGTCGCACTTGCCGCCACCGCATGCCTCACACGTCAAAAACAACACAATTTAAGCCCCGCCTCTCTGGCCAGACCCCAGGCCCTGGACCCCAGACGCTTCCTCCCTAAAATAACCCCATGACCACGCCTGCATCACCCGAGCCCGCCCCCACCGCTCCCGCCGAGCCCAAGCCCTGCCAGATCACCTGCCCCATCTGCCGCGGCCCAGGCATTGAACGCAAGCAAAAGTGGCACTGCGCCAAGTGCGGCCAGCTTCTCCAAACCTGTTGCGACTGATTCGCTGCTGCGCTGGCATGTCAACACTGCGCCACGCGCCCTCACCCCCCTCCTCAAAACATTTATCTAACATCCATTGCCACAAATCCAATACGGCTTATATTGGGCGTCTGATTGTTGCGGCCGTAGCATCTCAGCACCAAGGGGGCGGTCGTGGGTGGGTCCTAAACAAGCGTTTGAGGGAGCGGCCATTGATAGCTCGTTATTTCGCCCTTTTCCTTGCACTCGTCTCACTCTGTTGCATCGCAACTCCCCCTGCCCAGGCACAGGACCTGAAGCTAGGCGGCTCCTCCGGCACCTCCGGTGTCGGCTTCTACTCCGAAGGCAAGTGGGGCCAGGTCTCTGTCCTTGTCGAAAACAGATCCGATAAGCCCCAGCACTGTCGAGTCGTCTTCTGGTTTAACCCTCAGGCAAATGTCCAGTACATCCGCGAAGTCTGGATCCCCGCCAAATCCCAGCGCCGTGTCCAGATTCCCGTCCGCGTTCTCGAAGGCTACCACAGCGTCCAGAACAGCATCGACACCACCACCATTCTCCTCCCCCCCGGCAACATCGACAGCCCCGAATACGGCCGCGCGCCCTCCCTTCTGCGCGTGGAATCAGGCCAGGTCGTCTCCGCAGGCAACTTTGACACCTCCATCACCGAAGTCTCCACCGATGCCGCCGTCGCCGGCCGGGTCTCCGTTGTTGACAGCCCTCGCTTTGCGTATCTCCAGCCCAACGAAATGCCCTTCTTCCCAGGCGGATACGAAGCCCTCGACTCACTCGTCCTCGACAACCTTTCCGCTCCCATCGACAGCGCTCAAATCGAAAGCGTCCGCGCATGGCTCCTCGCCGGCGGCCGCGTCTGGGTCATGTACGACAAAGGAGACGACCAACTCCTAAAGCGCCTCCTCAAAGAAGACTGGCGCGTCACCACCGTCGATGATGTCCCCCTCAACGACGTCAAAATCTCCCCCGCCGACGACAAGTCGCGCAACTTTGAAGACCCCGTCCGCTTCCGCCGCATCCTTGCCCCGGGCATGAAAGTCCTCCAGACCGTCGACGGCTGGCCAGCGGCGCTCTCCCAAACCGTCGGTCGTGGCGAACTCCTCCTCACCACCATCGATCCCCGCGCCCTCATCAGCGAACCCAAGGTCGGCGTCCCCAACCCCGTCGCCTTAAACGCCCTTAAAGACATCTCCACCGTTGTCTTCAAGCCCGCCGCCGTCAGCCCCGTCTCTGATTCAAGCCTGGAATCCTTCCAGAAAAGCCTCATCGGCTACTCCATCATCGGCCGCACGCCGATCATCATCATTCTCGGCGCCTTCGTCATCGTCATCATCGTCGCCGGACTCATCCTCAGGGCCAACAACAAGCAGGAATACCTCGCCGCCATCGGCGCCGTTATGGCCATCGCCATCGCAATCCTGCTCGTGGGCATGGGCGCCATCAACCGCGGCAAGGTGCCCCTCGTCGTCGTCTCTTCCCAGTTTGCCCGCATCGTCCCCGAACAAAACAGCGCCGTCATCAACGGCATGGTCAGCGTCTACAGCCCCAGCGAAGGCTACGGCCCCATCATCGCCGATAACGGCGGAGTCATCTGGCCCAACCTTGATGCCCAAAAAGGCGAACTCCTTCGCATGAACTGGTCCGACATGAACAAGTGGGCCTGGGACAACCTCAAGCTCCCCGCCGGCGCCACCCGCGATTCCCGCCTCACCCAGTACGTCAAACTCCCGCAAACCCCCCAGGTCCTCATCTCCTTCAACGAAACCGGCGCCACCGGAAAGCTCTCGGGCTTCCCCGGCACCACCCCGGCCAACGTCCTCATCGCCACTCCTCAGGGCCGCGCCATCGCCAAGACCGCGCAGGACACCTTCACCCTCACCCCTCAATCCGTTCTCAAACCCGGTCAGTTCACCTTCGACGCCATCGACCAGGACCTCGAACGCCGGATCGGCATTTACGAACGCATGTTCACCACCAAGGGCTACCCCAGCCAGCCCGTCCTTCTGGCCTGGACGCAAGGCCCTCTGCTTGGCATCAGGCTCAAGCAGGACTCCGAAATCAAGGACGTCGCTCTCGTTGAAGTCCCCCTCAGGTTTGAACCCGTCCCCTTGGGCACCAAGGTTTCCATTCCTTCCCTCTTCACCCCGCTTGAGGAAGACCGCTCGCGCGTGGGCGCAGGCTTGGTGGGCATCTATAACCCCGCCACCCGCACCTGGGCCGGCAAGCTCACCAACCCGCAGGACTTCGGCGGCAAATTCGTCCTCCCCAGCCAAGTCCTCCCCTATACGCCCGACACCCTGAATCTCAAGCTCACCATCGCCGCGCCAGGCCGCCCCGTGAAAGTCATGGTCATCGAAAAAGGCAAGGCCCGCGAAATCGAAACCAAAACCTCACCCGTCGGCACCTGGACCATCGACCTTCTCAAAGCCGGGGTCACCCCCGGCCCCGATGGCTCAGTCGCCTTCAAGGTCAGCGTTCAGGACAACCCCACCCTCAGCCTCGACGCCACACCCCCGCAATGGGAAGCCACCGCCATCGAGCTGGAAACCACCGGCACCGTCGGCAAGTAATCGACCGGCCCTCTCCCCCCTCACGGGGGCACGGCCGGAACGTTAAGCGACTCCTCGACCCCAAGCACTCAACATCAAGCCTGAAATCAGATAGGAAAATGCCATGCCAGAGCCCGTAGTCGTCACCAAGAATCTCACCAAGCGTTACGGCGGATTCGTCGCCCTCGACAACCTCTCCATCCACCTCGACCGCGGACAGATCCTCGGCTTCATCGGGCCCAACGGCGCCGGCAAAACCACCACCATCAAAATCCTCGTCGGCCTCTCCCGGCCCACCTCCGGCTCGGCCTCCATCGCCGGCGTCGACTGCGCCACCGACAGCGCCAAGATCAAACACATGGTCGGCTACATGCCCGACGTCTTTGGCGCCTACGAAAACATGCGCGTGCGCGAATACCTCGACTTCTTCGGCGCCGCCTTCAAAATCCCCCGCAAGCAGCGCGCCATCCGCATCGAGGAAGTCATGGAGACCACCGGCTCCACCTACATGAAGGACCTCTTCGTCGAAAGTCTTTCCCACGGCATGAAGCAGCGCGTGGCCATCGCCCGCACCCTGCTTCACAACCCCGAAGTCCTCATCCTTGACGAGCCCGCAAACGGCCTGGACCCCAACGCCCGCATCGAAATGCGCGAGATCCTTCTCAAGCTCGCCAGCATGGGCAAGTCCCTCATCGTCACCAGCCACATCCTTCCCGAACTCTCGCGCATCTGCAACACCGTCGCCATCATCACCCAGGGCAAGCTCCGGGCCTTCGGCACGCTCGATCAGATCATGCGCAACCTCCGCCAGCGCCGGGTCATCGAAGTCCAGGTCGCCAATGTCGGCCAGGTCACCCCTCTGGCCTCCCTGCTCCAGCAGAAGCTCCCCAAGGGAGACGACGTCAAGGCCAGCACCCAGGAAGCCGAAGTGCGTTTCTCCACCACGCTCGATGACGCCAGCCTCGCCCAGATCCTTGCCTCCTGCGTCAACTCAGGCGTCGGTGTCGTGCAGTTCCGCGAAGTCCAGATGGACCTCGAAGACGCATTCCTGGAAGTCACCCGGGCCGACAAAGCCGGCTCCGGCGCACGCCCCGAATAACCCGCCTCGGTCCTCTGCTCTTTTCCGACCAGACCCCAGACCCTAGACCCCAGACCCTTCCCAAATGAACAACCCCATCATCACCCGCGAGCTCATCGGCCTGCTCAGAACAAGGCGCGCACTGGTACTCCAGGTCGCCCTCGTCGCAGCCCTCTCGCTGCTCATCGTCCTGCGCTGGCCCTCCGAAGGCATGGTCGATCTTTCCGGCGTTCAATCGCTGGAGGTTCTGCGCGTCTTCGGCTACGGGCTCACCGTCATCCTCATGCTCCTGGCGCCCGTCTTCCCCGCCACCAGCATCGTGAAGGAAAAACGCGCCGGCACCCTCGCCCTCCTCCTGAACTCCCCGCTTAAGCCCTGGGAGATCATGGTCGGCAAGCTCATGGGCATCCTGGGTTTCGTCGTGCTCCTCTTGATACTCAGCCTTGCCACCGCGGCCGCCTGCTTCACCATGGGCGGGGTCGACTTCTACGGCCAGCTCCTGAAGCTCTACATGATTCTCTTCGTCCTCGCCCTGGCTTATGCCTCCGTCGGCCTCGTCGTCAGCGCTTACACCGACGATACCGACACCGCCCTCAAGTACACCTATCTCCTTGTTCTCTCCCTGGGCATCCTGGCCATGCTGCCTTATCGCTTCCTTCAGGGGCAGATGAACAACATCACCATGATGCACGGGCTCGACTGGCTTCGCACCCTCTCTCCCATCCCCGCGATGCAGGAGATTCTTGGCCAATCCGCCCTGGGCTCTGAAGGCCTCCAGGGCATGGGCTACGTCACCGAACGCTTCGTCATCCTGAACCTCATCATCACCGCCGTCGCCCTGGGCATGACCACCTACCGGCTCTCCACGCGCATGCTCGACAGGCCCCGCGACGCCGGCAAGATGACCGACGACCGCTCCGTGAAGGAACGCGCCTTCCGCCGCTTCTTCTACCTCTGGTTCTTTGATCCCCAGCGGCGCTCGGGCCTCATCGGCCCGCTCACCAACCCCGTCATGGTCAAGGAATTCCGCTGCCGCCGCTTTGGCCGCATCCACTGGATGATGCGCGCCATGGGCCTCAGCCTCGTCGCCTCCCTCTTCTTCACCTACATCGCTTCCACCCAGACCATGACCTGGAGCGTTCAAACCGTCTCCTTCGTCCTGGTCAGCCTTCAGTTCGCCATCATCATCCTGCTCACCCCCGCCCTCTCCTCGGGCCTGATCTCAAACGAACGCGACGGCGGCGGCTGGGTCCTCATGCAGATGACCCCCCTCTCCCCCGTCCGCATCGTCTGGGGCAAGCTCCTCTCCGTCTTCATCACTCTGGGCCTCATCCTCTTCGCCACGCTCCCCGCCGTCAGCGTCATGTACTACATCGAAGCTGGCGACAACTCCTCCATCCCCACCGTCCTGGCCACCATCGCCCTCACCGCCCTGTTCTGCGTCCTGGCCAGCGCCGCGGTCGGCTCCTTCTTCAAGCGCAACGCCGAAGCCACCACCGTGGCCTACGCCTTCATCATCGGCCTCTTCGTCGGCACCATGCTGGTCTGGCTGGGTGAAGGCAAACCCTTCTCCCGCACCCTTGTTGAAGTCGTCCTCCAGTTCAACCCCATCGCCGGCGTCCTGGCTCTCCTCAAGGCCCCAGGCTTTGAGTCCTACGACCTCATCAAAATCAACCTCCGCTTCCTGGGCCTGGGCTGCCTGCTCAGCATCATCGTCCTGGCCTTCCAGGTCTGGCGGCTGCGCCGGCCCGTCTAAAGCCTCTTCGCCTCACGCTACGAATCAAACCAAACTCTGGACCCACTCGAATGAGACTTCTGTCCAAGCTCAAAACCTCACTCAGGATCGCCTGCCTCATCGCGGCCCTCGGCTGCACCGGGCTCGTGCAGGCGCAGACCATCACCATCGACGGCAAGCACGACGCCCTCGTCGACTGGCCCATGCTCACCGACCCCACGGTCAAAGACACCCCCACCGTCAAAGACTACGACCCCCGCGCCGTGGAGCTCTGGGTCGAGGCGCTTTCCCAGCCCGACATCGACACCCGCCGGCTCGCCGCCCAGACCATCACCCGCGCCAGCGCCGATGGCTTCCCCGGGCTGGACAAAGCCATCCCCGGCCTGCGCCAGCTCGTCAAAGACCCGCAAAACCACCGCTTCCTCCTCATCAACGCCAGCCAGGCCCTCATCGCCATCAACGCCTCCCCCGCCGCGCCCGACCTCCTGGCCCTCAACAAAACCGGCGATGAAGACCTCGTCCTCATCACCGACCCCGCTTTGGCCAAATGGGGCATCACCGAAGCCACCCCCTTCTGGCTCCGCCGCATGGGCGACGCCGCCGCGCCCCGGATCATCCGCGAATCGGCCATCCGCCAGCTCGGCGCTCTCCCCCACAAGGCGGCCTTCTCGGATCTGACCAAATTCGCCTCCCTCACCACCGGCGATGAAGGCCTTCGCCTCCTGGCGGCCCGCTCCGCCGTCCAGTGCCGCGAATCCCAAACCACCTACGCCATCGCCCAGCCTCTCTCCATCGGCTCGAGAGTCGACCGGCTCATCGCCGCCATCCTTCTCAACGATCAAACCTCTCCTGAATCCATCGCCCTTCTGGTCAAGCTCGCCCAGGACGCGGAACCCGCCGTCGCCGGTGAAGCCATGCGCCACCTGCTGGAATCCAAGCCCTTGGCCGTCGCCGAATGCCAGGCGAAAGTCCTCGCCAGCCCCGACGCCAACATCCGCCTGCTCGCCGTCAAAGCCGTCGGCGTCCAAAAGTCCCCCGCTTCCATCAAGGCCCTGGCCCCCCTGCTTGACGATGCAAACCCCGCAGTCCGCCGCCAGGTGCGCGATCAGTTCCTTGAGCAGGCCAAGGACTCAAACCT
The DNA here is from genome assembly GCA_964542875.1 of uncultured Phycisphaeraceae bacterium. GTDB lineage: Bacteria > Planctomycetota > Phycisphaerae > Phycisphaerales > Phycisphaeraceae > CAZGOM01. Next base: position 17,488 of record CAZIWA010000079.1, read on the forward strand.
CACCGCCACCATCATTGCCGAGTCAGACAAGGTGTTGAACCTCGACAGTTGGCGCGGCCAGGAGCAAGCCGCCTTGGTCGTCGGTCAACTCAAGAACAAGCCTTCCATCGACCGGCTGGTCGATCTCGTCGATTCCCCCCGCTACGAAACCGCCATCGCCGCCGTCACCGCATTGCGCTGGATCGGCGATCACTCCATCGCGCCCCGGCTCTACGCCATCGCCCTCCGCTATGACAAGGGCATGCCCGAGGAGAAAGCCCCCGAACCCGCGCCCGAGCCCGCGCCGGAAAAACCCGCTGCTGGCAAAGCCCCCGCCAAAAAGCCCGCCCCCGCCCCTAAAAAGACCCAGGCCCAGGAAGAAGCTGAAAAAGCCGTCAAGCAGCTCGCCGCCTCCAACTGGACCCGCACCAAGGACAATATCCTCATCCAGTTCTTCCACATCTTTAAAGATGCCGGCTTCCGCGAGGCCGAACCCCTCCTGCGCAAATACATCCCCAAACACTCCACCAACTTCGGTTCCGCCCGCGCCGCCGCCATCTGGACGCTTGGTCACTTCTACGCCGACAAAGCCGACGCAGAACTCACCCGCGCCTTCGGCAGCCGCGCCACCGACGTCAACCCCATGGACCCGGAATCTCCCCTCGTTCAACGCTTTGCCGTCATCTCCATCGGCCGCATGAAGTCCAAATCCGGCCTGGGAGCCCTCGCCGGCGTCATCAAAAACGCCAACGGCATGGGCGAGCTCGCCGACGCCGCACGCTGGGCGCAGTTCCAGATCACCGGCAAGTCCGACCCGACCCCCGAACCGGCGAAAATGAGCCAATCCGGCTGGTTTATCGATCCTCTCAAAGACGAACCCAAATCCACCGCCGCCCCCGCTCCGGCCCCCGCCGCCGAGAAACCGGCAGCCAAACCCGCGCCCAAGCCCGCGGCCAAACCCCCCGCGGAAAAAAAGAAGTAAACAATCAACACGCGCAAACTACCAAAATAATGATAAAACTAGCTTCATGCCGTGATAAACTGCAAAATGAGCACGTTGCGCCCGTCCAAGGAATCCTGAGAAATGCCGGCTCCGTCCTACTGTAAGCCCACAGCTTTTGAGTATTTCCGTCGGCAATTGCCGATCATCGACACGGATTCAGGACTCATCCGGGCCGCCGTTGCCGTTTCCATGCACGAGCTTGATATTCCCGACGCCAACGTCGTCGAAGCCTACATCGACAACATCGCCCATCAGGTTCGCTCGCGTGTGCACGGCCGCCAGCCTCAGGCCATGCTCGCCCACCTCCACGATGTCCTCTACGACGAACTCTCCTACGCCGGCAACACCACCGATTACTTCAACCCCTTCAACAGCTACCTGCCCAAGGTCATCGAAAATCGCTCCGGCATCCCCATCACGCTTTCCATGGTCTACGCCGCAGTCGCCCGCCGCCTGGGCCTCCAGGCCTTTGGCATCAACGCCCCGGTTCACTTCCTCGCCGGCATCAAAGATGAAGGCCGCGTCATGATCGTCGATCCCTTCTTCTCCGGCCGCGAGCTCTCTCGGGAAGAAGTCGTCCGCCGTGTCGCCCAGGTCACCGTCCGCCCCCAGCCCGCGATCGATGAAATCCTCCAGCCCTCCAGTCACAAGCAATGGGTCGGCCGGCTCATCCAGAACCTTTACGCCGTCTTCAGCCAAAACGGACGTCAAAAAGACGCCGCCGCCATGGTCGAGCTCCACAAGCTTCTTCTGGGCACCTGAAAAAGCACCGCATGGCCGACATCCACCACCTCAATCTCGTCAAATCCCACTTCGATAAACTTCTGGCCACCGGGCTGGACACCTACGGCCCCCGCCACACCCGCATGTGGATGGCCAGCCTCGACACCCGCACCGGACGCTACCCCGCCGACGACACCCGCCCCGCCCACATCGGTAAACGCGTCTACCGCAACATCGACGCCCCCCGCGGCTGCTCCCTCTACTGGGACCAGCCCTCCATCGTCGCCGTCCATGCGCTCACAACCCTCACCGGGGATAAGACCTACTCACAGGCCGCCGACGCCTACATTCAAGACTTCCTCCAGCGCTGCGTCGCCCCCAATGGTGTCCTCCTCTGGGGCAATCACTATTTCTACGACGCATTCATCGACGCCACCGTTAAATTTCCCGGCTCCGGCATCCCCTTTCCCGTCGACTTCTCGGTCGAAACCGGGGATTACCATGAGATCCGTCCCCTTTCCCCCGCCTGGGAAGCCTTTTGGCGCGTCGACCCCAAGGCCACCGCCCGGGCCATCCACGCAGCAGCCCAGGGCCACATCGTCAACCGTGATACCGGCCAGTTCAACCGCCACGCCGACAACCGCCACGGCTGCGCCTTCCTCGAGCATGGCGGCACCATGATCGAAGCCATCGCCTGGCTCCACGCCCGCCAGCCAGACCCTCAGCTCATGGAAATCGCCCACGCCATGGCGCGTTACAGTTTCCAGCACCGCGACCCTTCCACAGGCCTCCTGGAAAACAACCCCGCTGAACACCGCTGGGACAAAACCACCAGCACCACCGAAGCGGGCCTCTGGGCAGGCTGCCTCCTGCGCGCCTCTCGCCTGGCCCACGTCCCTCAATGGCAGGACATGGCCGTAGCCGCGCTTAAACCCTGGCTGCTCCACGGCTTCGATACCACCGCTCGAAAATATTATGGCCGTCTCCGCGTCTCCGACGCCACCCCCATCTTCGACCCGCCCGCCACCGAATACGAACCCGGCAACCACTCCGATCTGTGGCGGCCACTCTTTCCCGCACACGACTACCCCATGTCTTTCGCCCAGGCCGGCTTGGCCCTCCACCGGCTCACCGGTGACGCCGACTCCCGTCAGGCCTGCCTCCGCTGGCGTGACGCCATCGCCGACAGCCTCCCCGCCCGTGCCGGCAAGCTTGGCTACGCCGAACATTACGGCCGCTGCATCCACTTCCTTCTGGACTGTGCCCAAACTTTTCCCGATCAGGCCGACAGCCTGCGCGCCCTGGCCCACCGCGTCGCCGCTGAAGCCGTCGATGCGCTCTTTGAACACGACATGTTCCGCGGCCACCCCGGCGAACACCGCTACGACGCCGTCGATGGCGTCGGCTTCCTGGCCCTTGCCCTCCTCTGGCTCCACACCGGCACTGAGCCCCACACCATGGGCCTGGGCTGGTGATCTTCGCCGCTTACCCCCTCTTCTTCATAAGCTAACCCAAATTTAACAATCTCCAGATACTTGTATTAAGGGCTGATTTACGGGATTCCTCATAAATCAACCGCTAACTCTGACTCAAAGCTCATGGTTAGCAAACAATCCCTTAACACAGGACGCTTACTTTCTTCGCCAGTTGATTCCATATATGTCACTGGTCACGAAAGGAAAATCTCCAATGACAACCCTCACTTCTTCTTTCCGGCGCGCGCTTATCGCCGCCACCATTGCAGCCTCCCTCATGGGCTCTGTTGCCTTCGGACAGGACCTGCGCATCCAGGGCGCTGGCGCGACCTTCCCTCAGCCTTTCTATGAACGTCTCGTCGCCGAATACCAGAAGCTCAACCCCACCATCAAGATCGACTACCAGGGCATCGGCTCCGGCGGCGGCATCAAGGGCATCACCGACAAAACCATCGACTTCGCCGGCTCCGACGCCCCTCTCACCAAAAAGCAGATCGCTGACATCGGCGGCGAAGAAAACATCGTCGAAGTCCCCTCCTGCGCAGGTGGTGTCGTCCCCGCCTACAACATCCCCGGCGTCAAGGGTGACATCAACTTCACCGGCGAAATCCTCGCCGACATCTACCTCGGCAAAATCACCAAGTGGAACGACAAGCGCCTCACCGAAATCAACCCTAACGCCAAGCTCCCCGACCTGGCCATCACCCCCGCATGGCGCACCGACGGCTCCGGCACCTCCTTCGTGTGGACCAGCTACCTGGCCACTCAGAGCGATTCCTTCAAGACCACCATCGGCACCGGCACCGCCGTCAAGTGGCCCGTCGGCCAAGGCGGCAAGGGCAGCGCTGGCGTCGCCCAGGTCGTCCAGCAGACCGCCGGCGCCATCGGTTACGTTGAGCAGAACTTCGCCAACAAGAACAAGATCGCCTTCGGCCTCATCAAGAACAAGGACAGCCAGTTCGTCAAGGCTTCTCCTGAATCCGTCTCCACCGCCGGCGAAGGCGTCGCCCCCGAACTCAAGGGCACCATCCTCGCCGCCAACATGTGGAACCAGCCCGGCAAGGCTTCCTACCCCGCGGCTTCCTTCACCTACGTGATCGTCTACAAGGACCTCAACAACCTCAAGTCCAAGGAACAAGCCCAGGCCCTGGTCGACTTCCTCTGGTGGGCCACCCACGACGGCCAGAAGTTCGCCGCCGACCTCGACTACGCACCCTTGGCCGAAAGCGTCAAGAAGAAGGTCGAAGCCGCGCTCGAACAGATCACCTACAAGGGTGAAGCCATCAAGCCCTCCAAGAAGTAATCAATGGTCTACCCGCGCAAAGCGGTAACCCAGGAAAGCTTTAGACAGTAACACGATGAGTCAATCACAAGAATCGCAAATTGAGCGGGCGGGGGAGCGGGCAAAACGCGCCCCCCGCCCGGCTCGTCGTGTCGGATGGTTTTCCGGGGACAGAATCCTCCACTTCCTCTGCGGCGCCGCCGCATCATCCCTCATCCTCATGCTCCTGGGCCTCGTCGCGGTTCTCACCTACACCGCCATGCCCAGCATCAAGGCCTTCGGCGCCAGCTTCATCACCGGCAGCGAATGGCGCCCCAACGAACTGGAAATCCCCAAGCTCGACGCCGCAGGCAAGGTCATCCTCGACAAGTACGATGAACCCGTACTGGAAACCAAGCCCCCCGTCTTTGGAGCCCTGCCCGTCATCTTTGGCACGGCTGTGAGTTCCATCATCGCACTGGTCATCGCCGTTCCCATCAGTTTTGGAACAGCTCTCTTCCTTGTCCGGCTTGCCCCTCCGAAAGTCGCCGGCCCCGTCTCATTTCTTGTCGAGTTCCTCGCCGTCATCCCTTCCATCGCCTACGGCATCTGGGGTCTCTTTGTTCTCTGCCCCCTGCTGCAGGGACACATCCGGCTCTGGGGCTGGCTCGAATGGCTCTCCGTCGGCACCGGCCCCACACACTGGTTCTCCACCAACATCCTGGGCTGGGCGCTCACTTTCGAGAACAATGAAGGCGTCACCGAAGTCTACTTCCGCGGCATCGAACCCATCATCGCTTCCGTCATCTCCCACATCCCCGGCCTTGACTGGATGCTCTACGAGAAAGTCAAGATCGGCAACGAAATCGTCACCCGGCAGATCCCCCTCACCGGCCGCGACATGCTCGCCGGCGGGCTCGTCCTGGCCATCATGATCCTCCCCATCATCACCGCCGTCGCACGCGACGTCCTTAAAGCCGTCCCCCGCGCCCAGATCGAAGGCACCGCCGCGCTGGGCGCCACCTGGTGGCAAACCTGCGTCGGCATGCTCCGCTACTCCCGCTCGGGCCTCTTTGGCGCCGTCATCCTCGGTCTGGCCCGCGCCTCCGGCGAAACCATGGCCATCACCATGGTCATCGGCAACGCCAACCGCATCAGCGCTTCCCTCTTTGCCCCCGCCCAGACCATGTCCAGCCTTCTGGCCAACGAGTTCGCCGAAGCCGTCACCGATGTTCACCGCGGCGCTCTCACTGAAGTCGCCGTCATCCTCCTGATCATGTCCCTGCTCTTCAATGTCGTCGCCCGCGTCCTGGTTGTCGGCAAGGGAGGCCGAACCTCCGCCTCCTCCTGATCACTCAAACCACCATGACCGCCAACTCAAAACAACCCGGTTTCACCACCCGCCGCCAGGCGCGCTCGCACCCCCTCTACGCCCGCCTCACCCGCGGACACAGCCAGGTCATGCGCGCCCTCTGCATCACCGCAGCCGTCATCATCCTCGCCACCCTGGCCGCCGTGCTGGCTTACCTCCTCTCCATCGGCATCGGCTCCCTGGGCATCCGTTTCTTCACTGAGCTTCCCATCCCCCACGGCATGGAAGGCGCGCCAGGCGGCATGCAAAACGCCGTGGTCGGCACCCTCATCCTCATCGCCATGGCCAGTGCAGTCGGCATCCCCGTCGGCATGCTCGCGGGCATCTTCCTCTCCGAATACGAATCAGGCTCCAAACTCGCCGCCCCCGCACGCCTCTTCGCAGACGTCCTTGGCGGCGTCCCCAGCATCGTCGTCGGCATCCTCGGCTATGAACTCGTCGTCGTCCCCATGGGCCACTTCAACGGCTACGCCGGTGCCCTGGCGCTGGCCTTCATCATGATCCCCATCGTCGCCCGCACCACCGAGGAAATGCTCAAACTCGTCCCCAACAGCTACCGCGAAGCTTCCATCGGCCTGGGCGCCACCAAGTCTCAGATGATCTTCACCGTCGTTCTCCCCTCCGCCACCGGCAGCATGGTCACCGGCGTCGTCCTGGCCATCGCCCGTGTCGCCGGTGAAACCGCTCCCCTGCTCTTCACCGCCATGAGCAGCCGCCTCCTCACCACCAACCCCAACCAGCCTTTCCCCTCCCTGACCGTCCAGGTCTTTTCCTACGCCACCGGTCCCTACCCCGAAGAACGCAAGCTCGCCTGGGCAGGCATCCTGGTTCTGATCACCATCCTCTTCGTCATCAACATTCTTATTCGTCTCTTCGTTGCTAAACTCCAGCGCCGCATGGGCAGCGTTTAAACTCTCAACCCCTCTCCCCGCTGGGAGAAGGCCGGGGTGAGGGCCGCCTGCGAATGAAACAACTACTCGAAATCCTCTAAAGCCCCACGACTAACATGACCAACCTCAAACCCACTCCCGGCCTCGAACTCCGCAAAAACCGCCTCGCCGCCATCGCTGCCGGTGAGCGGGTCGATACCGATACGCATCCCCAGATCAAAAACGAAGTCCACGTCCTTGAGGTCGATAAGTTCTGCCTCTGGTACGGCACCAAGCAGGCCCTCTTCGACGTCAACATGGCCATCCCCAAAGGCAAGGTCACCGCGCTCATCGGACCCTCCGGCTGCGGCAAATCCACACTCCTGCGCTCCGTCAACCGACTGAACGACATGATCGACACCGTCCGCGTCGGCGGCGACATGCGCCTCGACGGCGAATCCATCTACAAACCCGGCGTCGACGTCATCAACCTCCGCAAACGCATGGGTATGGTCTTCCAGAAACCAAACCCCTTCCCCATGAGCGTCTACGAAAATGTCGTCTACTCCCTCCGCATCGACGGCGTCCGCGACAAACGCATCCTCGCCGAAACCGTCGAACGCTCCCTCCGCGGCGCAGCCCTCTGGGACGAAGTCAAAGACCGCCTCCACGAATCAGGCCTCTCCCTCTCAGGTGGCCAACAGCAGCGCCTCTGCATCGCCCGCGCCATCGCAGCGGAACCCGAAGTCCTCCTCATGGACGAACCCTGCTCCGCCCTGGACCCCATCGCCACCGGCAAAGTCGAAGACCTCATCCAGGGCTTGAAAGGCACCTACACCGTCCTCATCGTCACCCACAGCATGCAGCAGGCCTCCCGCGCCTCCGACTACACCGCATTCATGTACCTCGGCCGTCTCATCGAATACGGCCCCACCGTCGAAATCTTCACCAAACCCCACTGCCGGGAAACCGAAGACTACGTCACCGGCCGCTTCGGTTGATTAAGGCAGTGAACCCAAGAGGCCTGCGGCCTTTTTCGGGTTTCGGGTTTCGGGTTTCGGGTTTCGGGTTTC
>CAZIWA010000080.1:0-24855 GCA_964542875.1 uncultured Phycisphaeraceae bacterium
CTGCCGCGTCGCTTAATTCTCTTGCGCAGCTGTCCGCTCCACGGGGGGAACCCCATGGTGTGAGTGTTTACATAAGACGTATGGCGGCGTGCTTAGGCCTGCTTGTGTTGTTGGCTGGCGTGAGGCCGGTTGTGGCCGAGTCCGTCGAAGTTCCGGGTGAAGATTCGCAAGGGGATATGTGGGTTAAGCCAGGAGGGATGGAAGACGCGGTGTCAGCGGATACGTCCGAGGCGCTGCAGAAATTCCTTGACGAGAAGGAAGACCCCAACGCCCGGTTTGAGGTGCTTATTTCCTGCGCCGAGCCTGAGCTTGTTCAAGGGCTGAAGGCTTATGCGGTTCAGGTGGGCGACGGGGCGGTGACCAAACGGGTGGGCAAGCCCAAGTTTTTTGACGCAAACGGCACGGCGGTGCTTAAGGTGCCTGATGGGCGTTTTGTGTTTGAAACGCTTTCACTGAACTCCAAGTTAGAGTGTGTTGCGCTGCGTTCGGAGGAATATAAGACGCCCGCCGAGCCGGCTGCGGCCAACGATGCCGGCAAGCGGCCTGAGATCAAATTGAAGGTGAATAAGCCGCAGAAAGTGGTGCTTACGCTCGACGGCAAGCCGGTTCCGATCACCCAGTGCTGGGTTCGGTCGGCGGCCAACGCCGCATGCCAATGGGAAATATCCGATCCAAACAAAGCCCCGGTGGTGTACACCAGCCCAGGCGCCGAGTACATGACTCGATTCAGCGGGTGGAATGCAAAGACCCTGGCGGTGAAGTGGTCTAAAGTTCCGCCTGGGCAGCACTGGCAGTTTGCCCTGAATTCACAGAAAGACGTCAATGCGCGGTTTGAGTGGATGCCCGATTCCTATACCGTGCAGTCCGGGCGGGCATGGCTCAACTTTCCGGATTCCACCTATCGGGTTTTGATCGAGCCGGACTTTCGGCTGGTGACCAATCGCCACTATCTGACCCTCAGCTACAGCATGACCACCAACAACCGGGAGCTGGTTTTCCAGCAGCAGGGTGAGCGAATGGACGGCGCGCATGTGCTGAGTGTCGGCGGACCGCTCAAGTATTACCCGTTTGCCGTTGTCTTTTGCCAATCGGGTCAGGTGGACAAGCGACATCTGGTTGCTGATGTGATTGCGACCGACGGGCAAGGCCGGGTTATCAATGTAGGCGCGTCCAAAATCGATTGGAAGCTCTCGGTCGAGCGCGTCAACAGCGGAAGTATGCTCAAGGAGCCTTTCGATCGAAAGGAGGAGCAGAATATCCAGCCGCTGAAAGACAAGCTGAGGATCAAACTCCACCATGAGATCGACAAGCCGGTGGACATGGTTTTTGAACCGGGCCCGATGGTGAAGTATGAAAGCGAGCATGCCGACCTCATCGGTCCGCCTGGGTATGTGTGGCAGGCCAGGGTTTATCTCACCAAGGTGGAACGCTTTTGGGCCGCCTACAGGCAGATCAGGCCCGGGGTGAGGGTGAACAAAATCAAGGTTCACTGGTCGGTGCACTCAAATGTCGCGCTTGGTGGCGGCGGCGGAGTGATCATGCCCTGGTCGCAGCTACGCACCAGCCACGGCATGTATGGCTTTCCCTGGGCGCTGGGGCATGAGATTGGCCATGTCTTTGGGTATGGCCATAGTCCGAAAATGAATGAAGACTGCAACAGGGCGCACGACCTTTGGGGTCAGGCCCGGCGGTATCTGATCGAAGACCCTGACGCCATGCCGGACATCGTTTCGCTCAAACCAGAGCCGGTGTCCAAGGTGGTGACGCCGCAGACGCCACGCGTGGTGCCCAGTGAGCCGGAGAAGGGTAAGAAGAGCAAGGGGAAGTGAATAAAGATTAGCCGTAAGGGCCTTTGGGGTGGCGGCCCAGAACGCGCTGGAGGCGGTCATTTGCGCCTTCCCAGACGTGGGGAGGCATTTTGTAGTCGATGAAGGGGAAGAAGCGTTGGGAGACCCAGCGCTGGCAATAGGCGATCTGGAGAAGGTAGCGGGTGCGGTCGGAGTTATTGGGGCCGCCCCGGTGCCAGGCCTGGCCGTTGTGGAGGTAGATGTCGCCGGCTTTGCAGAGGACGTTGACGGGCTTTTTACCTTCGAAGGTGGGGTTCTTGGGGTCGTTGGGGTGGCGGCCGGAGTAGTGGCTGCCGAGGACGAATTGGGTGGGGCCGTATTCCTGCTTATCGCAGTCGGTGAGCATGATCTGAACGGTCATGCGGAAGACGGGCATGCGCAGACGGGCGTCGTGGCGGGGCATGTCGGGTGTGCAGGGAAATTCAACGCCGCAGTCGGCGTCGACGTCGGCGTGGAAGGTGTCAATGGCTTTACCGCGGCCGCTGCGGACGGAGTTTTGGGCCATGAGGTGGCATTGGATGCCGAGGATTTTTTCCGCGAGGGAGATGATGGGTTCGCGGATGAGCAGGTCGCGAAAGAGGTTGTCGGTTTCAAAAAGGCGGACGTTGATGAAGTCTTTGGCGTACCAGTTGGCTTCGAATTTGGGATCGCTGTAGGCGCGGTCCATCGCATCGCGCAGGGCCTGGCACTCGGCCTGGGAGAGGACGCCGGGAAGAAGGGTGACGCCGTCACGGTAGAAGGATTCCAGGATTTCCTGGGTCTTGGCTTCGCTGAAGGGGGTATGAAGGCCTTCCGGGCCGGCGTTGGTGGCGACAGGGGCAAGGGATTCAAGAAGAGGCTCTGTGGCAGCGGCGGGAGTGGTGGTGGCGGTCATGGGAATTCCAAGGTTAGAAGAGGAACCAGAGTGAAAACCAATTTATTGGCTGGGGCGGCGGAGAATCGACGGATGATTGTCTGAAAAAGGGGTAATATCGTCCGGTATGACAAAGGGCAGGAAAGCATCTTCAGAGCGTGAAGAAGGGAGAGAGGGAGCGAGAAGCACCGCGGCAAGGCTGTTGGTTTCCCAGGAAATGATGCGTCAGCCGGCACAGGCGCGCGGGGAACTGGATGAATGGGTGATCAGCCTGACGCTTTCGGGCCGGGTGCATTATCAGATCGGAAAAGACAGGTTTATCGGCGTGACGGGGGATTTGATGGTGATCCGTCCGATGGCCAGGCAGCACTGGCAGATCAAGAGCGCGCCCGATGGAAGCCCGGGTCATTGGCATGTGGTGTATGCGGCGTTTGGGCCGACCGCAGAGATGCTGAGATGGCTGGACTTTCCCATGACACAGGAGGGGTACTTTTTAACGAGCCTGCGCAACCTGCCCGGGGTGCAGAGGCGGGTGGCGGGCGCGCTGCGGCGGGCCAGGAAACTGAATTCCAGTCGATTGGCTTTCGGGAGGGAATTAACCCAGCAGGCACTGGGCGAAGCGCTGATCTGGGTGCGTGCGGGGCTGGAGGGGACCGGAGTGGGCAAGCCGGGGCCGGCGATGGATATGCGGGTTCACAGGGCGCTGGAATACATGAACAACCGGGTGCATGAGCCGGTGACGCTGGAGGAGATCGCCCGGGCGGCGGCGGCCTCGCGGTCGCAGCTTTCGCTGGTGTTTGCCCAGCAGATGGGCGTGCCGGTGATGCGGTACTTTGAGCAGTTGCGGATGGATCGCGCAGGGCAGATGCTGCGGATGACGACGCACTCGATCAAGCAAGTGGGCAGGGCGGTGGGGTATGAAGACCCGAAGTATTTCGTGAAGCGTTTTCGGGGTGTGATGGGGGTGACGCCGCGGGTGTTTCGGATGCGTAAAGAGGGGTGAAAGGGATTTTCGACTGGGATTTAAGAGGATTGAGCGGCATCAGGCGAAAAGCCAGATGTGCTCGCGCGGACCGAAGCATGGCACGCGGAGTTGAAGGTTTGCAGCGCTGTGGGTTAGCTGCCGATTGCGGCGCGGGGGTGGGCCTGGTCGTAGGCTTGGCGCAGGCGCGTGCTGGTGAGGTGGGTGTAGATCTGGGTGGTGGAGAGGGAGGAGTGGCCCAGAAGTTCCTGCACGCTGCGGAGGTCTGCGCCGTTGTCCAGCAGGTGGGTGGCGAAGCTGTGACGCAGGGTGTGCGGGCTGATGCCCGGCTCGAGGCCCGCGGACTTGAGATAGACGTCGAGCTTGCGGCGGATGGAGCGTGAGGAGAGCCGGGAGCCGGATTTGTTGACGAAGAGAGGGATGTCGTCGCCCTGGGATTCGCGTTCACGGACGACGGCGTAGTGGGGGTCCTGCGAGAGCTTGGCGTAGTAGTGGATGATGGCGGCGACCGCCATGGATCCAAGGGGGACGATGCGTTCTTTTTTGCCCTTACCGCGGACCTGGACGTACTGTTCCTGGAGGTTGACGCGGGAGCGGTCGATGCCGACGAGCTCGGAGACACGGACGCCGGTGGAATAAAGCACTTCGATGATGGCTTTATCGCGGGCGCCGATGGTGACGGTGATGTCCGGGGCGTTTAAGAGCTGATCGACTTGCTCGATGGTGATGGCTTTGGGGAGCCGCTTGGCCTGCTTGGGGGTTCGGATCATGCCCATGGGTGAGTCTGGCCGGAGGCCTTTGACCATGATCCATTTATAGAAGCTGCGGAGGGTGGCGATTTTCCGTGCCATGGTGGAGGCGGTGTATTGCTTGCCGGAATCCGCGAGGTGGGCGAGGTATTCGCGGATCATAAGGGTGTCGGTGGCCAGGATGGCGGCTTCGGCCTGAGGGAAAAGCGGGATGGATTTTGGAATGCCGGCGTCGTTGGTGTTGCGTGGGGAGGTGTTATCGGACTCAGGATGGGCGGTGTCCTCAGGCAGGACGATGCCCAGCCGGGTCATGTGAAATTGCCAGAACTGGTAGAGGTCCGCGGCATAGCAACGAGAGGTGTATTGGCTGAAATGCCGCTCAAACCGAAGGTATTCGGTGAACTGGTCGATCAGCGACAGTTGTAGCCCGGTGGATGCGTTCATGGGGGAGCCTCTGTTATGAATATCGACCCAAACAGGGGTGAGGCTGGAGGAAATATTGAAGGTGAATAGTGTTCATCGGGGCCAAGGCATTTGATGATGGCCCACGCGCCCGGGTTATCGGGGAGCGGGTTGTCGGGTGTCCATCAGGAGCCCAAAGGGGACTATGCTTCAAAATGGCATTCACCTTGAATGGCATGAACTTGATCGAAGCCCCCCCCGATAGCCCGATAACCCGGGTGCATGGGCCGAGAAATATCACAAAAGCTTTTACCCTGCGGCGTTCAATGTGCATGGGCGGTGGTTCTAAGACTTCACGGTCTGGGGAATTTTGGCAAAGGCGTTGATCTGATAAGATGTCGAACCACATGGAAGGCCTGATAATCACTTTGGATGGACCTGCGGGGACCGGTAAATCAACGGTTTCGCGGCAGTTGGCAAAACGCCTGGGGCTGGAGTTTCTGGACACGGGCGCGATGTATCGGTCGATCGCCGTGACGGCGATGAGCCGGGGCGTTGATCCGAGCGTGCCGGAGAACCGGGAGAAGCTGGTCAAGCTGGCGCAGAGCCTGTCGGTGCGGTTTGATTGGAAGACGGACCCGCCTGCGATTTTGGCGGATGGGTTGGATGTGACGACCAAGATCCGGGACCCTGAGGTGAACCGGATGGTGAGCTTCATCGCGGCGATCAGTGAGATCCGGGTGGTGATGGTGGACCTGCAACGCAAGATCGGCCAGGAGCACCCGCGGCTGCTGACGGAAGGGCGCGACCAGGGTTCTGTGGTGTTTCCTGATGCGAAGGTGAAGTTTTACCTGGATGCGCGGCCGGAAGTGCGTGCGCTGAGGCGTGTGCGGCAGTTGCATGAGATGGGCAAGCCCGCCGATGAGGCGCAGATCCTCAAGGAGATCAACGACCGGGACCAGCGCGATATGACGCGCAAGGATGGCCCGCTGGTGCGGATGCCCGACGCGATTTTGTTTGATACCTCCGACCTGTCATTTGATCAGGTGCTGTCGCAGCTTGAGGGCATTGTGCGGGAAAAGGCGGGGGCTGCCTGCGCTCCCAAGGCTCATTAAAGGACGCGCGATGTTCGCCAATCTGCGAGCAAGACACCCGGGCGGCTCGATCATCAAGATCGCGTGGTGGGCCAGCGTGCACTTTGTGACATGGCTCTACATGAGCGTGTTTTATCGGCTGAGGGTGTGGGGCGGGCATCGGATTCCGCGGGAAGGCCCGCTGCTGATTATTTCCAACCATCAGTCGTTTCTGGACCCGCTTTTGATCGGCGCGGCGACGCCTCGGCGGCAGTTTTTCAGCCTGGCCAGGTCGAGCTTGTTTACCCATGCCGGGTTTGGCTGGCTGATTCGGCTGATGAATGCCATTCCCGTGGAACGCGGCGCGGCGGACATGTCTGCGATGCGCAGGTGCATCGATGTGCTCAAGCAGGGGCATGCGCTGGTGATCTATCCCGAAGGCACGCGCACCAAGGACGGCGCGACCGGGAAGTTTGCCACAGGGCTGATGTTCATGGTGAAACGGGCGAGCCCGTCAGTGCTGCCGATTGCGGTGGAGGGAGCTTATGACGTGTGGCCCAGGGATCGGAAGCTGCCTCATTTGACGGGGCAGATCGGCGTGATGATCGGGCACCCCATTCCGGCGGAAGTCCTGCTGGCGATGAGCCAGGAAGATGCGCTTAAACACCTGCAAGAGGTGGTGGAAGGGATGCGCGTGGAACTGCGCCGGATGATGCATGATCACTGGGGGGACGGGCCGGGGAAGCAGGGGACAGGCGCAGCCTGATTTTCTGAAGATCACGCGCAGGGGAGGGTAAAAGCATTTGCCGATTTCCCACGCGCCCGGGTTGCCGGGGGGCGGGTTTTCATGAGAAGAACGCCGTCGCTTCTGCCCTGTCTCTGGGGGGCATCAAGGCGAGAAAAAGGGCTTGGGCATGGTTTGGCAGATGGCTCGGAATTGAATTTTGGTCGTAAAACGGAGTGTCGGACTACGACGAATACTTCTATTCAACCCGTTTGGGCTGTCTCAGGGGTTGTCGTCGTAGCTGGGAATCAGGGTGATGGGGCGGTCGTAGAAGCGGTAGTTGTTCCAATTGTAGAGGCGGAAGTCGACATGTCCGTCGACGAAACCGATGTTGATGCCGCCGCGACGGTGACGGAGATTGACAAGGTAGGCGATGGAGGTGATGTCGGTCGTGATGGTGGTGCGGAAATCGGGCATGCCCTGGCGGTTATTGATTTCAGTGGCGAGGAGGGTGTTGGAGGGAAGGAGAATGCTGTCCAGACGCTTCCAATTGATGGAGGACCGGAGGTTGAGGATGCGGTCATTGGGGGTGAAGCAGGGGGAGTTGACCTGGTAGGGAGAATCCGGGCAGCCGCGGGCGGACCAGTAGAATTTCTTGGAGTTGTAGGTGCGGTCGGCGGAAGTGCGTGAAGTGCGGAAGCTGAAGTAAGGGTCAAGGCCCTTGAATTCGGGGAAAGAGTCCTGTGCGTCTGAGCCGACGAGCCAGTTGAAAAGGCCGCTTTCGGTGGTAGCGGTGGGCTCGTGGGGCGGGCCGAAGAGTTTGTGGTCGTTGCCGTAGTAGAGAATGGTGGTGGTGAGCGTGCGTAAGGTATTGGCACATTGAAGCTTACGGGCTTGGTCGCGGGCGGCCTGGAGGCTTGGCAGAAGGAGGGCGAGCAGGGCGCTGATGACAGCGATGACGACGAGAAGTTCAACGAGGGTAAATGCGCGGGAAGTTTTCATGGCGGCCCTTGGGCTTAAATAAGTCGAGTCAGGGTCTTTTGGCGGTCACGTAATGAAACAAAAGGCGTCACGACATTGTACAGATGCGGGAAAATAAACCAAGGTTGTTTTCCTAATTTAATGTGGTGTTTTTTGACGATAAATGTATCGATTTTCAGGTGATTGGACGGGAATTGTAAATCAGGGGAACTGAGGCGCATTATGTGATTCAGCGTCCAGAACCATTCATTGCGGGCTTCAGTGATGAAGAATCAATCTCGCAGATACAGCGCCGCTGCCTCTGGTGCGGGCTTAAGACAAGCAATAGCCTTCACCGCGCGGTGGGGGAGCCGGTTTGAGATGGTTGCCCACGCTTTTAAGCACTGACGCGCTGCCCGGGCATCGGCTTAAAGAGAGTCGGCGATTTCACCCAGTGCGAAGGCGATGATGGCGACGATGCCGATGGTGATGCCTGCGCAGAGGCCTGCTGTGGTATCGCCGGTGGTGTCGCGGGTGATGAGGGCGATTTTGACTGCGCAGGGGATGCCTGCGGCGCCGGCGACGCGGCATGCCCAGACGACTGCGCCGGGGACGCGTTTACGGGCGTAGGAAGCGGCGCCTGCGGAAGCGGCGGGAGCCGGGCGGAGCACTTTTTTCGGGCCGGGGAGCGGTTTTTTAGCCGGTGCGGGCTTGGCTGCACCGGGCTTGGCCGTCGTTTTTGCGATGGGCCTGGTGCCGGACTTGGGGGTGGACTGCACCTGCTGGGCCAAGCCGGCCAGGGCCTGTGCGCCGTCCTGCTGAGGCAGGGGCTTGGGTTTGGCGAATGCGGCCTGGAAGTCAGGGATCGGCTGTTGGTCTTCCTGAGGAACCAGCGCGCGGCCAAGCTCGGACATCGCGCTGCTTTCATTGGGATCTTCTTCCTGGTTTTCGTGTTCGTCATCGGCGATTTCCGCGACGAAGACGTCTTCCTGGTCGTCGACGATCATCTCAATGGGCGGTTCCTCATAGGCGGCCCGGTCCTCGGCGGAGATTGGCGTGACCTGCGAACTGCGGACTTCAAAGAGGAAGGCCCGGCGGTTCTGGGAGGCTCTTTCCGCTTCGGGGTCGGTGACTTTGGGCACGATCTGCTTGTGCGTACAACGCGAACAGTTGACGGTCATCCCGGCAGAGCCGTCCGGCGTGCGCAGACGGAAATGGCACTTTTCGCAGTAGAACCGGATTGGCATGCGGGGATACCTCCTGTCAGGCGGGGACGGCGGGAAGCGTAGAAGGAGACTAACAGCATGTGATTCAAAATAGAAGCCCGACGCGGTTTTCCCCCAGCGATAAAATGTGCCCTATGCCAGAAACCACATTGATCAAGTCCGGGCGAGTCATCGATCCAGCAAGCAAGCACGACGCAGTGGCGGATGTGCTTTTGGAGAATGGGAAGGTCGTCGGAATCTATAAACCCGGCAAGGCTCCCAGCAAGGCCAAAGCCAAGCCGAAGGTGATCGACGCCAAAGGGTGCATCGTGTCGCCCGGGCTGATCGACACCCACACGCACATGCGTGAACCGGGTAATGAGGAGAAGGAAACCGTTCTTACCGGCGCAACCGCAGCAGTGCACGGCGGGTACAGCAGCATCTGCTGCATGCCCAACACACAGCCGGCCATCGACGACAACGGGCGCATCGAATTCATCTACCGGCAGTCTTTACAGGCGGGCATGGCCAATGTGTTTCCCCTGGGCACCATCACCAAGCGGCGCGAAGGCAAGGAGCTTGCAGAGATCGGGCTGATGGCAGGCGCAGGCGCGGTGGGCTTTTCGGATGATGGCCTGGGCGTGGCGTCATCAAGCGTGATGAGCAAGGTGCTGGCGTACATCGCCATGACCGGCAAGCCGCTGATGCAGCACTGCGAAGACGCGGACCTGGCGGGCGGGGCGATGAACGCGGGCGCACTGGCGAGTAAGCTGGGCATTCCCGGCATGCCGAGGGTGGCTGAGGAGCTGATGCTGCAGCGCGACCTGATGCTGAACCTGGGGCAGAACATCGGCTGCAAATACCACATGCTGCATGTCTCGACCGCGGGCGCGGTGGCCCGGTTGCGTGAAGCACGGCAGACGCCCGAAGGCAAGAGGCTGATCACGGCGGAAGCGACGCCGCATCACCTGCTGCTGACGGAAGAGGCTTGTTCGGATTACAGCGCGGTGTTCAAGGTGAATCCGCCTCTGCGGACCAAGAAGGACAATGCGGCGCTGGTGGAGGGGATCAAGGACGGCACGATCACTATTCTGGCGACCGACCATGCCCCGCACACACGTGAAGAAAAAGAGCTGGAGTTTGCGCAGGCGCCTTACGGGATGATCGGGCTGGAAAGCTCACTGGCGCTGTTCATCAAAGCGCTGGTCACCTCCGGCGCGATCGATTGGCCGGCGCTGATTGCATTGATGACGTTGAACCCCGCGGAGCTGGTGGGGCTGGGGTCCAAGGGGCGGCTGACGGCCGGCGCGGATGCGGATGTGACGATCATCGACCCGGACGTGGCATGGACGATCGACGCGGCTCAATTTAAGAGCAAGAGCCGGAATTGCCCGTTTGACGGATGGAAAGTCAAAGGCCGTGCGGTGGTGACGATCGTGGGTGGGGATGTGAAGTTCGCGCTGAGGTAGAGGCTGGGTCTAGGGTCTAGGGTCTGGGGGCTGGCCAAGAGTGGCGCGTCGTTGCGTTAAAGATGTCTGGTGGCGGCCCTCACTCCCAACCTTCTTCCAGCGGGGAGACGGAAAGACGTTCAATCCCATTTATTTCTTGAGTTGAGCCAGTTCCGCTTTGGTTTTTTCGAGCTCAAGGCGGAGGTTTACGACGGTTTTGCCCAGGTCGACGCGGAGCTTGAGTTCATCATAGTTGAAGGGTTTGACGACGTAGTCGTTGGCGCCGGCTTTGAGGGCCGCGGTGAGGTCGGTTTTGGAGTCGCGCCCGGTGAGCAGGATGAGGTAAGTGGGGCTGGCGGGGTTTTGCGTGCGGAATTTCTCGCAGACTTCCGGGCCGTCGAGGCCGGGCATCATCCAATCCAGGATGGCAAGGTTGGCCGCGCCGGGGGCTTCAAGGAAGACGAGGGCTTCCTGGCCGTCTTCCACCACGGAGACTTCATAGCCCCACTCGGTGAGCGCCGCGGAGAGAAGCATGTGGGCCATCGGGTCGTCTTCAGCAACGAGGATTCTCATTGGGCGTCTCGCTTTCCGTCGGATTCCAGAGGCAGGGCTTCCAGCAGATGATTCACCTGCGCCTGCAGGGCGGGGAATTTTTCGGCGCAGCCGGTGAGGTTTTGCGCGCGGCCGGCGTTTTCCAGTTCAAGGACGATGGCGACGGCCTGGGGTGCGCCATAGAACGCCAGTGTGCCTCGGAGGGTGTGAGCGGCGCGCTCGAGTTTTTTGGCGTCGTTGGCCACGAGGGCGTCTTTGACCTTGGTCATGTATCCATCGGCATGCTTGCGGAAAAGCTTGATGGCTTCCCGCAGGACTTTTTCATTCCCACCCGCGCGGGCGAGGGCGCCGGCGTGGTCGAACGGACTGTCGACGGGCGCAGGGGAGGCGGGGGGAGCGGTTTGCGCGGGAGCCTGGGCCGGCGCGCCGTTTTCCCGGGACTTGGGCACCAGGCGGGCGAGTTCATCCCAAAGGGCCTGGGGGTTGAGCGGCTTGGTGACGTAGCCATCAGCACCGGCAGCAAGGAAGCGCTCACGATCTCCGGTCATGGCGTAAGCGGTAAGCGCGATGATGGGCAGCCTGCGCGCGTCGGGCCCGGCGGCCTGCTCCATGGCGCGCAGGGCGGCGGTGGCCTCCACGCCGTCCATTTCGGGCATTTGGACGTCCATGAGCACGACATCAAACTCTTCTTCGCGCACCATGGCGAGGGCTTCATGGCCGTCATTGGCGATCTTGACCTTGTGCCCGCGTTTGGTGAGCAGAAGTTCCGCGACGCGCTGGTTGACCTGATTGTCTTCAGCGAGAAGGATGTTGAGCGACCGGGCCGGAGCGACGGGTTGGGCCTTGGGGATGGGAGGGGCCATGATCAGAGCGGTCTGGTCGACCGGGCCATGGGCGGCGGACATGGGGATGATGAATTCGAAGGTGGTGCCTTTGTCGAGCGTGCTTTCGACGTGGATGCGTCCGCCTAGCATTTCGACGAGTCGGCTGGAGATGGCCAGGCCCAGCCCGGTGCCGCCGAACTTTCGGCTGACCGCGGTGTTGGCTTGCTCAAAGGGCGCAAAGACGCTGGTGAGCTTGTTGGAGGGGATGCCGATACCGGTGTCGGTGACCGCGAAGCGGATGCGTGTGGGCAGGCTTTTATGGACGCCATCGGGAGCGTCGATGGTGAGGGTGACGTGTCCTGCTTCGGTGAATTTGATGGCGTTGCCGATGAGGTTGATCAGGACCTGGCGAAGCCGGTTCAGGTCTGCGTGGAGAAGGTCCGGCACGTCGGGGGCGATGTGCTGATGGAAGGCCAGGCCTTTGTTCTGGGCGCGGAGAATGAGAGGTTTGAGGATGTCGATGAGACTGTAGCGCAGTGCGAAATCAAAGGTGTCGATATCGAGCTTGCCGGCTTCAATCTTGGAGAAGTCAAGAATGTCGTTGATGGTGGTGAGCAGGTTTTGCGCGCTGGATTTGATGGTCTGGATGAACTCACGTTGCTGAGGGGCCAGGGGGGTATCCAGCGCGAGGTCCGCCATGCCGAGCACGCCGTTCATGGGCGTGCGGATTTCGTGGCTCATGTTGGCAAGAAACTGGCTTTTGGCGCGGTTTGCGAGTTCTGCGGCCTGGCGTGCTTCCGTGAGGGTTTGTTCGGTGACGCGTTCGGCGGTGATGTCCCAGTCGATGCCGACGATGCGGATGGCCTGGCCTGCGGGGTTGCGGATGACGCGTGAGACGGAGCGGATGTGGCGCGGCGGCCCGCCTGCGGGGTTGGGGAAGCGCAGGTCGCACATGATGGTGGTGGCGCCGTTGCGGACTTTATTGTTGTGGGAGAGGACGGTGGCGGCGCTGTCGGGTTCGAGGGAGTTGAGGAAGTCGTCGAAATTTCCGCCGTAGGTGCCGGGGGGAATGTTGTGGCGAAAGTGTCCCGGGCCGACGAAGTAGAGCTCGTGTACGCGGGCATCCCAGAGGCATTGATTGCGTTCGAAGTCGTATTCCCAGACGCCCAGCCCGCCGATCTGGATGGCAAGGGCCATGCGTTCTTTTTCGTTGGCCAGTTCGGTGAGGAGGGTTTTTTGCGCCGTGACATCCCAGTTGGTGCCCAGCGTGCGTTCGGGTTTGCCGTCGGGGCCCAGGTACATCCGGGCCTGTGCGCGGATGTGCCGAACTTCCCCGGTGACGCCGTGATAAAAGCGGAATTCGCTGCTGAAGACGGAGGTCTGGGTGATGGCGGTTTGCCATTCGGACATGACCCGGTCCCGGTCCTCGGGGTGGAGCATGGCCTTGAAGGGCTCCATTTTCTCAACTTCAAAAACGCCGGGTACCACGCCGTAAAGGGCGTGCATCTGATCGTCCCATTTGAATTTCTGGGTTTTAAAGTCGAATTCCCAGATGCCCACGCCGGAGTTCTTCACCGCGAGCTCGATCCGGTGATTTAAGGCCCGGATGTGGTCTTCCGTGGCGGAGCGTTCGGCGGCCGCTTTTTGGGCCTGGGCTTCCTGGGCGATGGAGGTGAGGCTGGTTTGGATGGCCGATTGAAACTGTTCTGCAAGGCGGGCGTGCAGCGAGGACAACGGTTTTTGCGAAGCTGAGGCAAGGTACAAGTGGCCAAAAGGCGTTTGGTTAGGCCAGGACAGCGCGAGCGAAAGGTGGGGGTGCGATGCCTGGGCGTGAGCTTCGCCGCTGGGCTTGCTGGCCAGGAGGACGTGAAGGGTGTTATGGGTGACATCGGCGATGCCGATCCAGGCGTGCCCCTCTACAACCTCAGCGAGGGTGTCGATATAGCCTTGCCATGTGGCCAGGGCGGTTGGAGGAACAGACGGCGTCATCGCGATACGTCTTTCGGGAAAGGCCCTATCGAAAAAGTATATTTTACCAGCGTGACGAATTACCGGGGCGCATGGGACTCGTCATAACCCAACGATTTGACATTTGGCAGGTGGTCGATACAATCTCCTCCCTACAGATTGCGGGATAGAGCAGCCTGGTAGCTCGTCGGGCTCATAACCCGGAGGTCGGAGGTTCGAATCCTCCTCCCGCTATTGAAGAAGAAAAAGGACTCGCTTAATGCGAGTCCTTTTTCGTTGGCATTGGTGGGTAAAAGCGGCAAGAGAGAAGTGCCGGGTAGGTTTTTGAAGCGAAGCGAGAGGCCGGATTATGCGAAGACGTTCCTTTTGACCTGCCGGTGGGAAGTGTCATCACGCAAAGTTGGGCTTAGGGCTTGAGGACTGCTGCCGACCAGCCGTCGAGCAGCAGGGGGGCGATCAGCTTGCTTGCGGGTTTTTCATTGGGGCGAAGCACGAGTTCTTCCAAAAGCAGCGCGCCTTGCGCTCCGATTTGCGCCATCGGCATTGCGATGTGAGCCAGCTTCTGATTCCGGGCGCGGGCGACATCGGTTTCGCATGAGATGACACTGATCTGTCCGGGCACTTCCATCCCGGCGACCTCCAGCGTGCGAAAGACACGCTCAGACCAGCCCGGCTCGGTGATGAACAAAGCGGTGGGCATCGGCTTTTGCGCCGTCAGCCAGCGGGTGAGGGCGGCGGCGCTCTGGTGGTTGCGCGGGGTGTCGCCGCGCCAGAGGTCGATCGATGTGAGCACGGGGCCGGCGGTCATGCCAAGCTCCTTCGCCCGGTGTGCGAAGCCCTTGACGGTCTGCTGCTGGTAGACGTGGCGCATGCTGCCGGCCAGCGCCATGACGTGGCGGTGGCCCAGGTCAAAGAGGTGTTGGGCGGCCATGCGGCCGGCCTGATCGTGGTCGATGTTCACCACGCGGGGAGAGGTGGAGCAGCGATGGTCTCCCAGGACGACGTAGGGAAGCCCTTTTTGCTCAAGGGTGCGCACGGCGCCGTCGTCCACGAGGCCGGTGAGGAGCCAGCCGTCGACGCTGCCCAGACGGGTGATGCGGTCGATCTTGGCCCAGTCCTCATGGGAACTGACGCGCACGATCAGAAGTGACGTGTGTCGTTGTGAGAGCCGGTGTTCGGCGCCGCCCAGGGTGGCCAGGAAGGGGAGGTCCGGGTCCATGTCGGCGGGGACGAGGTAGATGAGGCCGACCTGGTCGAAGTCCTGGGCGCGGCCGCGCGCCTGCGAGCGCGCCAGCCGGCGGGCTGCGTGGTTGGGCACAAAGCCGATGCGGGCGGCAGCGAGGGCGACGCGCTCCCGGGTGGCCTGGGAGACACGCGGATGGTTGTTAAGCGCGAGGGCCGCGGTGGCGAGGGAAACCCCCGCTTCACGTGCGACATCCTGGCGGGTGGCGGGAGAGGTTGGGTTGGTTTTGGAAGGCATGTCTGGAGCGAAAGTCTACTACGTTATGGTCCGGTGCCCCAGAGGAACCGGAAGTTCTATGCGCTGGAGGGCGATGCCGATGCGGAGGTGCAAAGCTTACACGTGAAAACATGGCAGAACCTCTTTCGTGCGGCAAGGCAATGTTTTCCTGACGCCTGGGTTTTTGACTCCGGGTTTTTTGGTGCGCACTATGATCTTTGCATCAAGCTCACGGAGAACACGCAATGGCCAAGGGTTCCAAAAGCAAGCAGCGTGGGTACAAGGGCAAGCGGCTGGCGCATGTGGCGTTTCCGTTGGGCGGCATGGGCGCGGGCATGGTGTGTCTGGAAGGGGCGGGGGCGTTTTCGCATGTTTCGCTGAGACACAAGCCGGATTTGTTTCATGAGCCGTTGATGTTTGCCGGGCTGTATGTGAAGGGCGCCAAGACGGCGCGGGTGATCGAGGGGCCGGTGCCGATGCACAAGGTGGCCAGCGGACCCCGGTCGGGCCTGGGGAAGGGGATCAAGAATTTCGGGCTGGCGCGATTTTCAGAGGCGCGGTTTGATTGTGCGTTTCCGTTCGGCAAGGTGAGCCTTGCGGATGAAGAGATGCCGGTGGAGGTGGAACTGACGGGGTGGAGCCCGTTTGCGCCGCCTGATGCGGACAGCGCGAGCCTGCCGGTGGCGGGGCTGGAGTACAAGATTAAGAACACATCGGCCAAGCTGGTGAAGGGTGTGTTTTCATTCCATGCCAAGAACTTCATGAAGCCGGGGCTGCATGTGCCCGCGAACGTAAGCCCGGTGCAGGGCGGGTTCATGCTGGACGTGCCAGCGGGGGCGGCGCTGCCTCACGTGGCGAGCTGGTGGGTATCCCGGATTTTCGACCGGACGACGCCGGTGACGCAGGCGCCTTGCGTGAAGCTTGCCGATGCGGCGGGGTGGGAACCTGCGCCGATGCTGCAATACTTCGCCAACGCGCACGCACGGTACGCCACCAGCGATGGGCTGGTGTATCTGGGGACGAAATTAAAGGCTGCCCAGGCGGGCACGTGGGAGTTTCGGATCGGGCATGACGGGCCGGCGCGGATGTTTGTGAACGGCGTGCCGGTGTACGCCGAGGGCAACCGGGCCAATCCACATAAGCCAGACCGGGCCCGGGTGGATGTGACGCTGGAAGCAGGCGAGCACGAAGTGATGTTTGCATTTGACCTTTGCGGCGGGGGCGGGTGGGGCGTATCGCTGGCCCTGGCGCCGGCCAAGACCCAGGAAATGGCAGTGCCGCTGCCTCAGCCGGATGCCTGGACACCGACACCGGTTTCGCACGAGGGGAGTTTTGCGGCGTTTGTGGATGATGAGCAGGTGTCTGTCGACTGCGCGTGGATGCGCGGGTCGTGGTTTGATTCGGTGACGACGGTGTGGAATCACGTGATGGCGGGGCGCACGCCTGCCGCAACGGGGCATGCCGACGGCGAGCCCAGCGACGGGGGCAGCCTGTATGTGCCGTTTGCTATCAAGCCCGGAAGCGAAAAGACGGTGCGCCTTCGGCTGGCGTGGTATGTGCCCAAGAGTGATGTGACCAGCGGGGGCCGGCCCGACGCCAAGCCCGCAGGCCCGACAACGTACGTGCCGTGGTACGCGACGCGGTTTAAATCCATTGGTGAAGTGATGGATTACTGGCGCCAGGAGTATGACTCGCTGCGGGCAAGGTCCGCAGCGTTCAGTGAATGTTTTTATGACACGACGCTGCCCAAAGAGGCCGTGGAGGCGGCGGCGGCGAACATGACGATCTTGAAGTCCACCACCGTGCTGCGCCAGCACGACGGCCGGTTCTGGGGATGGGAAGGGTCGGCGGATGCGAACGGAAGCTGTGCGGGAAGCTGTACGCACGTGTGGAACTATGCGCAGGCGCTGTGCCATCTTTTTCCATCAATGGAGCGGTCGCTGCGGGAGACGGAATTTCTGGAAAGCCAGGATGAAACGGGGCACCAGAACTTTCGCGCGGCGCTGCCGATCGGGCCGACGTCCCACCAGTTCCACGCTGCCGCCGATGGGCAGTTGGGCGGCGTGGTTAAGGCGTATCGCGAGTGGCGTATTTCAGGCGATACGGCCTGGATGCTCAAGCTTTGGCCAAGGATCAAGGCGAGCCTGGACTACTGCATTGCGACGTGGGACCCGGATGGGACGGGCACGGTGGTGGAGCCGCACCACAACACGTACGACATTGAATTCTGGGGTGCCGATGCGATGTGCACCGGTTTTTACCTGAGCGCATTGGCCGCAGCGACGGCGATGGGCAAGGCCGCCAATGATGACGTGAGCCGCTATCAAGAGCTTTTGGCCCGGGGCAAAGCCGTGATGGAGAAGGTGCTCTGGAATGGCGACTACTTCACGCAGAAAGTGCAGTGGAAGGGCCTGCGTGCCGATGACCCTGCCAAGGCGCTG
The DNA here is from genome assembly GCA_964542875.1 of uncultured Phycisphaeraceae bacterium. Lineage (GTDB taxonomy): Bacteria > Planctomycetota > Phycisphaerae > Phycisphaerales > Phycisphaeraceae > CAZGOM01. The sequence continues at coordinate 17,488 of CAZIWA010000080.1, forward strand.
AGCGTGAATACGTCGTACTCGCCGGAATCGCTGGCCATCCTTGAGAAGGAAGGCCCCAAGTATCAGTATGGCAAAGGGTGCTTGTCGGATGGCGTGATCGGCGATTGGCTGGCGCGTCTTTCTGGCCTGCCTACGGTGTTGGATGAGGAAAAGGTGGCGAAGCATGTGACGTCCGTGTTTACCCACAACTTCAAGCCATCGCTGAAAGACCACTCGAACCCGCAGAGGCCGGGTTACGCGCTGGCGCACGAGGCCGGCCTGCTGCTGTGCTCCTGGCCCAAGGGAGGCAAGCCGTCGTTTCCGTTCGTCTACAGCGACGAGGTGTGGACAGGCATTGAGTATCAGGTGGCCGGGCACTTGATCATGGTGGGTAAGGTGAAGGATGGGCTGACCATCGTGCGTGCCGCCCGCAAGCGCTACAACGGCCGGTACCGCAATCCGTTCAACGAGTTTGAATGCGGCAACTGGTATGCGCGGGCAATGTCTTCCTATGGGCTGCTGCAGGCCCTCAGCGGTGCGAGGTACGACGCAGTGACGCAGACGCTGCGGATGGAGCCGCAAGTGAAAGGAGACTTCCGGGCGTTCATCAGCACGGCGACGGGATTTGGGACGGTCGGCGTGCGCAGGGGCCGTGCATTCCTGAAAGTGATGCAGGGAGAGATCCCGGTCCGGTGGCTGGTGTACGTGCGGAAGTGAGCAGGGGGAAGATCAATTGTTCTGGCCTGAGGGCATGTCATCGTCAACCGTGGTGTTGCCTTCAAATATCTTCACAACGCCAGAAAGAGGCTGAAGCCGGGCGGTGGGCTTGGCGAAGGTGCCGTCGACACGGATGGTGATGATCTGATCGCGCAGGCCTGTCAGGAACAGGGTGATCAAAGGAACGTCGACCGAGGAGGGGGCCTGGGTGGTGAGTCGGAAGTCGATGGCCTGGGTTTTCCAGTTAATGGCGCCGGAGCCGATGAGCTCCATCGAGGGGCTGGCGAGCTTGATGTCATCAAGCCAGATGATTCGGCCGTCGATCCGGGCCTTGGCTTTCATTTCGCTGAAGGATTCGGAGCCGGGCAGGCGGAGATTGATCAGGTGGAACACCGCCATGGCCGCGGGCATGGCTTTGCCATCCAGGCCTTTAGCCACGAGGGTGCCTTTGCCGGTGTAGGAGTGGATGGAATTGGCGGAGCCTTTGACGTAGAGAGCCGCGGAGACACGCGCGTCATTTGGAGCGCCGCGGGGGTCTGGGGCGATGGGGGTATCGTCTTTGGGTTGCGTGGCGGGGGCGGATTTTACGACGTCGGCGGCCTGGTCGGCGGCTTTATTGACGTCGCCAATCGCCTTATTGCCGAGCTGGAAGATATCGCCGATGACTTCTCCGCCTACCTTCAGGACGTCTCGCACGGGAGTGATTTTTGCCGGGTCGTCGTTCTTCGCCGGGGCCGCTGCTTGAGCGGGGTCGGGCTTTTTGCCTGGGGTGAGAAGGGGATCAAGCCGGGCGTTGTCCATCACCAGGTTCAGGTCGAAGTTCTGTTGGCCGGTGGTGTCGTAGGTGCCGGTGACATTCAGGTTGCCGTCGTAAAGCCCGGCATTGGCCTTACGGATCAGGAGGAGGCTGTCTTTGCCGGTGGTCATGGTTTCAACGTCGAGGTTGTTGAAACTCCGGCCCATCATCGTCATCTGGGGAGCGGTGACCTTAAGCCGGCTGGCAGCGATGGGCATTTCGGGTGTGTAGTTGATGACGGCCTGCACCCGGGCTTTGTTCATGACCATCGGGGTGCCGATTTTAAGCGAGGTGTTCCGGAGGTCCGCGGTGCCGGCGATGGCCATCTCGATTTTGCCGTCGCTGCGGCGCTTGCCTTTGAAGGCCGCGTTGGTGATGTCAAAGCCGGTCCGGAGCTCCATGCCGTCGATGGCGCCGCGGAGGCCTTTGGGGATGAGGTAGGAGGTGGGGGCCAGGAGGTTGGGGCTTTTGGCGTCGACGAAGAGGTCGAAGTCGCCGATGTTTTTGGTGGAGGCGGTGCCGCGGACTTCCGCTTCGGTGAAGCCGATGTTCATGGCGAGCCGGTCGAAGTGGACCTGCTCCAGGTCAAAGTCCAGCCCGCCTGACATTTGGGTGAGGCTGATGGGGTCGCCGGCGTAGACCAGCGAGAGGGTTCGGGGCTCGATCCGGCCGGAGAAGGCGGATTCCTCGGGCTTGATGGTCTGGAAGTACATCCGGCCGTCGACTTGCCCGGCGAGGCTAAAGCGCTGGAGCGTGTCCTTGATGTTCGTGCCGACGTTGGAGGTCTTGGGGATCATTTCCCAGAAGGGTTCGGCGAGGTTGAGGTCGAAGAATTCCAGGTAGAGCCGGGACTTGAGCTTCTTTTCGATGATCTGCGCTTCGCCGATGAGGGAGAAGCGCGTTTTGTTGTGCGTGCCCCGGATTTCCTTGAACTCCACACCGTTGGTGGAGACGATGGCTTCACCTTCGAAGGTGTCGAGTTTGTAGCCTGAGTTATTGGGGTTTGCGGTGCCATTTTTGATGGTGGTGTCGAGGGCGAAGTCGATGCCTTTGATGTCGGGGTTGTAGAAGACGCGCCCGTCGACGCCGACCATGCCGGTCATGGCCATGGATTGGATGAACTCGCTGTAGTCCTGGGGCACTGCGGCCAGGAACATGGGTTCGATGGGCATTTTGTCGACGTGGATGGTGAGGTTGGGCTTTAGCGGGTCGGTGGGGCCGGTGCCGCCTGAGATGTCGCCGGAGATGATGCCGGTGGCGCCGGAGGGGGCGATGAAGGTGACTTTATCAAGCGTGACCATGGGCGGGTTGACGATGATGGTGCCGCCGGTGGTCTGGACGGGGTAAGGCCAGTATTTGAAGAGGACTTTTCCGCCTTTGGCATCGACCCAGACGGTGGTTTTGTATTGGCTGTCGAGTCCGCGTTCGCGCCGGACCTTGGTTTTCATGGCCACGGTGCCATCGAGGGTGAAGAGGCTTTTGCCGTCGGGCCCGAGGGGGATGACTTTGCGCTGGAGGAAGGAGGCGTACATGTCGCGGTCGCGCACCATGTCGTAAATGCCCAGCGTCTGGGGGCCAAAGGCGTGGCGGATGTGGTCATCCATCGGGATGTTCGTCCCGACGATGTTGAGCTCCACTTCAGCACCGTCGCCGGGCGGGCGGAAGAAGCCGTCGATGACCAGTTCCGCGCCGGTGGGGCCGCGGCCGGTCATTTTTTCAATCCTGGCTTCGGCGTTGGAGAAAGTGATTTTGCCGTACACGTTCTGCACGGGGTAGGCGAAGTCGGCGTAGGTGATCTTGGCGTTGGAGATCTGCACCGCGCCGGAGTAATCCAGGGGTGCGCCGATGGCCTTTCTTTGAAGGTTAAGGGTGGCGCTGAAGGTGCCGGAGGGCTTGAGCCGCTGGTGGTATTTCTGGACGACCTGTGGGTACTTGTCCAGCTCGTCAGGGTTTTCCGGGATCACAAACGGATTGACGGCCACCTGAAGTTCAAACGGGGCGTCCCGGGAAAGGCCTTTGAGCTCGCCTGCGCATTCGTAGGTGACATTGCCGATCCGGCCACGCAGATGTTCAACGGTGAGCTTGTCTTTCTGAAAGATGATCTTGAGGTCGACTTCTTCCATCCGCTTGACGATTTTGTCCATCTCAAGGGTGATGGCGCCGTTGACCAGGCCGATGGATGCGCCTACACCCACGCGGGGGTCAGGGCTGTAGTTGAAGGTGAGCAGGTTCAGCTCGCCCTCGGGCTTAAACTGAGCCCAGGCCCGGCGGTACTCTTCGGGAAGAAACTCGGCGATGCTGCTCTTGAGCGAGAACCCGCGGACACTGCCGGCCAGGGCGAATTTCTCGGGGATGAAGTAGCCCTTGATCTGGACGTTCTGGTCCCTGCCGATGTTCTTGAATTGGTCGACTTCAAATTCGTAGGTGCCCGGCGATGCGGTGTTTGGCCAAAGCTCGCAGCGCAGGCGCATGACTCCCACGTGCCGGTAGGTGCCGTTTTCAATGACGCCGGAGATGAGCCGGGCGCCTTCAATGGTGATCGGCGGGAGCGCGGGGGGAGAGATCGGCGACAAAGACTTTTCGGTATCGCCGGCCAAAGCGGCGGCAGGGCGCCTGAGCGTCTGGAGGTTGTACTGCCGGGTGTCGAGGTTTTCGATGACGTAGACGGTGGGCCGGGAAATGATGACGGAATTGACCTTGATGCTCCGGGTCAGCAAGGCCGGAAGGTTTACGTTGATGATGATGCGGCGGATTTTAAGCAGCCGGCTGGACCGGGCGTCCAATGTGGATTCCGACTGCTCAAGCGCGGGGGTTTCATCAAAGGGCTGGGTTTCCAGCGCGGGCAAGGTGGCGGGGAGAAGGCCGGTCTGGGTTGCCGCCTGCGTGGTGCTTTTGGCCTTGTAGAACTCTTCGCCGGGATCAACGGTGATGGTGACGTCGTCCACGACGATGGCGCCGTCGAGGGTGATGGAGATGGTTCCGATGCTGACGGGGGCATTCACCTGGCCTGCGATGACGCTGCGCACCACCTGGGCGAGAACTTCCGGCCGGGAGACGTAGGAAAATGCAACCGCAAAAAGCGTGGCCAGAAACAGGGCGGCGCCGACAACAAGGCGCACCAGCACCTTAAAGGCATACCAGAGTCGGCTTTTTTTACGTTTTGGCTTGGACACGCTCTTCCCGGAGCTTTGTGTGCAGCGGCATTTAAGGGCCAGCAGGACGATCATGCCTGACCCTATTGGCATTCTACCCGGGTCGACAAAGCCACGCCGACAGGGATCTGTGGTATTCTTGAGCCCCTTTTAAAGCCATTCAGACCAAGGACATCCGCCATGGAATCTCAGCCCAACCAGTCCGCTTCGACCCCTGCTCCCGCTCCTGCCGCGCCGGCCCCGGCTCCGGCTGGTCTGCCAGGCGCAAAGCCGACGATCAAATTCGATGATTTTGCGAAGATCGACCTGCGTGTGGCCACCATTCTCCAGGCCGAGGCCCATCCCAACGCCGACAAGCTTTTGAAGCTGCAGATCGACCTGGGGACTGAAAAGCGCCAGATCTGCGCCGGCGTGAAGAAGTATTACGATCCGGCCACCCTGGTGGGCCGGCAGATCATCGTGGTGGCCAACCTGGAGCCCCGGGCCATCCGCGGTGAGGCTTCCAACGGCATGCTCCTGGCGGCTTCGGCCAAGGACGGGGAGACCGTTTTGGATGTGGTTCTTCTTGCGCCGGGCAAGCCCGTCCCCCCGGGTTCCACCGTTGGGTAAGTGGCAAGGCCGGGCCGGAATGTTGAATCGGTCCGGGCTATGATGAGCCATCTTTGAATCCCGAAGCATGGAGAGATGGTTTTGACAGGCCAATCTTCGGAAAACCCGAACCCCTCGCCTGACACTCAAGGCATCAGCCAGCGGCCCATTGATCCTTCGGAAGGGGTCAAGTCGCGTCTGGTGACGGTCGTCTGGGCGATCGCCTGCATGCTGATCGTGGCCATTGTTTCCGGGGTCTATGTCGTTGACCGGGCCATCAACATCACCCAGGCCGAGATCAAAGAAGAGCGCATACGGGTGGACAGCACCCTGAGCATCCCCGCATCGGTGGCGGAGAAGCTGGCTGAGGCGTTTGAGACGAAGGCTTCCGTCAACGCGATTTTCATTCCGGTGATCCGAGAGATCAAGCAGAAACCTAAGTTCGTGGTGATGGTGACGACGTTGAATGTCACGGTGAAAAAGGAAAATCTGAAGACCGCCGGCGGAGGGGGCCTGGATCTTGGCACCACGACGGTGACGCTGCGCGCCAATGGAAACCGGGTGCAGTACTTTGTGCCCCTGGAGGGTGCGGGGATCAACAGTTTTGAGTTTGATCCGCAGACCAAGGTATTGACGGCCACCTTCCCGCCTGTGCGCATAGACAAGGACGTGGTGGATGTGCAAAACAATCCATCGATGATCGACCTGCGCACGGATGTGGGTTGGGCAAGGCTGGACCGGTATTCCGGCGAAGACCTTCGAGGCCAGGTGCAGAAGGATCTGCGCGGCGCGGTGGTTGAAGAAGCGGGAATGCCGCTGCTGATGGATAAAGCCCGGGAGACGGCGCGCAGGCAGTTGATGAAGCTTCTGGAGCCCGTGCAGATGGCGTTGAAGGAAGATGTGACCTTGCGCGTGAAGTTTGAGGGTGAGCCGGATAAAGGGTAAGGATCAGCTTTTAATTCTCCGACCGGGTAAAATCACCGGACTATGACCGGATCGATCCAACCCAAGCATCTCGAATTGAAGAAGGAATCCGCACTGATCGTCACGTGGGACGACGGGCGGGTGAGCATTTACCCCATCGCTTACCTCAGGCGGATGTCTCCCTCCGCGGATGCCAAAGCCATCCGTGAAGAGATGGAGCGCAACCCGCTGACGGTGCTGCCGGCCTCCAAGGCGTCTGGCCCGCTGACGGCCACGGGCGCCGAGATGGTGGGGAATTACGCGATCCGGATCATCTTTTCCGACGGACACGAAACCGGGCTCTACAGCTGGCCCTACCTACGCGAGATCGATCCGGAGAACCAGCGCGCAAAGAAAGCACCCAGGACACAGCCTGGCGGGGCCGGACAATGAGTCAGGCGCATGGTTTGGTGACGGACAAGGGCGAAGCGGTCATTTTTGAGGACCCCAACCCGTTTTTGCTCTGGCCCATCATCCGCCCGGCGGATTTTGACGGACAGCAGCACGTCAATAACGCCGTCTATGTGAAATGGATGAATGAAGCCGCGTATTGGCACTCCGCGGCCCTTGGGTACGACTGGGCGCGATATCAGGAGCTTGGCACCAGCTTCGTGGTACGCAGACATGAGGTGGATTACCTTGCCCCGGCGCTGCCTGGGGATGAGGTGGTGATCGCCACATGGCCGGGGAAGATGGAAAAGTTCACCGCGTTCAGGCGGCACCAGATCGTCCGGATCAACGACGGCCGGACACTGGCCCGGGCCCTGACGCACTGGGTGCACGTAGAGATCGCCACTGGCCGGCCGGTGCGCATGAGCCAGGAATTGATCGACCGGTTCCAGCCCAGAGGCTAAGCCGGCCGGGGTGTCTGGCACGAAGTCACGAAGAAGAGCGGAGAAGGTGGCTGATGTGCTGGAGGGATTGGGGCGGATCATTTTTGACGAAGATTTACAAGATTTTAAAGAAGCATTGACGAGGAGGGGGCGTTGCTGTGCGGTGTGTGAATTTTGCGGGGTGGAAGAAGAGGGGGAGTTAACCGCGAAGGCGCGAAGACGCGAAGGGAAGAGGCGGAGAGCGGAAGAAGCAAAAAAGTCTGCAAGATGCCGGGGTGATGAACCGGGAGCCGTAAAAAACTTAATCTTGGTCGGCTTTATCCTGATTTTCTTTTACTCT
>CAZIWA010000081.1:0-24818 GCA_964542875.1 uncultured Phycisphaeraceae bacterium
GAAACCCGAAACCCGAAACCCGAAACCCGAAACCCGAAACCCGAAACCCGAAACTGGGGCAATCAAGCCCCGGGGGAGGGGTCGTTGAAGATCATGCGTTGGTCGGTGTCGGGGGCGGGGGGCTCCGGGGGGAGAATGTCGGGCCTGCGGGCTTTGGTGCGCAGGAGGGATTGCTGGGAGCGCCACTTGGCGACTTTTGCATGATCGCCGGAGAGGAGGATTTCCGGGACGGGCATGTCCATCCAGACGGGTGGGCGGGTGTAGTGGGGGTGGTCCAGCAGGCGATCTGAGCCGGGGGAGAAACTTTCGTAGTGGGCGGATTCGGAATCGCCCAGGACACCGGGGATGAGGCGGACGACGGCATCGATGAGGACCATGGCGGGGAGTTCGCCGCCTGAGAGGACGTAGTCGCCGATGCTGATTTCCTCCATGGGCTGGAGTTTTTCGATGACGCGTTCATCAATGCCTTCGTAGTGGCCGGCGATCATGAGGAGGCGGGGTTTTTGGGCGAGGGCTTCGACCGTGGTTTGAGTGAGCGGCCTGCCCTGAGGGGTGAGGAGGATGCGGGTGGCTGGGCGGGGGTCCTGGGCTTGAGCGTGCTGTACGGCGTCCCAGACGGGTTGGCATTGGATGACCATGCCGGGGCCGCCGCCGTAGGGGGAGCGGTCGACTTTGTGGTGCTTGTCGGTGGTGAAGTCGCGGATGTTGTGGAGGTGGTAGGAAGCGGGGACCTGGTCTGGGGAAGGGTAGAGCGCGGGGTCTGCGGCGCGCTTGAGGATGCTGCTGCCCAGAACGCCGGTGAACATCTCGGGGAAGAGGGTGAGGATGTCGATGCGCATGGTTTGTCTCGTGTCCCGCGTCGCGCGTCAAGAGGAGAGTGTACGTAATGAAGAAAGCGACCCGGTCCGAGGAACGGGTCGCTTGCAATTTTTCTTTAAACCAAGCGTTTATAAGCGCTTAGGCGAAAGGTTGAGCGTTGGCTCAGGCCTGTTCGGCGGGCTTTTCAGCGCGGGGCTTGTCGATCTGCACGGTCTTGACGACGCGCGGGGCCTTCTTGCGCTTGGAGCGATCCTTGACTTCCTTGGCAGGCTTGGGCACATCGATGCCAGCGCGCTTGCAGAGGGTGCCAACGGTTTCGCTGGGCTGAGCGCCGACGCTGAGCCAGTGCTTAACGCGGTCAACGTTGAAGTTGACCTGTTTGGCGACGTCCTTCTCGATGGGGTTGAACGTGCCCAGTTCTTCGATCGCGCGGCCATCGCGGGGGCTGCGGATGTCAATCGCGGTGAGGCGATAGAAGGGGCTGTTCCGACGACCAAAACGCTTTAAACGAAGCTTTACCAAGACCAGTCTCCCGAGTGAACGGTGTTTCTATATCTGAGTGAGCCAAGTAATGTACCTGACAGGCGGCTCAGGTGCAAGTGGGTGGTGGGGTTTGTTTTGGGCAATTGCATTTGGATGAAAGCCGCAGAAACATCACATCGTTGGCACAGGTAGGCGGCACTGCCGGGATTTGGAAAAACCAGCGGGATTCCGGGGCAGTCGCAGATGGCAGCCCCAGGCACTCCATCCACATGCAATTGCCTCGCGGGCGGAGGCGGCGGTGGGAATGGATTGGCGCTACATTATCGATGCGCATTTGAACCTATCGGAGCAGACCCATGGCAGAGAGCCGACCCAACATCATTTTAATCACGACGGATCAGCAGCGGGGGGATTGTCTTGGGATCGATGAGAACGCGCCGGCGTGTCTGCAGACGCCTCATCTGGATGCGATGGCGGCAAGGGGGATGCGGTTTCGGCGTGGGTACAGCGAATGCCCGAGCTGTTTTCCGGCGAGGCGGTCGCTGCTTTCGGGGATGGCGCCGGCAGCGCAGGGGATGGTGGGGATGGCGGGCAGCCCGTGGAGCCCGCCTCACACGCTGCCGGGGGAACTGAGCAAGGCGGGGTATCACACCTTTCTGGTGGGGAAGCTGCATTTGCAGCCCAAGGGCAAGCGTTTTGGATATGACCACCAGGTGTTAAGCGATGCGCCGTTTGATGAGGATGATGAATACGGCCGGTGGCTTAAGCAGCAGCCGGGCCGGACGGAGCAGGACTTTGGCTTCTGGCATGGGAAGGACGCCAATGGGTGGACGAGCGGGCCGACGCATTTTCCGATGGAGCAGACGCACACGTATTTTTGCGTGAGCAAGGCGCTGGAGTTTTTGAAGTATCAGCGGGACCCGAGCGCGCCGTTCTTTTTGAATTTGTCGATTTTTGATCCACATCCGCCGATCGCGCCGCCGAGGGAATATTACGACCGGTACATCAACCGTGAATTGCCGGAGCCGGCAGTGGGGGATTGGGTGAAACCGTGGGACAAGCCGCTTAAGGGGCACCGGACGGAAGCCTGGCGCCTGAAACTTGACCCGTACTCCATGCAATGCCTGCGCGCGGGGTACTACGCGACAGTGAATTTCGTGGATGACCAGATCGGGCGATTGATCCTGAGCATGCGCCGGATGGGGCTGATGAAAAACACATGGTTCGTGTTCACGTCCGACCATGGCGAGATGCTGGGCGACCACAACATGTTCCGGAAGACCTTCGCGTATGAAGCGTCCGCCCGGGTGCCTTTCATTGTGTTCAGCGAATCAATGAAGGCGCCGGCGACCCAACGGGTGTCTGATTGCCCGGTGGGCCTGCAGGATGTGATGCCGACGATCCTGGATATCGCAGGCGTCGAAGTGCCCAAAGCCTGCACGGGGAAAAGCTTGATGCCAATCGTACGCGGCGAAGCCGAAGCGGTGCGCGAGGTGCTGCATGGCGAACACGCGGGGCAGTACGACTACGCCGACGGCATGCACTATCTGGTGGACAGCCGATACAAGTACATCTGGCACAGCCAGCATGACATGGAACAGCTTTTTGATTTGAAGAACGATCCCAATGAGCTCAAGGATTTAACCCGGACCAAGAAGGGCAAGGGAATGCTCAAGCCGTGGCGGGAGCGGCTGATCGAGATTTTGAAGGATCGGCCTGAAGGGTTTGTAAAAGATGGGAAACTGGCGCTGGGGGCGCCGCATCAATGCCTGATGCCGGGGTTGCAGGGTGATCGGTTTTATAGCTTTACGTGAAGTGAAATCGGACAAACGGGGGCGAGGGACGTCATAACAGGCGGAGGTTCCGTTATGAGTCAGCGGAAGCACGTGCGGATGGCGATGAGGGTGGGCGGTGCGGCGCTGCTGCTGTTATGCGTCGGTGCGGTGGTATGGGTTTTGTTTCATGTCCAGCGGGTAAAAGAGGAACCCGCCGAGCGGGAGGTGAAGCGATCGGTCGAAAAGCGGATTCAGATGGTGAGTTTCATCAAGAGCGGGGGATTCGCTGGGGTCCATGAGGGATGGGTCATCAGGGATGGGAAGTCGCCAGCGCCGAATCCAGTGCGAGGCATCGAGGATTTGCGTGCTGAAGTGATCGAGTGGAGGAAGATCAGCGAGTTGGTTGAGACGATGGTGAAACTGGACCAAACATCCAAAGGGCGGGGCGGGGTGGCGGATGCGTTTGAGTACAGGTTTATCGTGGGATTTGAAGATGGAACGCAGATCAGTGCGTGGAGGATGGATTTTGAGGGAGGTGGGGATTTACAGCGATTCCTTGAGACGGGGGGGAAGATTCGAGAAGTGGTGTTGGCGGTGTGAAGGGAGTAAGAATTCAGACACAAGCACGGCTTCGGGCCGTGCTGTGCCGCCCGGACGGATTATTTAATGGCGTTTTTCAGGTTTATGTCGGCGGTGGCTGGAGTGGCGGTGGCGGCCTGGCCGAAGAATTTACCGGGGGATTCCAGGGTGTTGCCGGAGGCTTGCACCTTGGTGCTTTGGTCGACCCAGATGAGGGTGGTGGGGTCGACACTGCGTTCTTTGCCGAGACTTTTGGCGTTGATCATGGGGCGGATGAATTTGTTGTTCCTGATGACGACGCCGGAGGCGGAGCAGACGAAGATGTTGACGCCGTCGTTGTCGATGAAGGTGTTGTTTTCGATGGTGATGTTCCGGTGGCCGCCTGGGCTTACGACGTAGCCTTTGTCTTTGTAGGCGAACATGGAAATGGCTCCGGGGTGGCGCAGGAGTCCGGTTTTTACGTTGCGGGAAACACTCTTGATGAGGTTGTTGCGGACGATGACGTTCTGCACGAAGTCCGACTCACTCCAGATGCCGGTTTCGGTGTTGAACTCGACGGCGGCGCGGGTGGTGTTTTCAAACGTACAGCCTTCGATGAGGCCGTCTGACGCCTTGGCGATGATGCCGCGGGCATAGGTGTTTTTGAAAGTGCAGTCTCGGATGACATAGCCGGAGCCCAACTCGTTTTGATTGGTGACGAGGCAGCCGGCCTCAGCGGTGAGGGGTTTGTCGAGGGTGAGCTGGATGTAGGCGGCACTGGATCGGTTGCGGAAGACGCCCAGGGAATTGTCGGGCATGAAGGTGGGCTGGTAGTCGGTGAGCTTTTTGGTCTCGGTGATGGTGGCGGTGCCGGCGAGGACCATGCGCTTGTCGTAGAGCCGGAGGGTGTCGCCGGGGCGGGCAAAGAGTGGCGTGCCCGAGCTGGCGTTGCGCTGGATGGTGAGGGTGTTGCCCTGGGATTCCAGGACGAGGGAATACGTGCCGTGGATGGCGATGGCGTCGTCATCGGTGCGCTCGAAATGGCAGTTGATGAGCGTGGGGCCTTTGCGGACATCGCCGGAGTGGAAGCCGTCGGCGTTGCAGGAGAAGAGAGGGGCTTCCGTGGCGCCGGACGGGGTGTCGCCGGGGATGACTTTGCAGTTTTGGAAGAGGTTGTTGCCTTCGCCCCCTCGCTCGGCGAAGGCGAAGCCGGCGCCGCGTTCGACGGTGATGTCGAGGATCTTCATGTCCTTGCAGCGGGAGACGACCAGATCGTTGTATACGTTGCCGCGGAGGACAAATTGCTGGCCGGGGACGATGGGGATGCCGACATTGCGGATGGGCTCGGTCTTGACACGGAAGAAGCCGGGCTCAAGCTGCTCCATCACTGGGGGAGAGCCGGCGCGCAGATGGGTGAGCCAGAGTTTGGATTCCGGATCGATGACATTTAGCCAGATGACGGAGAACATGGACCTGTCCATGAGGTCTTGCGGATAGCCCTTGTCCATGCGGATGTCGATGGTGTTGTCTTTGACGGAGACGGCCTCGATGCGGCCTTGCGAGAAGGGGATGGTTTCACGCTCGAGCTTTGCGCCTTTGAGGGTGACATTTTCGCAGTTCAAGAAGACGATGGAGTGCTGGTATTTGTCGGTGAAGATGAGTGTGACGCCGTCGGCGACGATGGTGAAGTCTTTGATGTTTTCCAAGCGCCAGTGAGCGCCGTCTTTGCCGCGGGGCGTGGAAGAGCCGGGGATTTTATAGACGCCGGGTGGGATGACGACCTGGCGTTTACCCGCTTTGATTGCGGCCTGGATGCCAACCAGCACGGAGGCGGGGTTCTGGGGGGTGATCCGGACCTCCTGCGGGGCGTCCTGGGCACGGATGGGGAGGGGACTAAGGCCGATGGAGGCCAGGGCGAGGGCGCAGAAGAGGATGGGGAGAAGTTTGGGCATGGGGATTTTCGGGAATGTTAGATGTATGAAGTTCGATGTTTGATGTTTTCAGAGAGGAATTCAGAGGGTTGAGGAGTCGTTGAGTTGAGGGTGTGTGTGGATGGCCCTTGCCCTGGCCCTTTCCCAAAGGGAGAGGGGGGGGGCCGAGAGGACGGTTAGAAGCGGTCAGTGGTGCGGAACCAGAATGTCTTGGTGTCTGTGCTTTGGTCGACTGAAGCGGAGCGTGTGGCGAATGGGGTGCTGAAGGCGGGGTCTGCCATCCATTGCACGACGCCGTCGACCATGAGGTAGTTCGCGCCGGTTTCGTGCCAGTTTTGGGTTTGGCGGTTGCCGGAGCCGTCGGGGCTGCCGGCGAAGTATGCGCCCTGGATGCTTTCGGCGAGGACGATTTTCCGGCCTCGTTTGGCGATGACCTGGTCGGCCTTCATGGGGGCGAGATTGGAGGAGAGATCGCCGGAGATGGCGGAGCCTGTGTAGTAGCTGAAGTTTGCGCCGTTGGGGAGGGTGGGGACAGCGGTGTTGGAGGGGCAACGGAAGACGTTGGTCCAGGGGCGTTTGGCGTCAAGGTTGAGCTCTACAGAGGCCAGGGCGGCCCAGTAGTTGGGCTCCGGCGCGACCGCCTTGGTGGTGGCGGGGATGATGTAGCCGGAATAGTTTTGCGCGTAGACCGGGTAGACGAGGCCGATCTGGCGGAGGTTGTTCATGCAGGCGACTTTGCGGCCGGTTTCACGCGCCCGGCCAAGGACAGGCAGGAGCGTGGAGATGAGAACGACGACGATGGAGATGACAACCAGCAACTCCAGCAGGGTGAATGCCGGGCGGGTGGTGAGCGCGCATGCGCGCGGTTTGCGGGGCATGGGACACCTCACGGATGAAGGCTTGCGATTCGGGCGGGGGCGGTGCTGCCCCTGACGACCAGCGCGGGGGGCAGCTCGATTTGCCTGCGGCGCGCGGCGGGGTTGAGGAAGAGTTCGTCGAGGAGGTCGGAGACGCCAGCGCCGTAATCGGCCATGTTGGGCTGGAGGGTGGTCATGGTGGGGTTGGTGTATGCGCCGAGGGATTCTTCACCGCAATAGCTGATGACGCTGACGTCATCGGGGACTTTGATGCCGCGTTCATAGAGCACGCGCATGACCGCCATGCCGGCGAGGGTGCTGGTGGCGACGAAGACAGCGGTGAAGTCCGAGGTGGGGGCGTCCATCCATTTGTTGAAGCCCTTGTAGGCGGCGTGCAGGCTGTCTTCAAAGGCCTGGGTGCCACAGTCGCAGACCAGTTCGTCGCCGGCGTCGAGGCCTGCGCTGGTCATTGCGTCTCGCCACGCGTCGCGGCGGGCGGAGCACGAATAGGTGGGGGGTTCGTTGTCGAAGTAGAGGATTTTCTGGTGGCCCAGGGAGATGAGGTATTCGACGGCCATTTTGCCCATCTGATGGTTGTCGAGGTGGACGCCGTGAACGTTGATGCCGGGGGGAAATTCCTGGGTGATGACCAGCGGCTTGCGGGGGCGCTCCAGCGCGGCGCGCAGGTGCGGGGGGAAGGGTTCGGAGGTGGGGATGAGGACTGCGCCGTCGGCATCGCCGGTGGCGAGGGAGATGTCCAGTTCCTGAATGCTGCGGTAGTAGATGAGGTCAAAGCGGGTGTCGGACTTGCGGCCTTGCTGGACGATGGAGCGGGCGACTTCATCAAAGGTGCGCGAGGGGTAGTCAGGCCGGATGAGGGCGATGCGGCGTGCGGCGGGGTCGCTCATGGCGTTGACGACGAGCCGCTGCTTGCCGGCGGGGCGGGTGACGAGGCCTTCGCGGCGGAGCTGGGCCATGGCGCGGTCGATGGTGGTCTGGGAAGCGCCAAAGTCGTTGATGAGGTTTTTGATGGTGGGCACCTCAGTGCCCGGTGGAAGGGTACGGAGCATTTCACGGAGCTTTTGAGCCACGTGAAAGTGTCTGGTAATCTGCAGCGTCCGGGGCATGTCTAACTCCAGGAACCTTAGAGTGAGAGAACATGAACCGGGCTGACCCATCGTGGGCAATGTGAAGCGGGGTGGCCGCGACGCAATACCTGCGAGTGACAGTTTGGTACAAATAGGATGTCGGGATCAGCCAGGAACTCCACTCATATTATATCGCGTTAAGTTTGAGTCAAGCAGATTCGGGGCGGTAGGAGAGAATTTTTTTGACTGGGATTTAGAGGATTAAAGATGATTAAGAGGGCGTGGAAGAAGGGCGGAGTTCGGGGCAGATTCAGTGGGTTTAAATCCTTTTAGCCCAGTGAAAAACCATTCGAAGGTCGCGATTGGTGACTGAAGGGTTCACTTATGTCGGTGAAGGTGGTTGATCGGGAGCCGGCGGGACGCCGGCGCTCCCGGTGCAGATTTGTCATGCTCCCCGCGTCAATTCGCGCGGGGGCGGCTTATGAGGGGCGGGCGGGGGTTGGGGTATGATTGTGCGTTGGTTTCCAGAGCGCCAATACCTATGACGAGCATAGAACAACCTTCGACGTATAACCGGCCGCTTCACGTGTTTTGCATCGTGCTGATGTGCGCCACGTTTGTGCTGCTGATGTCCGGCGGGACGGTGACGAGCAAAGGCGTGGGTATGGCGGTGCCGGACTGGCCGACGACGTTTAACGAGAACATGTTCCTGGCGAGCCCCAAGCATTGGTTTGGGGAAGGGCGCTGGGCGCAGTTCTGGGAGCACTCGCACCGGCTGATGGGAAGTCTGGTGGGGATGCTGACGCTGATCGAAACGGTGTGGCTGATGCGTGTGAAGCCCGTACGCACGTGGCTGCGGGTGGTGGCGGTGATGCTGTTTGTGCTGGTGTGCGTGCAGGGGCTCATGGGCGGGCTGCGGGTGACGGAGAATTCTTCGACCCTGGCGATGCTGCACGGCATTCACGCGCAGGTGTTTTTCGCATTGACGATTCTGGCCGCGGCGGCGACGGGGCCGGTGTGGGCGCGTGCGGTGAAGGATGGCTCGTGGACCACGACGCCGGAGGCCCGGGTGGTGGTTTGGGGCTCGCGGGTGCTGCTGGCGGTGCTGCTGGCGCAGCTTGTGCTGGGTGCATCAGTGAGGCACTTTAAGGCCGGGCTGGCGATCTATGACTTTCCGACGTCTTACGGCGGGATGCTGCCGCCGATGAATCAAGCGGCGCTGGATAAGAAGCTGGCGGATTTGCCCTTTGCGCATCAAGGTTCGGCGGGCTACGCGGTGTGGCAGGTGCATCTGCACTTTACGCATCGGATTTTCGCGATTGTGGTGGCGCTGGTGCTGGGATGGATGTTTGTGGAGATTTACCGCCGGGCCAGCGATGTGAAGGAGCTTGCCCGGCCGGCAGGCGCCATGGCCGTGCTGCTGCTGGTTCAAGTGGGGCTGGGGGCTTCGGTGATCTGGATGGCCAGGCAGTCGGAGGTGACCACGCTGCACCAATCCACAGGGGCATTGCTTCTGGGGACGGCGGTGCTGGTGGCGATCCGGGTGCAATTGTTTCAAAATCGGCTTAAACTGGATGGCTCGCTCCCAACGGGTGAAACCGGTGCGGCTGCCGGGCCTGAAGGCCTGCCAAGCCAGACCAGCGTGGAGCGGTAAAACGGTGAACATGGCCCAAGGAACGACAACTTCAAGTCAAGATACCGGCGCGACTCCGGGAGCCCGGAGCAAGGCGGGCTGGGGCTATGCCATCAATCAGCTGACCAAGCCCAGGATCACGCTGATGGTGCTGATCACCGCGGGCATTGGTTTTAGCGTAGGTGTGCGGCACAAAGAGCATCTGGACGGTCAATCCGGCTTATGGGCTTCTTCGCCTGACTTGTTTTCGCAGTTCATCTACATGCTTCTGGGGACGGGGCTTTCGTGCATCGCGGCGGGGGTCTTCAATCAGGTGATTGAAAAAGAAAGCGATGGCCGGATGCACCGGACGGCGGCGCGGCCGCTGGTGACGGGGAAGATCAGCACGCTGACCGGGCTGGTGATCGGGTTCATTTTGACCGGCGTGGGGCTGTGGACGCTGGCGGTGTACAACAATGGACTGACGGCCGTGCTTTCGCTGATCACGATCGCAAGCTACTCGCTGATTTACACGCCGCTTAAGCGCAAGACGCATGTGAGCACGATCATTGGCGCGTTTCCCGGCGCGGTGCCGCCTGTGATGGGTTTTACGGCGGCGGCGGGGCATTTGTCGGTGGAAGCGCTGGTGTTGTTTGCGATTTTGTTTTTGTGGCAGTTGCCTCACTTTTTGGCGATTGCCTGGATGTACAAGGATGAATACGCCAAGGCGGGCCTGCCGATGCTGCCGGTGGTGGACGACGACTTTAAAGCGACGGCGAGGCAGATCCTGCTTTGCTGCCTCATCCTGGTGCCGCTGACAACGCTGCCGGCGATGGTGAACATGGCGGGCGCGTTTTACCTGATCGGGTCCGGGGTGATCACGCTGATTGTGCTGTACACGGCGGTACGGCTGTATTTGGCGCGTACACGGCCTAACGCGAGGCTGCTGTTTTTCGCGTTGCTGCTGTACCTGCCGATTGTGTTTGGGCTGATTTTCCTCGACCAGAAATAACACAGATGACCATTGCCCAGACTGAAAGCTTGCCCGCCCAGACTTTGGCCCAGGGGACTGCTCCGGGGCTGGTGAGCGTCGCCGGGATGACGTTCAAGTATCCCGCGGTGAAGTCCCGCAGACGCGATGACTTTAAGCAGCGGGGGCCCAATTCCTGGAGCTCTTCAAGCGCACCCAGGGAACTGGCGCTGGACAATGTTTCGCTGGAGATCCGGCCGGCGGAGATGTTTGCGGTGCTGGGGCCCAACGGCGGGGGGAAGTCGACTTTGTTTCGCGTGCTGGCGACGCTGGCGCGGCCGACGGCGGGGGCTGCGAGCATTGCCGGGTACGACGTGGCCAAGGAGCCTGACGAGGTGCGCAAGCGCATCGGCGTGGTGTTTCAGGCGCCGAGCCTGGACATCAAGCTGACGGCGTATGAAAACCTGCTGCATCAGGGGCATTTGTATGGCATTCGGGGAGCGCAACTGCAGGATCGGGTGCAGGACGCGCTGGCGACGGTGGGGCTTAAGGACCGTGCCAAGGATTTTGCAGAGACGTTTTCAGGCGGGATGAAGCGCAGGCTGGAGATCGCCAAGAGCCTGCTGCACCGGCCTCAACTGCTGCTGCTGGATGAACCG
The DNA here is from genome assembly GCA_964542875.1 of uncultured Phycisphaeraceae bacterium. GTDB lineage: Bacteria > Planctomycetota > Phycisphaerae > Phycisphaerales > Phycisphaeraceae > CAZGOM01. The sequence goes on from CAZIWA010000081.1 coordinate 10,753, forward strand.
ACCACGGGGCTGGACCCGGGGGCGAGGCGGGAACTGTGGAATACGCTGAGCCAGATGCGCGACAAGACGGGGCTGACGGTGGCGCTGACGACGCACCTGATGGACGAGGCAGACCGTTGCGACCGGGTGGCGATTTTGTCATCGGGCAAGTTAATCGCGTGTGATTCGCCTGCTGCGCTGAAGGCGCAGATCGGCGCGCAGGTGCTTGTCATTGTTCCGCAGGAGCAGGCGGGGGTGGCGGCGATGGCATCGGCGATCGCAGAGAGCTTTGGCCCCTGGAGCGAGAAGGGGCGGCCTGAAGTGGTGGAGGGGTCGATTCGGATGGAGCATCACGATGGCGCGGTGCTGCTGCCGAAAATCGCGTCGATGTACCCGGGTCGGTTTGCCAGCATGAGCGTGAGCAAGCCGACGCTGGATGACGTGTTTCACCGGTTGACGGGGAAGACGATGTGAGGAGGGGCGGGGGATGTGAGATGTTAGATGTTAGATGTTTTTCGGAGAAGAGTTGCAAGAGCGATGAGTTGTTGAGTTGAGGGCATTTGTGGGCGGCCCACAGCGTGCAGAAAAGACATGCTTACGCGGACGAAAGCATGGCACGCAGATGGGAAAATGCAGACGGGGCAAGAAGCGTTCCAGCGTCGTGGTATCAGTCGAGGGCTTTGATGGCCTTGAGTTCGCGGCGGAGGTAGTCCAGGCCGGATTTGATGGCGAAGATGGGTTCTTCGATGCCTTCAAATTCCAGGGAGAGGAAACCCTTGTAGCCGGCCTTCTTGAGGGCTGCGAGCTGCTTGGGGATTTCGATGATGCCGTGGCCGACGATGGCGCCGCGGAGGGCAAGGTCTGACGCGGTGTTGAACCAGCCGTTGGGGGGCATGAGTTCTTTCTTCTTGGCGTGGAAATCCTTGGTGTGGACCATGCAGGCATATTTGGCCAGAAGCTGGGCGGCTTTGGTGGGGTTGTCGTTGACGCAGAGGAAATTGCCCATGTCCATGGTGAGCCGGTAGTACTTGTGGCCGACGGCGGTGATGAGTTTTTCGATACGTTTGGAGTTTTGCATGTACCAGCCGTGATTTTCGATGCTGGTGATGACTTTCTTGGTCTGGCCGTAATCGGCGATTTCGCGCACAGCGGGGACCAGATGTTTGAGGGCGTTGGCGAAGGTGCGCGGGCCGGGGACGTCTTTGGAGTATTTACCCCAGCCGTTGGTGAGGTCGTAGCGCATGGTTTTGCAGCCTAAGGCGCTGGCGACGTCGATCTGGCGCTTGATGAAGTCGATCCGGGCTTTTTGTTCTTCGTGGCTGACGAGGAATTCCGCGCCGGTGGCGTAGCCCGCGGGGGTGAGGCCGGTTTTTGCGACGCGCTTGTTGACAAGGTCGATCTTGTGGAAGGGGTTGTTGTGGGCGTCGCCGAAGAAGTCGCAGAACTCCACGCCGGAGACTTCAAACTCAGCGATTTTTGCGATGACTTCTTCGAGGGTGCGTGACTTGAGACCGCCGGACCAGCCGGAGAGGGAATAGGTGCTAATGGCAAGCTTCATGTGAATATCCAGTGGGAGTGTGTCGAAAAAATAGCTGATAGACGCCTATTTTTCAAACCAGAGGAATACGAAAGCATTCTGAATGGGGATTGCGGGGGATGAATCTAAGTTATGTATTGAGAGTGATCTAGAAGGGCGGCGCTTAAATTTTCACCTGCTTCAGGTGTCAATCAAAAGTAAGGGGGCTCATGTACCAGGTGTCGAGCCGAGGGATATCAATCTGGCCTGAAAGCACGTGGAGCGATGCGCCGGTGCTGTCGATTCGCGAGGGGTAGACCCGCTGGGTGAGGCACAGGAGATCGCCGGCGAAGACTTCGATGATGGAGTGATCCAGGAAGACGCGGAGGGTGAGGGCATTGGCCTGGCCCAGCGGTACGGCGGCATTCTGGATGGAGACGTTTTCGTGTGGGCCGGGGTTCCAGAAGTCCAGGGGCCAGGGGCGAAAGTCGTCGCCGCTGAGGTTGGATTTGGAAGCATCGATGGAAAGGGTGCGGGTGGCGGTGTCGAAGGTGATGAGCGTGTGCTCGGCGTCGTCCGGGCTGGCGTGGACTTTCAAAGCGAAGAGTGCTGAGGCCTTCCATGTGAGGTGCAGGGAGAATTCACGGCTGGTGGTTTGAATGCCGGGGAGCGGGAGCGGCTTTTCGGGTGTGAGGGAAAGGTTTTGCAGCCAGCGGTGGTTGGAGCGAAGGGATTGCAGCTCCGGCGCGGGGGCTGTGAGCAGAGTGTGCGACGGGCCGGGAGTGAGGATGCGTGGGAGGGTGAGGACGCAGTGCTTGCCTTCCTTGTGCCAGTGGGTGCGCTGGTCCAGGGCCCAGGCCCAGGTGAGGAGGCGGCCTTGCGCATCCAGAAGGGTTTCGGGGGCGAAGGAGCAGCCGCCTGGCCAGTTCATGGGGTGGTGCTGGTCGGGGGTGAAGGTGTGGTTTTGATAGGTGCCGGAGTAATAGCGTGTGCCGGCGGCGTGGCTGATGCAGAGGAGGTAGTGGCGGTCGGCGAGCTGGAAGAATTTGGGGCAGCCGCAATCGTCGCGGTCGCTGGTCCACTGGTGGGAGGGGGTGTAGAGGGGGTGGAGGTATTGCCAGTGGAGGAGGTCGGGGGATTTGAAGAGGTAAGCGGTGTCGTGGAGGTTGTGTGGCTTTATTTTTCCGCCCAGGGCGGCGAAGTAGGTGTCGCCTTCGCGCCAGACGCAGGGGTCGAAAACGTTGTAGACGCCATGGCCGGGGTCGGTGGGCTTAAGTGGTTCGGGGATGACGGGGTTGTGAGGGCTTTTATGCCAGGTGTCGAGGTTGTCATCGGCGGAGGTGGCGAGGGAGGTGCCGGAGTTATAGCCGTGGTAGATGAGGGTGGGGGTGCCGTGTTTATCGAGGATGGCACAGCCGGAGTAGATGGCCGCTTCGGGGGAAGAGGAGTCGGGCTTGAGGGCGGTGGGGTGGCGGTGCCAGTGGGTGAGGTCGGCGGAGGAGAGGTGGCCCCAGCAGTGGCCGCGTTGCCAGAATTCATCGCCGGTGCGCAGGGCGGGGTCCTGGAAGATGTAGAAGAGGTGGTAGCGGTTTTTGTAGAAGATGGCGCCGTTGGGGTCGAAGCAGACGGTATCTGGCGAAGGGGAAGTGAGATGGTATTGGGGGGTGTGGCGGTCGGTCATGGGGTGGTTCATGAGGGTTTGTTGGCGAGGATTTGTTCGATCTGTTCCATGATGGAGGCATCGAGCTTGGCGACAGCATCGCAGGCTTTGACGTTGTCGTGGATCTGCTCGGCCCTGGTGGCGCCGATGATGGCGGTGCTGACGTGGGGGTTTTTAATGCACCAGGCCAATGCGAGCTGGGCCATGGAGATGGAGAGGGAGTCGGCGATCCGGGTGAGCTTGCGGACCTTTTCGATGTTGATGTCGGAGAGAAGATCGTGGCGCTTTTCGGCGTCGGGCTTGAAGCGGGCCGAGGCTGGGATGCCGGCGTTGTATTTACCGGTGAGCACGCCCTGGGCCAAGGGGGAATAGACGGTGGTGCCAAGGCCGTAGCGTTCGCAGAGGGGCTTGATTTCGCCTTCGACGCGGGCGCGGTAAAGCATGGAGTGCCGTGACTGCTCCATGGTGGGGGCGACGAGGCCGTTGGCGTGGGCGAAGGTGTACATTTCGCTAAGGTCGGCAGGGGAGAAGACGCTGGTGCCGTAGTAAAGGATTTTGCCGCGATTGATGAGCTGGTTCATGGTGTGGACGATTTCTTCCATCGGCGTGACGCCATCGGGCCGGTGGCAGAAGCAGAGGTCCACGTAATCGAGGTTCATGCGTTTAAGGGCAGCATCAACGCCTTCGACGAGGCGCTTGCGGGAGACGCCGTGCTGGGTGGGGCGGTCGCCGATGCGGATGATTTTGGTGGAGATGATGAGGGTGTCGCGTTTCCAGCCTGTCTTTTTGAAGACGCGGCCCATGGCTTCTTCAGCGGCGCCGGAGCCGTAGGACTCCGCGCCGTCAAAGAAGTTCACCCCGGCATCGTACGCGGCGATCATGGTGGCCTGTGTGGAGTCGTCATTGACGCTTTGGCCGAAGGTGGTCCAGGAGCCGAGGGAGATGACGGAGACCTGGAGGCCGCTTTTGCCGAGGGGGCGGTAGAGCATGTGTGCGCCTTTGGGGGTGGTGGGAATAGCGAAATGATAGTGAGTGGGAGGGAGGAGGGGGAATTATGAATTACGAGTTACGAATTATGAATTTGAGGAGGGGGAGAGAGAAGACGCCACACGCCGGCAAACTGGGAATGAAAGTACACCGCAGGGCGCCCCGGAAGGCGGCCTGCGGTGTGCCGGGGTTGGATGATGGGAGTTGGTCAGACGAGGGGGTTTAAGTCGTTGTTATCGAGGACGTCGCCGAGCTTGAGGGAGTTGAAGTACCAGTCGGGCATGATGTTTTTGTTGCCGTTGAAGGTGCAGCCGTCGGGCATGTAGCCGGCGGTCATGGCGATGCGGCGGCCGCGGGTCATGTTGGCATTTGCGCCGTGCGCGGTGAGCCCGTTGTGGAAGCTGCAGTCGCCGGCTTTCATGGGGACGTGGACGGGTTCGATGGCGGCCATCTCGGGGTAAACCTTAAAGAGCTCATCCATGTTCATGCCGATGCCGGGGCCCTTGAAGCGGCCGGTGGCCTCGTCAAGCCGGGCGAGCTTATGGCTGCCGGGAATGAAGGAGAGATTGCCGTTGTTGGGGGTGGCGTCTTCGAGGGCGATCCAGATGGAGATGGCCTGGGGTGAGGTGAAGGACCAGTAGGGGTTGTCCAGGTGCCAGGCAGTGGCGTTGCCGAAGGGCTCTTTGATGAGGGTTTGATCATGCCACATCCGCTGCCGGGAGACGCCGGAAAGCCTGGCGACCATGACGCCAAGGTCCGGCGAGAGCATGAAGCTTTTGGCGACGGGGCTGATTTTCCAGAGGTTGAGTTTTTGCGTGAAGACCTTGTTGTAGTGGCCATCATCCTTGATGACCTCACGGGCCTGATCCGACACCATCCGGTTGCCCATCTGGGCGACTGCGTCCAGCACGGCCTGTTTGAGCTGGACGACTTCCTGCGGGCTGAGGAAGCCGGGGATGTGGATGAAGCCGTCGCGGTTGTATTGATCGACCTGGGCCTGGGTGAGCTGGGTTTTCATTTGGGTGGGAACCTGTAAGGATCGGGTTTAGTGAGGCGTCAATTATGTAGTGGTTTGATGGATATACTAGGATTAGATTGATGTATGTGATTGACGGGATTGTCATGGTCAAAGAGCTGAGCCAACTGTATTACTGGGAAAAAAAGTACCCCTCGCTTAAGACGCTGGGGCTGGCGATGCAGCACTTTCCACGGTACGTCCACCAGACGCACGAGCCCCATGGACTGGCGGTGGTGCTGCTGACGTACGTGGTGCGCGGGCGCGGGCGGCACGTGATGGGGGACCATGAGTTTGAAGAGCGCGGCGGATCGATCGCGGTGACGCATTACAACCAGATTCATGACATCGTGACCGACGCCCGGGGCATGGAAATTTTCAATATTTATCTGAACATCGACCGGCATGGGCTGCCTGGGGTGCCCGAAGAGTTTCGGGATGTGCTGCCGGAAGTGCTGCCGCTTGACCCGACGTTTCAGAATCGGCTCAACAGGCGGTCGCGGATCGTGTTTGATGACCCGGAGCCGGTGACGACGCTGATCAGACGGATGCACGCGGAGCTGAAAGCCATGCAGGCGGGATGGGAAGAAGTGGTGAGAAGCTGCTTTAAGGTGCTTCTGGTGGAGTGCTGCAGGCAGGCGGTGAAGTCGGGGATGGAGTCGCTGTCTTCGCCCGCGGGGGAGCCGATCGCCTGGCTGGAGAAACTGCGCAGGAAGCTGGATGCGGAGTTTCGCTCACCGGTGAGCGTGGAGAGCCTGGCGGGGCAACTGGGTGTGACCGACAGCCACCTGTGCAGGAGCTTTAAGCAGTACACCGGGAAGACTGTGATGGCGTATGTGATGGAGCGCAGGGTGCAGGCGGCAATGATGGAGCTGCGCCAGACGCAAGACAAAGTGGCATCGGTGGCGCTGGCGGCAGGGTTTAACGATCTGGCGCATTTCAACCGGACATTCAAGCGGATGCTGGGCTGTACGCCGAGGACGTTTCGTGAGCAGCGGGTTGGGGTGTGAGGAGTCGGATGTTAGATGTTAGATGTGGGATGTCAGATGTTGAAGAGGGGGAGGGGTTTTATAATCCGGTTGGGTTCTTCACATCAAAATGGAACAGAGTTTTATGATCCGATTCCAAAACGGCACGGTGGTGACTGAGCACGAGATGTTTACCAAGGGCGTGGTGGTGATCGATGGGGAGCGGATTGTGTATGCCGGGGAGGCTGAGGGGGCGCCGAAGGCCAAGCCGGGGCGTGTGGTGGATTTAAAGGGTGCGTACCTGACGCCGGGGTTTGTGGATCTGCATGTGCATGGCGGGGCGGGGGCAGACTTCATGGATGTGACTGCGGAGGCGTGGGAGACGATTTGCCGGGCGCATGCCAGGCATGGCACGACGAGTTTTACGCCGACCACGACGGTGGGCCGGCATGACCAGCACATGAAGTTTTTGAAGCTGACGAAGAAGTTTTACGCCAAGAGTCCGGGGAGCCGTGTGGTGGGGATGCACTTGTATGGGCCGTACTTTGCAGCGGAGGCCAAGGGGTGTCATCCGGGCGCGGAGGTGCGTCCGCCTACGCCGGAGGATTACGAGCCGTATTTTGAGTACGCCAAGTACATCCGGAATGCGACGGTGGCGCCGGAACTGCCGGGGGCGCGTGCCTTTGTGGCAAGGTGCCTGGCGCTGGGCATCCGGTGCAATGCGGGGCACTCGTATGCGTCATTTGCAGAGATGGAAGAGGCGATCGGCTGGGGCATTCGGCATATCGACCATTTGTTCAGCGCGATGTCCGACAAATCAAAGATGAAGGCACGGCAGATGTTCCCGATGATGGGCGGGGTGATGGAGGCGACACTGTTTTTTGATGAACTGACCACCGAGGTGATCGCCGACGGGGTACACCTTGCGCCGGACCTGATGCGGCTGGCCTTTAAGGTGAAAGGGCCGGATCGGCTGGCGCTGGTGACGGACACCAGCCGGGCGATGGACATGCCCGATGGGGACTACATGTTCGGCGCGCTGGACGGCGGAGAGCCGATCATCCGCAAGAACAATCAGGGGCTTATGCCCGACGGGGTTCGGCTGGCCTCCAGCGTGGTGGGGATGGACGACTGCGTGCGTGTGTTCCGGCGTGATGTGCCGGAGGCAAGCCTGGTGGAACTGATCCGGATGGCGTCGCTTACGCCGGCGCGCGTGATGGGCCTGGAGCATGAAATCGGCAGCCTGTGGCCCGGCAAGCGGGCGGACATGGTGGTGCTGGACAAGGATTTGAATGTGAAGGACGTGTACATCGGCGGGAAGCGGTTTGAGTGAGGTCAGGAGGTTTTGGCTTCCTGCCAGATGCCCAGGATGTTGCCTGCGGGATCGCGAAAAGTGGCGACGAGCAGGTTGCCTTCGGGGTAGATGGGTTTGACGATTTCCCCGCCGTGGTCGGTGATGCGTTTGATGGTGTCGTGGATGTCGGCAATGTAGATGAAGGGGAGCAGGCCGGGCTGGGCGCTGGGCGGCCGGCTGGTGATCCATCGGCCCAGCAGGAGGCCGGAAGGATCCATGAATTTAGGGTGATCAGTGTCAGCGTCCATGATGGACCAGCCCAGGCCGTGGGCGTAGAAGGCGGCGGATTGCCGAGGGTTGGCGGCGGGAATTTCCAGGTAGGAGAGGCCGCCTGGGCGGGTGAGCGGGGAGCTGACGGGTGGCGTGGAGTGGTGAGCGCATTGTGTGATGGAGCCGGCGCCGGATTCAAAGGTCACGTGAGCCAGAGCGCCGTTGATAAGCGTGAATTGCGGAGGGCGGTGGCCGATGTCGACGTCATAGAGGACAGGGCAGGGGAGGTCGCCCAGGACTTTGACGAGTGCGTCGGTGTAGGAGAGCTGATGGGGGGCATCAGGCGTGGGGCCGTTGCTGCGGCCCAGAAGAAGGCCGGAGAGGCCGGTGAACCATCCGGCACGGCGGAGGCTCCAGAGGGCACGGGAGAGCTCCAGCGGCGGGTAATCACAGTTTTCCAGGTAAAGGATGGCGCCGGTGTCTTTGGAGTGATGGATGAACTGAGGGATGTCGGCGTACCGGGAACCGGCGAGGCGGCCGATGGTGTCGATGCAGCCGCCGATAAGGCGGCCCTGGAATTCAACAGGGGCGACAGAGCCATCAAGCCGACGCCAGAGCGTGGGTTGGGTGAGGTTGAACCCGGCTTCGACATGGATCGTGAAGTCGATGTATCGGGTTTGGTAAAGCTGAGAGGAGTTTTGCTTAAGGGGGGCAGCAAAATCATGTGAGAGGGTTTTGAGCACTGAAGTGGAAAGCGGGTCGCACTGGTTGGGCGTGAGGTCCATGAGGTTATGCCCGTGCGCGGTGGCCCATCCCGAGAGAAGCGTGAGGGGTACGTGCAGGGTGCTGAGGTCTGAATAACCAAGGAACCATTTGGGGGGAAGATCGCGCAGGCGGGGGAAGTCCAGAAGGTCGAGAATATCGCAGGCGAGCTCTCCGCCCCAAGGGGGCATGACGGCGCTGATGGCAGGGTCGGTGAGAAAGGCCATGAGTTCACAGGCGCGTTCCCGGGCGCTTGCGCTGGCCTCTTTGAGCGGCGTGCGGAGACAGCGGCCTTCGATTGTTTTAAAGCCATGTTTGCGGAGGTTTGAAATGACAAGGTCCAGGCGGGGGTGGGCGGCTTGATCGACCCCTGAAGAGGGGGCTGTGATGGCGATGGTGTCGCCGGGCGAGAGCGGTTTTGGGAAACGGATCATGGAGAGCCTGTGTTGGGCACCAAAAAGGGAACGCAAGGGTGAAATGAGTTTAAATCATAGATGAACGTACCGACTTTTAGCTGCCAGGAAGAAGCGGCTCATGTCGTTTTGGCCTGGAATGAGTTGTCCCCAATACGGCTTCCGTCCGCGGGTGAAAATGTTATGACTAATGGTATAACCGTTAAGGCCTGGGTTGGTAAGGCATCAAACATTTCATCGGAGAAGATCATGTTTCAGATCGGAATTGCGTCACGGAGCATTGCGCCCAATGGGCCGGCGATGGTGCAGGGGCAGAAGTATGTGAGGATCGCGAGACAGGCGCAGGACCCGATCTCGGCGACAGCGATGGCGGTGATGGGCACGCGTGCGGATGGCACGACGGAGCGGGCGGTGATCGTTTCGCTGGATGTGGCGATGATCTCCCGGTATCTGGAAGACGGAATCAGACAAGCGGTGACCCGGCGGTTGCCCGAACTGGCGGCCCAGAGCATTGTGCTGACGGCGACACACACGCATGACTCGATCACGATGGTGGAGGGGGCGTACCCGCCTCAGGCGGAGGGGATTTTGACGCCGACGCAGTGCATGGACATCGCGATTGCGGCGACTGTGGAGGCCGTGGTGGAAGCGTGGGGCAAACTGACGCCTTGCAAGATCGGGCGGGCGTTTAGCCATGCGGTGATCGCGCATAACCGGAGGCCGGTGTACACCAATGGAGAGGCTCAGATGTACGGTAACCCGGCGAAGCAGGAGTTCCGGTGGATCGAGGGGCCGGAAGACCACACGCTGGACATGTTTTTCGTGTGGGACATGGCAGGAAAGCTGGCGGGCGTGGTGTTGAACGTGCCTTGCCCTTCACAGGCTGAAGAGCATCTGACGGCGTGGAGCTCAGACTATTGGCATGAGGTGCGGCTGGAGATCAAAGCGAGGTTCGGCGCGCATGTGTGGGTGTTGCCGCTGTGCGGGGTGTCGGGGGATCAATCACCTCACGCGGTGTTTGATAAACCGCAGGAGGCGGAACTGCTGGCCAGGCGCGGGGTGAGCAAGCGGCAGGAAATCGCCGACAGGATTTGTGATGGCGTGGAGCGGGCATTGAAGCACGCCAAGCCTTTTGAAGGGGATGTGGTGTTTGCGCATGATGTGCGCAAGACGCAGTTTCCGCCGCGGAAGATTTCCAAGAGCGAACGGGACTGGCACGAGAGGCAGCATGCGTGGGAGATTAAGGAAATGGACCCGCGGCTGTGGTGGCCGGTGCGGTTGAAAGACGTGGTGGACATATACGATGGGAAGAAGACGGCAGAGCCGTTTGCTGCCGAGGTGCATGTGTTTCGGATCGGCGATGCGGTGGTGGCGACGAATCCTTTTGAGCTTTACGTGGACTATGGGTATCAGATCAAAGCCCGGAGCACCGCGGCGCAGACTTTTTTAACACAGATCACCGGGCCTTATGGGATGTATCTGCCGACGCAGCGCGGCGTGGATGGCGGCGGGTATGGCTCGATTCCCGTGGTGTCAGTCGTAGGGCCCGAAGGCGGACAACAGCTTGTGGAGCTGACGCTGGAGATGATCGAGAAGCAGTTTCCCAGGCCGGCGGGGAAGTGAAGAAGAGTCAACCACGAAAGCAGAAGATGTGAAGCTAAGAGAAGCGCAGAGAGGTTCATGCGCTGGCGGTGGTGTGGTTTTATGGATTGAAAAGCGGCGGGTCATGAAGCGGCATTCATGCAGGCGTAGCACTTGGGCGGTGCACCGGGAGGCCGGAAAAGCGGGACGCCGCAGGTGGGGCATTCGCACCGGGCGAGGTGGTTGGAGCAACTGCCGCATTGGCCGTTTTTGTAGCTTTGGGCGATGAGGTCCCGCTTGGCGCAGGTGGTGCAGACGGGGACGCTTTGGAGCTGGGCTTGAGCGTCAAAATCGCCGGTGCGGTGCTTGTACCAGGAGACGGGCGGGGCGCTTTCGTATTGCTTGCGTTTTTCGGGTGGGATGGAGCGTTTGAGGATGTCGACGGTGAAGCCGCCTACGCCTTGATCGCTGAAGGGGAGGAACCAATCGGCGATGTTTTCCAGCGGCACGGTGACTTCATCGCCGATGCTTAGGGTGGTGATGCCTGCGGGTGCTGATGCAAGCGTGCCGGTGAGGGTGTCTGGACCGATGATGATGTCGGTGACGAAGTGGAACTCGCCTTGGCCGGGTGCTTCAGGGTTGGGGAAGTAGGCTTTGACCAACACATCATCAAACGCGGGCAAGGCGCGCCAGCGTTCGAGCTCGGCCTGGCGGGCGAATTCCGGAAAGTGTGAACGCGCGGCGTGGATGGCCTGGGCCATGTCGGGGTGTTGCTGGGCGAGCCAGGCGGGGTGACCCATGTTGAGAGGCATTGTTCATTCCCGGTGTGAAGGTGGAAGTGATGTTAGCGCATGACGTCCGGGTCGTTTTTATTGGCGACGACGAAGGTGGCGATGCAGATGCCGGCGGGGAGCAGGAGGGCGAGGATGACCGTGTTGCGGATACCTTCAGGCGCGAGGAACTGGGCGAGAGCGCCGAAACCGCAAAGGGAGAATCCGATTGCCAGGAGTGGTGTCCAGCGGGCGTTGGGGTATTGATTTTTAAGCATTCGGCACAGCGTGCCGCGGCAGAGGTAGCCGGTGAACGAGGCTGCACCCAGGAGGAGAAGGGTGTATAGGACGGGGTTTGCGATGCCAAAGAAATAGGCAAGGCCGACGATGCCTGCGCCGATGAAGAAACCCAAGGCGCTTTGGGTAATGTCGGAGATGCTTTCGATGTGGAGCCGGAATGACTTCATGATTAGCTATTGTAGGAGTTGTACTGAGCGGGGAAATTGAGTCGCGTTCGCAGTCGAGCTGCTTCGTCATCGGTTGTCGGCGCGAGTTATTCAAGCGCGGGCGTGACCAACGCGGAGAAGGATGAGTTTCGGTCTGCGTCGTTCAGAGCAATCGCATTTGGACGAAAAGTGCTGGATCATCCAGTTGGCGCAGGTAGGCGGCGTTGCTGGGATTTGGAAAACCAACGGGATTCCGGGGTAGCCGCAGACGGCAGTCCCAGGCACCCCATCCAAATGCGATTGCCCTGGCGTCGTTTAATCCGCTTGATTACAACTTTTGAGGTTTGTCTCAGTTGGGCTTGACCAGTGTGGATGATCCCTCATCGATGTAGGTGGATTTGCCGCAGGTGGTGATGGTGAGGATTTGTGTCCATTGGCCTGCGGTGGCGCGGTGGACTTGGGTCTGAGGCTCAGGTGGTTTTTCCTTGGATTGGGTGAGCGCTTCGACGAGGACGCGGCCGTCCATTTTGGCGGCTTCATCCGGCAGGCCCAGAAGAGTGAGGATGGTGGGGGCGACGTCGATGTTGCCGGAAGGGGTTTGACTGACGAGCCCGGGGCGGATGCCGGCGCCGATGGCGATGAGCGTGTTATGGAGGTCGTAAGGGCTGAGGGTGACGTGCATGCCGGAGCCGATTTTAAGGGCGCTGGCGATATCGCAGATGACCGTTCCGGGAACGCCGTTGGCAGGGGTTTGCGCGGTCCACTTGAGGGACATGACGACATCCGGCGCGTCTTTGGAGCCGATGAAGGCCTGTGTCAGCGGGAAGGTGCCGGGAATGCCTTCGCGGGTGAAGAGGACGCCGGCGTAGTCAGTGGTTTGAAGGTGTGAGACGAGTTTTTGAATGTCTTCTTTTTTGTGGTCGACGACGTAGAAGGTGACGGTTCCGCCATTGCCGACGACGAGGATGTCGCCGGGTTTTGCGGGTTCTTTGAAGTCGCGGACGGTGGAGAGTTTCGCGTTGTCTTCAATGGAGCCCGAGACGTCTTCAAATCGGGTGATGGTGGAGAAGCCATGATCGGAGACGATCAAAAGGGCGGTGCTTTCCCACAAGCCTTTTTTCTTCAAGGCGTCAACGACGTTCTGAAGGCAGGTGTCGCTGCTTTTGAGCGCGTCTTTGCCGGGCGCCGAGAGGATGCCGGCGCCGTGCTGGGCAAAGTCCGGTTCGCTGAGCCAAAGGTGGGTGAACCGGGGAAGGGTGCCGTCGTTGATCCGGTCAACGATGCGGGCGGTGGTCCAGGCGTCCTGCTGGGTGTTGGCGGCTTTGGCGGCCACGGCTTTGGGCGGGAAGGGGGGCCAGGATTTTGAGGTTGCGGGGTCAGGGGTTTTGGCTTCGCCGGCATAGATGACGACGGAGGTGTCGCCCGGTGCGCGGGTGTCCAGCGGGTTGGCGAGCTTCACGACGGGTTTGGTGCCGGAAATGAGGGAGGGCTGGCCGTGCGCGGCGAGGATTTGCGCGATGGTGGGCGTGAGGAGTTTGAGGACATGGGTGGGGACAGCTTCCTTGGGGTTGACGTCGGGACGGAATTCGCGGTTGGCGATGATCCCGTTGTTTTGCGGGTATCGGCCGGTGGAGAGAACCGAGCCGTTAACCTCCGTGGACGAAGGATAAACGGGGTGGTGTCTGGCGAAGCGCGTGCCCTGCTGGCCCAGCGTATGCAGCGTGGGCATGAGGTCAGGGGTGATCAAGTCAGGCCGCAAGCCGTCCATGGTGATGAGGATGACGCGGTCCGGGAGCGGCGGAGTGGCGGAAGGATCCGCGTGGGCGGAAATGGCGATAAAGAGTGTGAAAAGGACGGCGAAGCAGGAGCGGCGAGTGATGTGATTCATGCCACTTTTTTTAGTGGAGCGGTGTTAGGATTTGGCGTGGAAATGAGGGGATTTTCAGGGTTCGCCGCAAGCGCAAGCGATGGATTTGTTATGGATGGAGTTAATGATTGAGCGCGTTTTGTGCATCGCGGATGTATGAAATAATGGTTTCGAGGGATTTTTCGTCGTCGATGTATTCATCCCATCCGCGTTGGGTCCACCAGTCTGCGTGTGATGGGAACTGTTCATTGAGATGACGGGTGCACCAGGCTTTGAATTGCTCGCGCGGGATGTTGATTTTGCGGTTGGCGCGGTGATTGCGACATGGACGTGATTGGTGCGGCAGTTGACGGCGTGGAGTATCCATTGCCTGTGGATGCAGTGATTGGCGATGGTTTTTTCGATGAGTTGGCGTTGAGGTGGGGTGAGAATGACCGGATGCGAATTCAGGTGAAGCCGAGATTCGATATTCCGGAGTTCATTGGGGCGCTGGACGCGGCCGTTTTGAAACCAGCCACGGTGGTCACCCGGAAGCCAG